>JBLNEO010000141.1:0-17172 GCA_050262775.1 Pseudomonadota bacterium | reverse complement strand
ATACGAAAGGCAAGGGGTCATGACACGTCTCTCTCGCGCCGTCGCGGTCGTCGCGGCGGCCTCGCTCGCGCTCACCGTTGCGGCTGCGACCGCAGTGCCGAGCACCAACGCGCCGCTCCCGACACTGGATGCCGTCGCCTCGGCGGTCGCCGGAAAGCCCGTCTCCGTGTGGTGCGAGACCCGATGGGCCGACTGGATCCACGTGGGCGACTCGATCCAGGACGACTGGTCGTTCGTGAACGGATTCACCGTCCCGAGCGATCCGACGATCTACCTCAACCCCGCGATCTGCGAGACGCTGCACGCTGTGCTCGGCCGCGAGGACGTCGGCCTGTACCACGCGTCGCTCGCGATCCACGTCCTCGTCCACGAGGGCGTCCACCAGCGCGGGAGCTCGGACGAGGGCGTGACCGACTGCACCGCCCTCTCGCTCTTCAAGGACGTGGCCATCCGCTGGTTCGGCTTCACGGCGACGGAGGACGAGGCGTACACGACGACGGCACGTCGGCGGGTGAAGGTCGCACCGGGTCGGTTCGCGACCGTCCGCCAGACCGTCGTCCGCCACCGGCAAGTCCCGTCGAGGCGCCTCGCGCGCGCCTACGACTACGCAGTCAGGTGGCACAGGAGCGCCCCGCGCGAGTACCAGGGGACGTGCTGACGGCGGGGCCTACCCGACGAGCAGGCGGACCTCCTCGCGCCGGTCGCGCGAGAAGAAGTGCAGGCCGTCCGTGAAGCGCACCCAGTTGCAGCGCGTGCACATCACGAGCGAGTGGGTGCGCGCGCTGTCCGCGTAGAACCGGACGCCGCGCAGGAGGTCGCCGTTCGACACGCCGGTCGCGGCGACGATCACCTCGCCGGGCGCGAGGTCCTCGGTGAAGAAGATGCGCTCGACGTCCTCCACGCCGGCCTCCCGCGCGGCGTCGATGTCGCTGCGGGAGGTCGGCCACAGCTGCGCCTGGAGCTCGCCGCCGAGGCAGCGGAGCGCCGCCGCCGACATCACGGCCTGGCGGGTTCCGCCGATCCCGATCGCGAGGTGGTCGTTCGTCCCGCGGATCGCCGCGGAGATCGAGGCCGTCACGGTCCCGTCCTGGATCAGCTTGATCCGGGCGCCTGCGGCGCGGAGGTCCTCGACGAGGTCGTGGTGGCGCGGCCGGTCGAGGACGATCGTCGTGATGTCGCCGACCTGCCTGCCGAACGCGTCGGCGATCGCGCGCACGTTGTCGCCCACGGGATGCTGGATGTCGATCTGCCCGCGCGCCCGCGGGCCGACCGCCATCTTCCGCATGTACATCTGGGGGAGCGAGAGCAGCGAGCCGGGCTCCGCGACGGCGATCATCGACATCGCGCCGGGGCCGCCGCGCGCGACGACGCCCCGCCCCTCGAGCGGGTCGACCGCGAGGTCGACGGCGTCGCCGCCGAGCCCGATGCGGTTCCCCACCGCGAGCGGCCCCTCGTCGGAGCCGATGACGACGCGGCCCTCGATCTCCAGCTGCTCGATCGCCGCCGCCATGGCCACGGTCGCGGCGCTCTCGGCCGCGTCCTGGTCGGCCCGGCCCAGCCAGCGCGCCCCGGCGAGCGCGGCCCACTCCGTCGCCCGCGCGTACGTCTCGCAGCGGCACGGTCGGCGCGCCTGCTCGTCGGGCGCGGCGCCGTCCACCCCCGGGACCGTCTCGGTCACCGCAGCACCATCCTCAGAGTCTCGGCCCGCTCGTACACGATCTCCATCACCGCCGCGATCGCCTGCTCGATGTTGCCATTCTGGATCACGGGCACGCCGGATTTCCCCGCCTGGTCGACGATGAAGTCCTGGAGGTGGCGGATGTCGCCGAGGCGGGCCAGGTACTTCTCGAGCGCGCGCGTCCCGCCGGTGGCGGCGTCGCGGATGGAGAAGTGCTCGGCGTGGAGCGACTCATCCTCGATCGCGACGATGACGTGGACGAAGAGGATGCCCGGCGGGGACGGGCGCAGCATCCCCGGGACGAGGTGCACGCCCTCGATCACGACCGACCAGCCCTCGTGCTGCGCGCGGTCGACCGCGGCCTCGACGCCCACGAGGACGTGCCTCGTCTGGTCGACGAAGCCGATCATGAGCGGGTCGCCCGCCTCGCGCTCGGCCTCCGGCAGCGCCTCCCCCGCCTCGAAGCTCGAGAAGTGCACCGAGGGCATGAACTCGGGCGAGAAGAACGCGCGCATCGTCTGGCGCAGGAAGTCGGTGGACGTGACGCGCGTGATCCCGAGGCGATGCGCGATCTCCGTCGCGATCGTCGACTTCCCGGTGCCCGTGGCACCGCCGACGAGGACGACGATGGGCGCGTCGAGCTCGCGCAGGTGCAGGTAGCGGCGGAGCCGGCCGATCGTGGTCGCGGCCGCATCCGGGCCGAGCGTCTCGACGGCGAGCTCCGAGACGCGGTCGAGGTCGACGGTCTCGACTCCGCGCGCGCGCAGGTCGGCCTCGATCCGGTGCGCGAGCTCGTACGCGGGCAGTGGCGCGAGCCCGGTCGCGATCAGGGCACGCGCCATCACGCCCTTCGAGTACGGGAGCCCCTGGTCGCCCCCGAGCGGCAGCGGGTCGCGCCGGCGCGGCTGCGTCACGCGACCGCCATCCCCTCGCGCGCGGCGACCGCGAGCGCGTCGAGCGCGCCGTCGACGTCCCCCGCGACGGGCACGACGTCGGCGTCCGCGAGGACCAGCTCGACGCCGCCCGCCGCCGCGGCCTCGGCGACGACGTCGACCGCGGCCGCCTTGAGCTCGACGAGGAACACGTCCGCCGCCGCGGCCGCTGCACGTTCGACGTCGGCGCGCAGCCGCTCCCGGTCGGCCAGGTGCGGCGACGCGAGCACGACGTCGGCGCCGTGGGCGTCCCGGAGGTGGTCGGCGAGCCGGTCGAGCGCGGCCGCGGGCGCCGTGGAGAAGAACGCGACGCGGCGTCCGCCCACGTCCTCGACGGGACGCGGGCGCACCGTGCACGCCACGACGGGGACGTCCTTCACCTCGCGCACCGCAACGGCCAGCTCACGGTGCGGCGTCCCCGCTTCGGCCATCGTCAGGACGACGAGATCGGAGACGAGGATCCGGTACGCGTTGAGGTAGCCCGCGACCACGTCGGCGGGCTGCGATGCGTTCGCCACGAGCATCCGCGCGGCCGTGGCAATCGGCGGCAGCGCGGCGCCGCTCCCCTCGAAGACGACGAGGTCGGGTCGGCGCTCCGCGGCGAGCGCCGCGCCGGCCGAGACGTTCGATGCGACGACCGCGCCCGCGAGGCCGCCCCCGGCACGGCGGCACCCGATCGTCGGCACGCGCGCGAGCGCCGCGTCCTCGAGGTAATCCGAGGCCGCGTGTCCGCCGTCGCGCGAGAGCGCGAGCAGGTCGTCGAGCGTCGGCGGCACGTCGGCGACGAGCGGCTCGGCCGGCCCGCCCCGCCCCATCGCGACGACGAGGACGTCGAGCTCCCGCGCCCACCGCCGAGCGGCGTAGGCCGACACCGCGGTCTTCCCGACGCGCTTGCCGGTGCCGACGATCGAGAGCGACGGGAGCGGGAACGGCTCCAGCACGGGCGGGTCGAACCGGAAGTCGGCGCCGAGGTAGGCGATCCCGGTCGCGAGCACCCGACTCGCGACGCGCATGCGCTCGCGCGGCCCGAGCACGGGCTCGTCGGACAGGTCGAACACGACGTCCGGCACGTGCTCGGCGAGGGCGTCCTCGAGCGAGTGATGGACCGGCACCCCGTAGTCCTCGCCCCCGCGGAGCTTCTCCGTCCCGCCGAGCAGCACGGCGCCGACCACCTCGTACGGGAGGCCCGCGAGCGCGTCGCGGACGACGGACGCGTAGTGCTCGCCGTCGATCAGCGCCACGCAGCGGCTCACCACGACGTCACCTCGTCCTCGATTCGCGCCGTGTACTTCTCGTACGCGCGCGTCTCGACGGAGAACTGGATGATCCGCTCCTGCCCGTGGAAGGGATGGCGGCGCCACACCGTCACGTGCGACCCCGAGACCTCGACGACGTTGTAACAGGGCCGGACGTTCCCGCGGAGACGCAGCGTGGAGACCGTGCCGGCGTTGACGATGAACAGATCCTCGAGCCGCCACGCGTAGGGGACGTGCTTGTGCCCGCAGAGGACGAGGTCGACGTGCGAGCGCTGGAGGCACTCGATCGCGTCCCCGGCGTCGTAGACGACGTTGCGCTCGCGCCCGGTGCCGGGCACCGGCAGCAGGTGGTGGTGCATGACGAACACGCGCATGCGCGCGTCAGCGGCGAACGCCTCCTCGATCCACGGGTACCGGCCGCGCCCGATCACGCCGTGGTCGAGGTCCGGCTCGGTCGAGTCGACCGCGACGATCGTGACGTCCTTCACCCGCAGGACCGAGTTCCGGTCGCCGAACAGCCGCTCGAAGTGCACGTACCCGACGTTCCGCGAGTCGTGGTTGCCGGGGATCACGGCGAAGGCGTCGCACTCGAGCCGGTCGAGGTAGCGCTTCGCCTCGGCGTACTCCTCCTTGAACCCGAAGGTCGTCAGGTCGCCGCTGCAGATGACGACGTCGGGCGCGAGCTCGTTGATCTCCGAGATCGCCCGCTCGAGCAGATTCGGCACGAAGTAGGGCCCGCCGCAGTGGAGATCGGAGAGCTGGGCGATGACGAAGCTGTCGTCGGCGGCGGCCATGGCGCGAGAGTCTACGTCCGAACCGGGTGCTACGCTGCCCCAGGTGGCCTCGGAAATACCTGATTTCCAGGCATTTGTAGGCAAATCACCCCCTCGTTTCGTGAACGAGGCCGAGCTCGAGTGCGCGAAGATCCTCGACTACCACGGCGTCCCTTGGGACTACGAGCCGCGGACCTTCGTCCTCGAGCGTGACGAGGAGGGTCGGGTGACGGAGGCGTTCACGCCCGACTTCTATCTCCCCGAGCAGGATTTGTACCTCGAGATCACGGTGATGAAGCAGTCGCTGGTGACCCGCAAGAACCGGAAGCTGCGGAAGCTGCGAGCGCTCCATCCCGAGATCCGCGTGAAGCTCTTCTACCGGCGCGACATCGAGCGCCTCGCGCAGCGATACGGCCTGAAGCTCGCGTCCTGAAGCTCGACCCGCGGATCGCCGAGGTCTACCTCACCGCGGAGGAGCTCGCCGACCGCGTGCGGGAGCTCGGCACGGAGATCGCGCGCGACTACGCGGACCGCGATCCCGTGCTGGTCGCGTCGCTCAAGGCGAGCGTCGTCTTCCTCGCGGACCTCTCCCGCCGGATCCCGGTCGCGCACGCGATCGACTTCGTCGAGCTCGCCGGGTACGGGTCCGTGTCGGAGACCGGCGGTCACACCGGCATCCGCTTCCTCAAGGACCTCGACGCCGAGATCGCGGGCCGGGACGTGATCGTGGTCGAGGACGTGATCGACACCGGCCTGACGCTCAACTACCTCGTGCGCACGCTCGAGCTCCGCCGCCCGGCGTCGCTCGTCGCGGCCACGCTCCTCGACCGGCCGTACCGCCGGCTCGTCGACGACCTGCCCGTCCGCTACGTCGGGTTCACGGTGCCCGACGAGCTCTTCGTCGGGTACGGGTTCGACCTCGAGGAGCGCTGGCGAAACCTGCCCGACATCCACATCCTCCGCGACGGCGCCTGAAGCGGACGGCCGCCTCCGGAGAGGCGGCCGGTCGTCGTCGGGAGACGAACAGGTGGGCTCGCGGGACGTGACGGCCGCGTCCCTCTTGCACACGGAACGCGCCTCGACGCGCGGCGGGTACGCCCGGGCGCTAGAGGTAGCCCATCGGATCGACGGGCGACCCGTTGACGCGCACCTCGAAGTGGAGGTGCGGCCCGGTCGAGTGGCCCGTGGAGCCGACGTAGCCGATCGTCTGCCCCTGCGCGACCTGGGTCCCCGACGAGACGGCGATGGACGACTGGTGGCCGTACGCCGTCGCGAGGCCCCCGCCGTGGTCGATCACCACGAGGTTGCCGTAGCCGCCCATCCAGCCCGCGTAGATCACGGTGCCCGCGGCGGCCGCGGCGATCGGCGTGCCGGTCGGCGCCGCGATGTCGACGCCCTCGTGCATCCGTCCCCAGCGCCAGCCGAACCCGCTCGTGACGACGCCCGACGTGGGCCAGATGAAGCCCGCGGACGACCGTTGCTGCACCGTGACGGCGCCTCCGCCGGAGGATGCGCGTGCCTGCGCCGCCTGGATGCGCGCCGTCAGCTCCGCGCTCTCGGCCTGGAGGTTCTCGACGTGCTTGCGATCGGTCGCCTCCTGCGAGCGGACGCCGGCGAGGACGCGGTGCTTGTCGGCGCGCGCCGAGGCGAGGGCGTTCTGGTCGGCGACGAGCCGGTCTCGGACCACGCGCTGCTCGTTCACCCGCGACTCGACCGCGGCCGTGGTCGCCGCGAGCGCCTTCCGCGTCCCGGCGGTGCGCGCACGCGTCTTCCGCATCGCGATCCGCGCCGCGCGCACACGCGCGGCGATCTGCTTGTCCTGCCGGCCGACCTCGTGCATGTAGTCGAGCTGGTCGAGCACCTCGGCCAGGCTCTCCGCCGTGAGCACGACCTCGACGGTGTCGGGCGTGTCCGACTGGTAGATGGCGACGAGTCGGCGCTCGAGCCGCGTCTCGGCGACCTGGTGCTGCCGGGTCAGCAGCGCGAGCTTCTCGGTCTGGAGCTCGAGGAGCTGCGAGAGCCGTGCGAGGCGGTTCTTGTAGACGACGAGCTCGCCCTCGAGCGTCGACACGCGCGCCTGCGCCCGGTCGACGTCGTCCTGCAGGCCGCGGATCTTCGTGGTCACGGCCTCGATCTGGTCGGTGAGCACGGCTTCCTTGCGGTTCGCGCCGGCGATCCGCCCCTGGAGCGCGGCGATCCGGTTGTCCAGCTCGCGCTTCCGGTCGCCCATGTTGTCGGCCCAGGCCGGTGCCGAGAGCACGAGCGCAGCGGCGACGATGAGCAGGAGCCGGCTCATATGGGGAGGTTCGCCGGGCGGTCGGACGTCCCTGCCGCCTGCGAATCTGCGCGAATGTAGCGAAATCGGCGGCCGGTCGCCGCGGCGCGGGTCCCCTAGGCGCGCTCGGTCGGCGGCTCGGGCTCGGGGATGCGCGCAGGCTCCGGCGGCGTCCCCTCGTCCGGCGGCGGGTACGGCTCGGGGATGCGCGGAGGCTCCGGCGGGGTCCCCTCGTCCGGCGGCGGATACGGCGGCGACGGGTCGGGCAGCTCGACCATCTCCGTCGGCTGCGCCTGCAGCTGCGCCCGCTCCACGTGCTGCCTCGCCTCCGCGGCAATCGCCGCCATCGCCTCCTCCTTCGCCGCGAGCTCGGCGTCGAGGCCCTCGACCTCGGCGCGCACCCGGTCGGTCTCCGCCGCGTCGGAACGGTAAACGGCCTCCCCGAGGCGGACGAGCCCTTCCCGGCGCGCGCGCTCGAGCTCGTCGCGCTCGCGTCGAAGCGTCGCGAGCCGCCGCCGCGCACGGGAGCGCGCGCGCGTGGTCGTCGCGAGCTGGGAGGCGCGGGCCCCGACGCTCGACCGCGAGCGCCGGAGCTGCGGCGCGCCCGCCGCGAGGAGCAGCAGCAGCACGGCGCCGACCACGATCACGACCGCACCGACGATCACCTCGTCGAGCGCGACGAGGAGAATCCCGACCGCGACGGCGGCGGCGCCGACGACGACGGCGGCGAGCACGGGTGTGACGCCGAAGAGGTGGCGCTCGCTCGTCGTGACGTCCGGCCGGGGTGCCTCCCGATCGACCGGGAGGTCGGCCGCCGCGTCGCCGTCGAGCCGTCGGCCGCACTGGCCGCAGAACCGGCTGCCCGGGACGATCGCGGCGCCGCAGGTGGGACAGCCGGAGCTAGCCGCCGGTGCGGACACGCTCCCCCTTCGCGCCGGCCCGCGGCTCGAGCGCGCGCAGCGCCTCCGCGGCCTGGCGCCGCAACGGCCCCACGAGCGCGCGGTAGTCCTCGTCGGCGATCTGGCCGGTGCGGTGGTCGAGCTCGAGCTCCTTCAGCGCGGCGAGCGCACGGTCGCGGTCCTCCGCGAGCACGAGCCGGCGGCGCTCGAGCTCGTCGGGCTCCTCCAGCCGATCGCGCTCGGGGTCGGGCTCGCGCAGGAACGGGAGCGACACGTAGACGACGCACGCGACGGCGAGCAGCGCGCCGAGGGAGAGCGCGACGACACTCACGCGCGCGCCCCCGAGGCGGCCTCGCCCTCGTACCGGAGCGCGAGCCGTCGCGCCTCGCGCGCGTCGGGCCACATCGCGATCACCGAGCCGAGCACGAACACGAGGCCCGCGAGCCAGATCAGGTTCACGAGCGGCTTCACGAACACCTTGAAGTAGACCGTGCCGTCGGGGTCGATCTGGTCGGCGATCACGAACAGGTCCTCGCCCGTCAGCAGATCGCTGCGGATCGCGACCTCGTTCGAGACCTGCTGCTCCACGGGGTACCGGTTCTTGCCGGCCTCGAGCGTCCCGAGGTCCCGCCCGCCGCGGTCGACGGCGAGCACCGCGCGGGTCTCGGTCGCGTTCGCCGCCCGGCGGCGCTCGAGTCGCTCGTAGCGCACGGCGTAGTCGCCCACGGCGAACGTCTGCCCCGGCCGCGCCTGGACCTCACGCACCGTCTGGTAGGCGCTCGAGCCGACGATCCCGATCGCGAGCAGCACCATCGCCGCATGGACGACGTAGCCGCCGTAGCGTCGCCGGTTCTGCGCGACGAGCGACGCGAACGCCCCGGGCCACGTGCGCGCGCCGAGCGCCTTCCGCGCGCGCGTCCCCCGTGCGAACTCGAGCGCGATGGAGGCGAGCACGAACGCCGAGAAGGTGTAGGCGAGCAGGCCGGGGACCGAGGAGCCCGCGCCGAGCGCGAGCAGCACGACGCCGGCGAGGAGGGCGACGCCGAACGGCCACACGAACGTCCGCCCGAGGGTGCGGAGCGACGCGCGGCGCCACGCCACGAGCGGCCCGATGCCCATCAGCAGCAGGAGCGGCAGGCCGAAGACGCGGAGGAAGAAGTTGAAGTACGGCGGCCCGATGGTGAGCGTCGTCCCGCGCACCGCCTCGGAGACGATCGGGAAGAGGACCCCCCACAGCACGGTCAGGCACAACGCGACGAGGAGCAGGTTGTTGTAGAGGAACGTCGCCTCGCGCGACACGAGCGACTCGAGGCGCGTCTTCGAGCGCAGGAGCGGCAGCCGCAGGAGGATCAGCGCGATCGAGACGGCGACGACGGCGATGATGAAGCCGAGGAACCACGCCCCGATCGGGCTCTGCGCGAACGAGTGGATCGAGGTGACGACGCCCGAGCGGGTGAGGAACGTGCCGAAGAGCGAGAGCCCGAACGCGAGCGTGACGAGCGTCATGTTCCAGAGCTTCAGCATCCCGCGCTTCTCCTGGATCATCACGGAGTGCAGGTAGGCCGTGGCGGCGAGCCACGGCATCAGCGCCGCGTTCTCGACCGGGTCCCACGCGTAGTAGCCGCCCCACCCGACCTCCTCGTAGGCCCAGTGCGAGCCGAGCAGCTGGCCGACGCCGAGGAACGCCCACGCCGCGAGCGTCCAGCGGCGGGTGGCGACGATCCACCGCTCGTCCGTGCGGCCGGCGAGGAGCGAGCCCATCGCGAACGCCCACGGGATCGTGAGCCCGACGTAGCCGAGGTAGAGCATCGGCGGGTGCGCGAGCATGTACGGGTTCTGGAGCGAGGGCACCATCCCGGCCCCGTCCGCCGTGGGCACCTGCGTCGCGAACGGGCTCGCGACGGCGACGAGCAGGAACGCGAAGAAGGTCGCGACACCGCCGAGCAGCGGCACGACCCACGCGACGAGGTCCCGCCCGGCGCGCCTCCCCCAGGCGACGGCGGCCGCCGAGACGCCGGTCAGGACGAGCAGCCACAGCAGGAGCGAGCCCTCCTGACCACCCCAGAACGCCGAGAGCGCGTACGGCGTCGGCAGGTCGCGCGACACGTGGTCGGCGACGTACACGAAGCCGAAGTCGCGCCGCCAGAGCGCGCTCAGGAGGACGGCGGAGGCGACGAGCGTCGCGCCGAAGGCGGCGAGGAGCGCGTTCTGCGCCGACAGCGCGAGCCGGCGGCGGCGATCGTGCGCCGCGATCGCACCCGCGACGAGCGCGTAGACGACGAGCCCGAGGGCGACGAGGAGGGCCGCGCGGCCGAGCTCCGGCATGCGGCTAGGCGGACGAGCGTTTCGTGTACTTCGAGGGGCAGCGCGTCACGAGCGTTCCCGACTCGCCGACGAACGTCCCGCGCCGGAGCTCGCCGTCGAGGTACACGTCGCGCCCCACCTGGAACATGTCCGGGACGGAGCCGGCGTACACGACGGGCACCGTCGCCGTCCCCTTCGGGTCACGGAGCGTGAAGCGGATGGTGCGCCCCTCGCGTCGGACGGGGCCGACGACGCGCCCGGCGAGCGAGACCTGCCCGTCGTGCGCGGCGACCTCGCTCGGCAGCACGGAAGGCGTCCCGCCGCCGGCGATCGACGTGTAGAGGAGGAAGACCGCGAGCGTCGCCGCGACCGAGAGCGCGATCACGAGCCGGGCGGGATTGCGCCGTCGCGTCACGCCCGGAGTCTAGCCGGAGCCCGGCGCCGTTACGCCTCGGGAACCGGGGCCCGCTCCGGGATCCGGTACCCGTGGTCACGGCACAGCGAGCCCGGCGAGTCCTCGGTGAGCGCGTCGCAGTACCCCTTGCCGTATGCGGCCCGCATGAAGGCGGCCACGACGTCGAGGTTCCACTCCTCGATCTCGGCCGCCTCGCGCCACAGGTCGGTCAGCCGGAGGTCGATGTCGAGCTCGAGGAGATCGATGCGGGAGGGTGCCTTGGCCATGTGCTGAAAAGCGTAGGACCCCCGTCGGACGACATGGTGGCACGCGGACGGCGCCCGGGTAGACCCCTGACGTGACCGCGAGGGCCGCGTCCCCGGTAGCGTCACGGCCGTGGGAGCGATCCGCGTCGGCCCCGGGTACCTGCCCTCCCGCGAGAGCCCCGAGGAGGCGGTCGCGCTGCTCGTCGAGGCCGGGTACGACGCCGCCGAGATCGACTGCGAGAGCGGCTTCTGGCTCGACTACGCCTGGGGCGAGCGACTCGGCGAGGCCGCGCGCGACGCCGGGATCGCGCTGTCGCTCCACGCGCCGCTGTTCGGCTGGATGGGCCACCGGGAGCGGGGCAAGAAGTTCCGCATGGCGCTCGGCGTGCTCGACCGTTCCGCGGGGATCGCCGTCGCGGCGGGCGCGTCGCCGGTCGTGATCCACCCCGGCTACTTCCTCGGCCGGACGCGCGAGGAGGCGATCGCGGACGTCGTCGAGCAGCTCTTCGACCTCGGCGGGCGCCTCGAGGGGAAGGGCCGGCTCGTGCCCTTCGGGGTCGAGGTGATGGGGCGCGTCGCCGAGCTCGGGTCCGTCGACGACGTGATCGCGATCGCGGAGGCCGTGCCGTGGGTCCGCCCCGTGCTGGACTTCGCCCACATGCACGCCACGAGCGACGGCGCCTTCCTCGAGGTGGAGGCGTTCGCGGGGCCGCTCGAAGCGGCCGACGCGGCGCTCGAGCCGGGCGCCCCGTTCCACGTCCACTTCTCCGACATCCAGTACGCGAACCGCAACGAGACGAAGCACCTGCCGTACGGCGAGGGGACGCTCCGCGCGGAGCCGCTGCGCGAGGCGCTCGCGCGCTTCGACCGTCCGGCGACCGTGATCTCGGAGTCACCGGACGAGGCGTCGTCACAGGCGATCCGTGCGATCCTCACCGCGTGAGCGCAGACGACGTTCGACGCCACTACGCGACGGGGCGCTTCCGCGAGCGGCTCCGTGCGGGGGTCGAGGAGCTCCACGTGCGCGGGACGGAGGCGACGATCGAGCTCGCCGAGCTCGCGGGGCTGCGGGAGGGCGAGCGCGTCGTGGACGTCGGCTCGGGCCTCGGCGGCCCGGCGCGGGTGCTGGCGCGCCGCTTCGGCGTCGAGGTCGTCGGAATCGACCTGACGCCGGAGCTCGTGGAGGCGGCCCAGGAGCTGACGCGCGAGGCCGGCCTCGCCGACCGCGTGACCTTCACCGTCGGCGACGCCGCCGCGCTCCCGTTCGACCGCGACGCCTTCGACGTCGCGTGGACGCAGCACGCGGCGATGAACGTCCCGGACAAGCTCCGCCTGTACGCGGAGCTGCGCCGCGTCCTGCGCCCGGGCGGACGGCTCGCGGTCTACGACGTCGTCGCGGCCGGCGGCACGCCGGACTACCCGCTCCCGTGGGCGAGCCGGCCCGAGCTCTCCGCCCTCGTCACCGAGGACGCCCTCGACGACCTGCTCACCGCGGCCGGGTTCCGCGCCGCGGCGCGCAGGGACGTGACGGAGGCCGGGCTCGCGTGGACGCGGCGCGACCCGTCACCGGCGCCCGCCTTCAAGAACCTCGCGCGTGCGCTCGCCGACGGGCGCCTGCGGCTGCTCGAGCTCGTCGCCGAGGCGGTCTAGGCCATCCGGGCCGGCGTCGCCTCGAGCTGCGGCTGGCCCCACGTCACCTCGCCGAGCTCCGCGAGCTCCTCGTCGAGCGCGACCGCCTCGTCGGCACGGCCGCGCTCGCGGAGGAAGCGCGTGAGCGCCGTCAGCAGCTCGAAGCGGATGTAGCCGAACTCGGTGCGGCCGACGACCTCGAGCGCCTCCCGCAGGAGCTCCTCCGCCTCGGCGTCGCGGCCCTGCGCGGCGCGCACGATCCCGAGCGCCATCCGCGTCGTCGCCCGCGAGCTCTCGTCGTGCGGGCCGACGGTCTCGCGCGCCTCGAGCGCGAACCGCTCGGCCTGCTCGACCTTGCCGGCGGCCACGAGCAGCTGCGCCAGCCCGCGCTGGCTCTCGCACAGCGACGCGCGGTCCTCGAGCGGCTTGAGGATCCGGATCGAGTCGCGGAACAGCCGCTCCGCCCGCGCCAGGTCGCCCTTCCGCCACGCGATCCACGCGAGCGCGTTGTGCGTGCGCCCGAGCGTCCAGGCCGCGCCTGCCTCCTCGTACAGCGCGCGCGCCTCCTCGAGCGCGGCCTGCGCCTCGTCGAGGCGGCCGCGGATCGAGAGCAGGCGCCCGCGCGACGCGAGCACGCCGGCGCGCGACGTGATGCTCCCGCTCGCCTCGGCGAGCTCGCTCGCCCGCGCGAGGTACGGCTCGGCGCCCTCGACGTCGAGTCGGGCGAACCGCGTCGACGCGACGTCCTGCGCCGCCTCCGCCTCGAGGTCCTTGCGCCCGAGGCGCTGCGCGAGCTCGAGCGCCTCCAGCGCGTAGCGCTCGTCCCCGGAGAGGTCGCCGAGCCACCAGGCGATCTGCGCGCGCATGCGCAGTGCGTCGAAGCGGCCGACGAGGTCGTCCTCCGGCAGGACGGACAGCGCGAGCTCGGCGAGCTCGGCGGCCCGCGGGAGGTCGGCGTCGCGCACGAGCGCGACGTCCGCGAGCGCGTTCAGGGAGCGCCCGTGGATCTTCGCGTTCCCGGTCGCGATCGCCTCCTGGCGGACGGCCGCCATCTCCATCGACACCGCGGGGAAGTCGGCGATCCGCCACGCGGCCACCGCCGCCTTGTGCCGCCGGACGAGCGTCGGCTCGAGCTCGGTCGCGCGCAGCAGGAGGCGCCGTGCCGTCGCGTTCCCCTCGCGGGAGAGCGCGCGCGACCCGGCCGACTCGAGCGCCGCCGCGGCCTCGGCGGCGAGCTCGGGCGGAGGCGCGCCGTCGAGCTCCGCCGTCAGCGCCGCGGCGCGGTCGAGGTGGTAGGCACGGATCTCGAGGAGCTCGTCGCCCGCGCGCTCCCGGAGCCACCCGGCGAACCGGCGGTGGTGCTCGGCGCGCGCCGCCTTCGGGAGGCCCGAGTAGGCCACCTCGCGGATGAGGACGTGCTTGAACCGGTAGGCACGGTCGCCGGAGAGCGTGGAGCGGGCCTCGCGGAGGACGAAGTCGCGCAGCAGGAGCTCCTCGACGGCCTCGTCGACGTCCTCGACGTCCGGGGAGAGATCGATCAGGGCGCCGTGCCAGAACGTGCGCCCGATCACCGACGCGCGCTGCAGCAGCGTCTTCTGCGCGGCCGGCAGGAGGTCGATGCGCGCGGCGATCAGCGCCTGGAGGGTGTCCGGGATCCCCTCGGCGTGGCCGTCCTCGCCCTGGGTGATCATGCGCACCGTCTCCTCGAGGAACAGCGGGTTGCCCTCCGTCTTGTCGAGGATGTCGCGGAGGAGCTCGCGCGTCAGCGGCTCGTCCGCGAGCAGCGCCTCCGCGAGGTCCTCGGCGTCCGCCCGCCCGAGCGGCTCGAGCTCGATCGACAGCGCACGCATGCGCCCGCCGCCCCATCCCGGGTACTGGTCGAGCAGCTCGGGGCGCGCGAGGCAGACGATGAGGAGGGGCGACTCGCGCACCCACCCGGCGAGGTGCTCGATGAGGTCGAGCAGCGGCTCCTCCGCCCAGTGGATGTCCTCGAACCCGAGAACGAGCGGCTGCTCCGAGGCGAGCGTCTCGGCCCACTCGCGCACCGCCCACTGGATCTCCTGCCGGCTGCGCTCGTTGTCGAACGCGTCGAGCACGCCCGAGGCCAGCCCGAGCAGGTCGGCCACCTCCTCGTCCTCGCAGCACACGCGCAGCTTCTCCTGCGCCTCCTCGGGCGCGTCGTCGTCGGAGATCCCCGCGGCGCCCTTCACCATCTCCGCGAGCGGCCAGTACGTGATCCCCTCGCCGTACGGGAGGCTGCGGCCGACGAGGACGGTCGCACCCTCCAGCGTCGAGACGAACTCGCGCGCGAGGCGGCTCTTCCCGACGCCGGGCTCGCCGTAGATCGTGACCACGTGCGCCCGCCGGTCGCGGACGGCCCGCTCGTACGTGTGGCGCAGCAGCTCGAGCTCGCTCTCGCGGCCCACGAGCGGGGTGCCGTCCCGCGGCGGGAGCGGGCGCTCGGTGAGGCCGAGCGCGCGCCACACCGGCACGGGGTCGCGGCGGCCGCGCAGCTCCCGCAGCCCGGCCGACTCGAGCTCGACGGAGCCGTACGCCAGGCGGTAGGCGCCGGGGCCGACGAGGATCTCGTTCGGGCCCGCCGCCTGCTGCAGCCGCGCCGCGACGTTGACGGCCTCGCCCGTCGCGAAGGTCGAGTCGAGCGACGCGTCCGCGACGACCTCGCCCGACTCGATCCCGACGCGCGCCCGGAGGCCGAGGTCGCGCACCTCGTCGAGGATCGAGAGCGCGGCACGGATCGCCCGCACGGCGTCGTCCTCGTGCGCGCGCGGGATGCCGAAGGCCGCCATGACGGCGTCGCCGACGAACTTCTCGACCGTGCCGCCGTGCGCGCGGATGCAGCGCGCCGCGCGGTCGAAGAACCGCTCGACTCGGCGGCGGACGACCTCGGGGTCCGATTCGGAGACGAGCTCGGTCGAGTCGACGATGTCGACGAAGAGGACGGTTGCGAGCTTGCGTTCCACCCCCGAAGTGTACGGGCCGGGTCGGGTTGTCCCGCGGCGCGCGGCGGTGCATAGTGGGCGCTCCAACAGGTCTCGACCGAGGGGGGAGAGCCACGTGAGTCGTTCGATCGTGGTGCTCGGCGTGTTCGCCGCGGCACTCGCGTTCAGCGCCGCCGCGTTGTCGCATGCCGACGACGGCGACGGCGGCATCAAGGACCACCACCACTTCTACGAGCAGGCGTTGAAGGACTACGCCGGTGGCACCAAGGCCGGGTCCGCCTGGAACATGGTCGCCGTCGGCCACAACGACCTCGGCGCACGCGGGTTCAACGGGGACGTCTGGGAGTACGAGGGGTATGCCTACGTCGGCCAGTGGGGCTTCGCCGACTGGGCCCCCGGCAACGACCGCTTCTGCCCGAGCGGCGACAAGCGCGGGGTGGCGGTCGTCGACGTGCGCGACCCGGCCGACCCGACTCGCGTCTCGACCCTGCTGAACCCGGAAGGGACGTCCGCGGAGGACGTCGTCGTGTACACCGCGCCGTACGGCCCGGCGAAGGGACGCGACATCGCCGCCGTCGGGCTCCAGTACTGCGGCGGCTCTCGCTACGACACCGACGCCGACCGGGGTCTGATGCTCTGGGACGTGACGACGCCGGCGAAGCCCGTTCAGATCGGGTACCTCCGCACGGCCTGCTGCGCGCGCGGCGTCCACGAGTTCGAGGTCCAGCACCGCGCCGACCTCGGCCGGACCTTCGCCTACGCCACCGTCCCGACCTCGCGGTACCCGGATTCGACGACCCCTTCGGGGTACCGCGACGAGAACGGTGACGGCGACTTCCGCCTGTTCGACATCACGAACCCGGCCGCGCCGTTCCAGGTCTCCGACTGGGGCATCCAGGACGCCGGGGGACCGTTCTCGTCCGGCCAGGGTTGCGACCCCGACGCGAACTACGGCCACGGCGCGGAGCCGACCGAGGACGGGAAGGCGGCCTTCGTCTCCTACTGGGACAGCGGGTTCGTGAAGCTCGACCTCACGAACCCCGCGACGCCCGTGTACAGGGGCCGCACCGTCTACGGGCCCGAGGCGGACGGCGACGCGCACTCGTCCCAGTACGACGAGGCCCGGAAGCTCCTGTTCGGCGCAGACGAGGACTTCTGCAAGACGTCCGGCGCCGGGATCGAGAAGGGGTACGGGTACATGCGCGTGTACGACTACTCGAACCCCAGCGCACCGAAGCAGATCGGCAGCTACCGGTCGCCGAATTCGCTCGGCACGGACGACCAGGCGGCGGGCGACTACGTCCTGCACAACAACTTCCTCGTCGGGACGACCGTCTACCAGTCGTGGTACTCGGACGGCGTGCGGGTCGTCGACGTCTCCAACCCGCGGGCACCGAAGGAGGTCGCGTACTTCGTGCCCCCGGCCACGACGAACCCCGTCAAGCCGACGCAGCGGGGGGTGCTCACGAACACGACGCAGGTCTGGGGCGTGGTCGTCGACGAGGCGACCGGGCTCGTCTACGCGAGCGACATGAACTCCGGCCTCTGGATCCTGCGCCGGACCGGATAGGAGAGGCGGAGCCCGACCGCGATCAGCACCCCCTAGGGACTTCCCGCCCCGCTCGGCGCCGCCGCACATCGCCGTCCGTGCGGTCTGTGATGCTCCTGGCGTCCGATGCGTGACAGACCCTCGACCGAGGGCTTGACGCGGAGGTCGTGGGAACCGATGCTGCGACATCGCCGGTCGACACGCAAACGTAGGGGGGAAGATGAAGAAGCTCGTCGCGCTCGCCGTGGTCGTCACGA
>JBLNEO010000140.1:0-4195 GCA_050262775.1 Pseudomonadota bacterium | reverse complement strand
AGGCGGTCTGCGCCATCCTCGAAGGGGCGGAGGGGCTGGAGCTCGTCGGCGAGGCGGATTCGGCGGCCTCGGCGCTCGCGCGCACCGCGGAGCTCGCACCCGACATCGTCCTGCTCGATCTTCGGCTCCCGGACTGCGACGGCCTCGGCTGCCTCGACGCGCTGCGCCGGCAGCACCCCGACGCCGCGGTGATCGTGTTCTCGGGGGTCGAGGATCCGGAGCTGATCTCGGCCGCGCTCGCCCGCGGGGCGGCCGGCTACGTGCTGAAGCGGATCAGCCCGCTCGACCTCCCGGCAGCGATCCGGCAGACGGTCGAGGGCAGCGTCTTCCACCGGCAGTCGCTGAGCGCGGAGGCGCCGACGGCGGGACTCTCCGAGAAGGAGCTCGGCGTCCTCGAGCAGCTCGTTCTCGGGCGGTCGAACCGCGAGATCGCGAGCGAGCTGTGGGTGAGCGACCAGACGGTGAAGTTCCACCTGCGCAACGTCTACCGCAAGCTCGGCGCGTCGACGCGGACGGAGGCGATCCGCATCGCGCACGACCGCGCGCTCGTCCGGACGGCCGCCTAGCTACTCGGTCGGCGTCGCGTCGACCCGGATGGTGACCCCGGGGTGCGTCGCCTCCCACGCGCGCGCGAAGAACGCGAGCTCGACGAGCCCCTGGCGCGCCTCGGCGAGCGTCCCGACCCACGGAAAGGCGACGTCGATCGCCGAGCGGGCGGCGCGCGCCGCGACGCACTCGCTCCGCCGCAGTGCGGCGAGCAGGTCCGGGACGGCGGCTGGGTCGCTCACGGTCAGGCGCACGATGGTCGTGAGTATCGGTCGGCTCCCGACGCCGCCGGGCGACTCGAAGGGCTAGAGGGCGTTAGCCGATCGGCCAAGCGTGCGCGCCGGCGCCTCGACGAGTCGGGCTCCCTCCACCAGCCCCACGCGTGCGCACGTGCCCGACGGCAGCTCGACGACGTCGCGCGCGCCGCGGCAGCCCGCGAGCCGCCACGGGCGGAGGTCGTGCACGACCTTCGCGACGCGACCGTCCGCGTCGACGAAGACCACGTCGATCGCGAACCGCATGAAGTGGGTGTGGACGGAGCTCGTCCGCCGGATGAGCAACCCCTCGTCGGCGTCGAGCGCCTTCACCCCCAGAAGCCCGCGCGTGCGTGAGACGAGCGAGTCCGCGACGCGGCAGCGCGCACACACGACGGCGCCGGCCTCCGTCCGCAGCTCGAGCAGATCGGGCACGCGGTCAGCCGGCGAGCAGGACGGCGATCGCACCCGCTGCGAGGAACGGGACGAGCGGGAGGTGCCGCGCGAGGGCGCCGCGCCCGTCGCGTGCGACGAGCGCCAACGCCACGACGCCGACGGCGCCGAAGCCGATCGCGAGCGCGTTGAGGACTTCGGCGCCGAGGAGCGCGCCGAGCAGCACCACCAGCTTCACGTCGCCGAAGCCGAGCGCGCCCGGCCGGAGCAGCGCGGCGGCGAGGAACGCGCCGCCCGCCGCCAGCGCCGCCAGCGCGTGCCCGGCGCCGAGGCTCGGATCCGTGGCGAACGCGGCTGCGAGCATCGCCGCCGCCGTCGCCCCGACCAGCCGGTTCGGGACGAGGCGGTGCTCGAGGTCGATCGCGGCGAGCCAGACGAGCACGGCTGCGCCCGCGGCCTCCGCGAGCGCCCACGCCGACAGGTCACCGCGCGCGACGACGAGCGCGCCCGCGGCGATCGCCGCCGTCGCCGCCGCGCCGACGCGCGTGGGCGCGAGCGGTGCCGCGGGGCGGACGTCGTGCGCGTGCGTGGCGGAGCTCACGGCCGCACTCTCGCGCACGAACGGCCCGCCGCGGTGAGTCGAACGGGTAGTCGCGTCCCGCCCTTCGAGTGTCGTGGTGGAACTCGCGATCGGACTGAATCCACTCGTTGGGTCAATCAGACGCGTGGGTCTCGCCTGAGGCAGGGCCCGCCGGACTTACCGGGGAGGTAAGGGTAATGCACACGCTGTACGAGCAGGTCTCGCTCGTGCTCGGCCGGGCGCTCACGGTCAGCCGTGAGGACCTTCGGCGCGAGGATGGCCAGGGCGCCGTGGAGTACGCGCTCGTGGTCCTCGGCGTCGCCGCGATCATCGCGCTCGCGGTCGCCGGCTTCACGACGCAGATCACGGACTTCATGACGAAGGCCGGCGCGAAGCTGGCCTCGTACATCCCGGCGTAGGCATCGGGCGGCGAGGGGAGCAGCTGTGACGTCTCGTTGTCTCTCCGCGTCGCCGGTGCAGACCGGCGGGCACGGGTGGACGCTGTCGGCGGACCCGACGGCGTCCACCACGGCTCCGGGAGCGGAGTCGCCTCGGCCGGCGGCCGCGCTTCGCGACGAGCGAGGGCAGGCGGCGGTCGAGTTCGCGCTCGTCGTGCCGATCATCTGCCTGCTCGTCCTGGCGCTGGTCGACTTCGGCAAGGCGCTCAACTACTGGCTCGACACGAGCCACCTCGCGAACGAGGGCGCGCGCCTCGCGGCCGTGCTCGGCAACTCGCCCGAGCCCGGCGGCAACTTCAAGGCCTGGATCCAGAACCAGGCGGAGTCCACGGAGCTGCGCGACGGCACGGGCTCGGTCACCTCGGCGGCGCAGGTGTGCGTGTCGTTCCCGAACGGCGCGCCGAAGATCGGCGACCCCGTCAAGGTGACGGTGTCGGCGCCGTACAAGTGGCTCCCGTTCGTCGGCGGCGCCACGATCACGCTCAAGGGCGAGGCGACGATGCGTCTCGAGCGGATGCCCACGTATACCGCGGGGTGCTACCCGTGACCCGGCGGGCCCTGCGTGCGGCCGGCCGCGAGGACGGCGGCGTCCTGATCCTCTGGGCGATCCTCACGCCGGGGATGATCTTCCTGTTGCTGCTCGTCATCGACGTCGGCAACTGGTACGTCCACAAGCGGCACCTGCAGATGCAGGCGGACGCGGCCGCCCTCGCGGGCGGCGCCCACTTCGGCGACTGCTTCTCGCCCGACGGGGCGACCGTGGCGGGCGCCAACGACGCGATCAAGAACGCGGCCACCGCGTACGCCGGGAACGCGGCCAGCACCTACAACTTCCAGGTGGGCGGCGGCAGCAGCCGCGTCACCACGCTCTTCAACAGCAGGACGTTCGCGCGCGGCACCTACGTCGACCCCGACGTCGACGTGGCGGAGCCGTGCCAGACGCCGCACCTGATGTTCGACGTCAAGCAGACCGAGGCGGACGTCCCCTACATCCTCGGCTCGCTGATCGACGCGCTCGTCCCCGGCGGGACGACGGTCGTGCCGGCGATCAACGCCCGCGCGCGCGTGCAGCTGAAGAAGGCGACGATCATGCAGGGCTCGCTGCCGCTCGCCGTCCCCGACGTCGACCCGAAGCACGTGACGGCGACGTTCGTGAACGAGTCGAGCGGCGCCGTGATCGCCGGGCCGGTCGAGCTGACGAAGGGCGCTGCGTCGGCGGGCCTCAACTGGTGGCAGGGCTCCTCGTCGGTCTCGATCCCGGCCGACACGAAGGTCGGCGTCCGCATCGGCCTGGGCGGCCTCGGCGGCGCCTGCGGCCCGGCGAACGGCACGGGCGGCACCGGGTACGTCTGCTACGACTACACGAACACGTCGATCGGCCTCGTGGCGATCCGCGGCGTCGGGTCGGCGGGGACGCCGGGCGCGCCGACGCCGCGCGTGTGGGCGACGACCACGTGCTCGAGCAGCGGCGGCCCCTTCTTCGCCCCCGAGGACATCGCGGCGCCGGGGACGACGTGCGCCGCGTCGGTGCAGGCGGTGATGGAGTCGTCCACGCCGATCGACATGACGAAGGTCCAGTCGTTCACGGCGACGCTCAACGGCGGCGGGCTCAAGAACGTGACCGCGCCGATGACCTGGAGCGGCGGCTACTGGACGACGGGGTACGCCTTCAACGTCCCGGCCGAGGGCGGCGCGGTCGACGTGTCGCTCACGTGGAAGTACCTC
Source organism: Pseudomonadota bacterium (assembly GCA_050262775.1). Classification (GTDB taxonomy): domain Bacteria; phylum Actinomycetota; class Thermoleophilia; order Gaiellales; family Gaiellaceae; genus DATHTC01. The sequence continues at coordinate 239 of JBLNEO010000140.1, read as the reverse complement.
ACGTCGCCGAAGCCGACGACGACGACGTACTCGAACGTCCAGCGCATCTACAGCGGCGTCGAGGAGGACTCGGGCCCTGTGAAGGCGGTCGCCCTCACCACCTCGACGGGCACGACCGGCGCGCCGTACGCGCTCGACGCGGGCTCGCACTCGCTCACCGTCACCGTCGGGCTCGAGCCGAGCCTCGACCTGTCGGAGATCGAGAAGACGGTGATGCTGCGCCTCACCGGCGGCAGCCG
>JBLNEO010000139.1:0-17602 GCA_050262775.1 Pseudomonadota bacterium | reverse complement strand
GAGGCGACCACGAGCACGATCACGGCGACGAGGAAGAACGTCGAGATCGCGGTGGCGACCTGGATGATCCGGTCTGCGACCTTCTCGCCGTCGCGCACCTTCTCCACGCCCGGCAGGGACTCGGCACGGATCGCGTTGGACACGGCGCGGACGTCCTCGGCGCGCTGCGGCGTCACCTCGAACGACGGGGGCAGCGGGTTCGACGTCAGCCCCTCCACGAGGTCGGGGTTCCGCGTCCGCATCGTGTCGAGCGCCTGCTCCTTCGAGACGAAGCGGACGTCCTTCACGCCCTGCGTCTGGATCAGCTTCACGCGCACGTTGTTGATCTGTGCCGGCGTCGCCTCCCCCGTCTTCGGGCAGGTCGCGACGGTGCACATGTAGACCTTGATACGAAGCTTCGCCGCCGCGTGGTCGGACCACGACAGCACCCAGGTGCCGAGCGCGATGAAGAGGCCGAGCAGGAACATCCCGATCAGAACCGTCATCGTCGCCGCGACCGTCGTGGACAGGTTGGCGGTGAGGGAGCGGAGCGACTCCGCGAAGACCATGCGGAAGCGGCTCATGCCTCGGTGACGTACCCCCCGCGCCGCTCGTCGCGGATCAGGTCTCCGCTCTCGAGCGCGATCACGCGCTTGCGCATCTTGTCCACCATCTCGCGGTCGTGGGTGACCATGAGGATCGTCGTCCCGGCGCGGTTGATCCGGTAGAGGAGCTGCATGATCCCGACCGAGGTGTCGGGGTCGAGGTTCCCCGTCGGCTCGTCGCAGATGAGCAGCGGCGGGTGGTTGACGACGGCGCGCGCGATCGAGACGCGCTGCTGCTCGCCGCCCGAGAGCTCGTCGGGGAGCGAGTTCATCTTGTCCGCGAGGCCGACGAGCGACAGCACCTCGGGCACCTTCGTGCGGATCGCGTTCCGGGACTCGCCCTGCACCTTGAGCGCGTAGGCGACGTTCTCCGCCGCCGTCCGGTTCGGCAGCAGCTTGAAGTCCTGGAACACGCAGCCGACGTTCCGGCGCAGGAGCGGCACCTTCGACCCCTTCAGACGGCCGAGGTCGCGCCCGCCGACGAAGATGCGGCCTCCGGTCGGCTCGAGCTCCTTCAGGAGCAGGCGGATCATCGTCGACTTCCCCGAGCCCGACGCGCCGACGATGAACACGAACTCGCCCTTCTCGATCACGAACGAGACGTCGCGAAGCGCGACGACGTTCGGCTCGTAGACCTTCGTCACGTTCTCGAACACGATCATCGTCCCCGGGCCCGCGACGGCGGGCGGGGCCACGAGATCGGGCTCAGCGAGGGCTGCGGGGGTTTCGGTCAGCGTGGGTTCCTGCAACGGATCCATGGAGGTGTGTGAGCGTCTCATCGCTCGGATCCCTGGGAGGTTCGCGAAGTGTAGCGGTGTCCCCTGCTAGACCACCTTGCCGGCGGCCTTCGCGAGGAGGTAGGAGTGGATGAACCCGTCGAGGTCGCCGTCGAGCACGCCCTGCGCGTTGCCGACCTCGTGGTTCGTGCGGAGGTCCTTGACCATCTGGTACGGGTGGAGGACGTAGGAGCGGATCTGGCTGCCGAAGCCCGTGTTCTGCGTCGCGCCGCGCTCCCTCGCCAGCTCGGCCTCGCGCTGCTCCTCCTGGAGCTCGGCGAGGCGTGAGCGGAGCACCTTCATCGCCGTGTCCTTGTTCGCGGTCTGCGAGCGCTCGTTCTGGCACTGGACGACGATCCCCGTCGGCAGGTGCGTGATCCGGACGGCCGAGTCGGTCTTGTTCACGTGCTGCCCGCCGGCGCCCGAGGCGCGGTAGGTGTCGATCCGGAGGTCGTTCTCGTCGATCTCGACGGCGCCGTCGTCGGCGAGGAGCGGCGCGACGACGACCTGCGCGAAGCTCGTCTGCCGCCGGTGGGCCTGGTCGAACGGGCTCAGCCGCACGAGCCGGTGGACGCCACGCTCCGCCTTGAGGATCCCGTAGGCGTTCTCCCCCTTCACGCTGAAGGTGGCCGACTTGAGACCGGCCTCCTCCCCCGGCGAGGCCTCGAGGAGCTCCGCCCCGAAGCCGCGGTCGGCCGCCCAGCGCTGGTACATGCGGAGCAGCATCTCGGCCCAGTCCTGCGCGTCGGTGCCGCCCTCGCCGGAATGGATCGTGACGACGGCGTCGCCCGCGTCGTACTCGCCGTTGAAGAGCGCGGCCTCCTCGAGCCGGTCGAGCTCGCGCCGGATGGGGACGAGCGAGGGCACGATCTCGTCCGCCATCGACGGGTCGAGCGCGTACAGCTCACGGGCGTCCTCGTACTCCGACGAGAGGCGCTCGTAGCGCTCCAGCCGGCGGGCGAGGCGCGCGTGCTCCGCCGACGTCTGCGCGGCGCCGGCCTGGTCGTCCCAGAACCCGGGCTCGCCCATCGCCGACTCGAGCTTCGCTACGCGGGTCTGCAGCGAGGCGGGGTCAAAGGTACTCACGAACCCAGTCGAGCCGGGCCCCGAGCTCCTGTAGCTGCTCGTCGATCGTGAGGGTCGTCTCCGCCACGGCGGGGATGGTAGCCTCGCCGCGTGGGCCGCGGCTCGAGACCGAAGATCCGCTGGGCGAACGAGCGCCGGCGGCGCAAGAAGGCGCGCGAGAAGCGCAACGCGCCCAGGCCGCCGTCCGCGTCGGGCTCGCGCGGCCGCTCGTCGAGCTCCTAGCGGGGCGCCGCGACGGCGCCTACGCGCCGTGGCACTTCTTGAACTTCTTGCCGCTCCCGCACCAGCACGGATCGTTGCGGCCGATCTTCTCGTGCTCCGGCGTCCGTGCGCGGGGCGCCGTCGCGACGGAGCCTCCGCCGCCGCCGACCGCAGTCGACGCCACGGCCGCCGTCGAGCCCTGGCCCGCCGACCCCGCGGCGGCGATCGCGTCGGCACCCTGCGAGACCTCGTGCTCGTAGGAGAGGTCGCCGTTCGTCGGCAGCGCCTCCTGGCGGGCCGCCACCTCCTCGCGCGCCTCGGGTGCGAGCTCGGCGTGGAACAGCGTGAGCACGACCTCCTCGCGGATCCCGGCCGAGAGCTCCTCGAACATGATGTGGCCCTCGTGGCGGTACTCGGTGAGCGGGTCCTTCTGCGCCATCGAGCGCAGGTGGATGCCCTCGCGGAGGTACTCCATGTTCTCGAGGTGCTCGCGCCAGCGGCGGTCGACGATCTGGAGGATCACGTACCGCTCGACGTCGCGGAGGAGCGGCGCGCTCGTGTCCGGGTTCTCGCCGAACTGCTCCTGCTTCTCCCCGTAGACGTCGCGCGCGTCCTGCTGGAACTCCTCCATCAGCGCCTGCCGGTCGGCGAGGTCGACGCCGTCCTCGCGCAGCTCATCGACGGTGATGTCCGTCCCGTAGAGCGCGTGGAGCTGGTTCACGAGCGCGTCGAGATCCCACTCCTCCGCGTAGTCGCTCTCCGTGAAGCCGGCGACGTTGCGCTCGATCACCTCGTCGATCCATCCGAGGACGTCCTCGGACATGTCCTTGCCCTCGAGCACCTCGCGCCGCTGGGCGTAGATCACCTGGCGCTGGACGTTCATCACGTCGTCGTACTTGAGGACGTTCTTCCGCGCGACGAAGTTCTGCTCCTCGACCTTCTTCTGGGCGCCCTCGATCTGGTTCGAGAGGATCTTCGCCTCCATCGGCTGATCCTCCGGGAGCTTGAAGCGCTCCATGATGTTGTAGATCCGGTCGCCGGCGAAGAGGCGGACGAGGTCGTCCTGGCCGGAGAGGTAGAAGCGGGTCTCGCCGGGATCGCCCTGACGGCCGGAGCGGCCGCGCAGCTGGTTGTCGATCCGGCGCGACTCGTGGCGCTCGGTGCCGAGGACGTAGAGGCCGCCGAGCCCGCGCACCTCGTCGTCGATCTTGATGTCCACGCCGCGGCCGGCCATGTTGGTGGCGATCGTGACCGCGCCCTTCTCGCCCGCGTCCTTGATGATCTCGGCCTCGCGCGCGTGCTCCTTCGCGTTCAGGACGTTGTGCGTGATCCCGTTGCGCGTCAGCACCTGCGAGAGGTACTCGGAGGTCTCGACCGCGATCGTGCCGACGAGCACCGGCTGCCCGAGCTCGTGGCGCTCGCCGATGTCGGCCGCAACCGCATTCCACTTCGCGTCCTTCGTCTTGAAGATGAAGTCGTTCTGGTCGGCGCGGGCCACCGGCCGGTTCGTCGGGATCTCGACGACGGTGAGGCCGTAGATCTCGGCGAACTCCTTCTCCTCCGTCTTCGCCGTGCCCGTCATCCCGGCGAGCTTGTCGTAGAGACGGAAGTAGTTCTGGAGCGTGATCGTCGCGAGCGTGACGTGCTCCTCCTGGATCCGCACGCCCTCCTTCGCCTCCACCGCCTGGTGCAGGCCCTCGCTCCAGCGGCGGCCCTCCATGATGCGGCCGGTGAACTCGTCGACGATCTTCACCTCGCCGTCCTGGATCACGTACTCGACGTCGCGCGCGTAGAGCGACTCGGCCTTCAGCGACTGGATCAGGTGATTGACGAGCTGCGCGCTGCGCGGGTCGTAGAGGTTCTCGATCCGCAGGGCTCGCTCGACCTTCTCGACGCCGCGCTCCGTCGGCGCGACCGTCTTGCGCTTCTCGTCGTAGACGTAGTCGGCGTCGGGCTCGATCCCCTTCTCGACGTCGGGCGCGGGCACGCCCTCGAGCTGCTTCGCGATCCGGGCGAAGTCGTAGTACGTCGACGCCGCCGTCTCCGGCTCGCCCGAGATGATCAGCGGCGTCCGCGCCTCGTCGATGAGGATCGAGTCGACCTCGTCCACGATCGCGTACGCGTGACTCCGCTGGACGGTGGCGTCGAGCGACGTGGCCATGTTGTCGCGGAGGTAGTCGAAGCCGAACTCGGAGTTCGTCCCGTAGGTGACGTCGGCCGCGTAGGCGTCCTGGCGGTCGTTCCACGGCATCATGTTCTGGATCGAGGCAGGGCGCATACCGAGCGCCTCCCAGACGGGCCGCGTCCACTCCGCGTCGCGCTGCGCGAGGTAGTCGTTGACGGTCACGAGATGGACCCCGGTGCCGGCGAGCGCGTTCAGGTAGAGCGGCTGGACGGCGACGAAGGTCTTTCCCTCACCGGTCTTCATCTCGGCGATGTCGCCCTCGTGCAGCACGACGCCGCCCATCAGCTGGACGTCGAACAGGCGCACGTCCATCGCCCGCTTGAAGGCCTCGCGCACGGCCGCGAACGCCTCGAAGACGAGCTGGTCGAGCGATTCGCCGTTCTCGAGCCGCTGCTTGAACTCGACCGTCTTCGCGGCGAGCTCCGCGTCGGACAGGGCCTCGAAGTCCGCCTCGAGCGTCCCGATGTACGCGGCCTGCTCGGCGAGACGCTTGCGACGCCGGCCCTCGCCGAAGCGGAGGACCTTCTCGAGTGCGCCCATCTGCAGCTCGGACATCGCCCTAGAGTAGCGGCGCCGCCCCTCAGAGGGCCGCGACGCGGACCTCCCAGAGATCGCCGTCGAGGCGTTCCGCGTGGATCACGTAGTGCGAGAGTCCACGGTCGCGCCCGAGCTCGTCGAGCCCGGGAACCGAGCCGAAGCCGCGCTCGCCGTCGACGAGGAGCGTCTCGCCGTCCTCGCCGACCGCGACGTCGATGGTCTCCCCCGGCGCGCCCGGCAGCTCCACGGTCTCGATGCGGCGTCCGCCGAGCGCCCAGACGCCGTCGTCCCGCCGAATCCCCACGACGCGGTACGGCGGGTCGAGCCGCCCGTCGAACGCCGCCGCGAGGGCATCCGGAAGCTCGCCGTCGGACTCGACGAGCACGGTCTCGTCGAGCACGACGTACCGCACCTCGTCACCCTCAGCCTCGGCCTCCACCGCTGCGACGGCGTCCCAGTCGCGCTGCCGGTGCAACCCGTGGATCCCGGCCTCGTCCCACGGCGGGCGCCGGCCCCGACCGCTGCCGGGCAGGGCGATCCCGCCCTCCCGCGCGAGCCGCTCGTGGAGGGGCTCCCCGCGGCGCCAGAAGCCCAACTAGAGCTGCGGCTCGATCAGCCCGTAGCCGCCGTTTCGCCGCCGGTACACGACGTTGACGCTGCTCGTGTCGGCGTTCTGGAAGACGAAGAAGTCGTGCCCCACGAGCTCGAGCTGGAGCACCGCCTCCTCGGCGTGCATCGGCTCCATCACGAACTGCTTCGTCTTCACGATCTGGGCGTCGGGCTCGATCACGGTCTGTCCTCCCTCCGGCTGGCCGTTGCCACGGCCGTTCCGGCGGCTCAGTTTCTTGTCTCGGTGATGCTCCAGCTGGCGCAGCAGCTTCTCGATCAGCTCGTCGATCGAGGCCTTCATGTCGGGCGACGCCTCACGGGCGCGCACGACGTCCGGGCCCTTGAGCCAGATGGTCGCCTCGGCGACCTGATTCGCGGCGATCGACGGGTTCTTCTCCACGGCGAGCTCGACCTCGACCTGCGTCTGCTCGTGCAGCCGGCCCTCCAGCTTCGAGAGCTTCCGTTCGGCGTAGCTGCGGATCGAGTCGCTCACCTCGAGGTTCTTGCCCTTCACCTGAAGACGCATCTCACGCTCCTCCTCGGGCTCGACACCTGTCTCGACTCTATCCGAATCGACCCTGCCGGACTGCCCTCGCGAGAGTGATCACGTGCACCTCGCGCGCGCCGGCGCGACGGAGTGCCGAGGCGGCCGCGCCGACCGTCGCACCGGTCGTGTACACGTCGTCGACGAGGGCGGCGGTGCGCGGCGCACGCGCCGTCGCGACGACCGTGGCGGCGTTCCGGCGGCGCTCCGCCCGGGGCAATCCGCGCTGGGGGCGCGCGTGGGCGCGTGCGAGGAGCACGTCGGTGGGAAGGCTCCAGCGCGCGCCGAGCTCGCGCGCCAGCGACGCGGCCGGGTGGTGGCCGCGCTCGAGTCCGCGCTCGGGGTCGGCCGGGACGGCGACGAGGACGCCGACCGCCGGCCGCGGGAGCGCGTCGACGACGACCTCGGCGGCGACGGTCGCGAGCCCGCGTAGCGCGCGGTGCTTCCACGCCCCGACCAGGGCGCGCCCGGCGTCGTCGTAGGCGATCGCCGCGCGGGCCGACGCGAACGCCAGTCGGCGTCCGCTGCACTCGCGGCACCGCCTCACCGGCCAGGCGGTCGGCGCGCCGCAGCGCTCGCAGAGCGGCGGGCGGATCCGTGTCAGCCGCGCGAGGCACGCGCCGCAGGCGAGCGTCCCCGGCCTGCCGCAGACGACGCAGCGGCGCGGCAGCAGCAGGTCGAGCACGCGACCCACGGTAGGTCGCGCGGCCGCGGCCGATCGTGCCGGATGCGTGCCGACCTATCCCGGGTCGTACGCGTCCCGCTCCGGGAGGCCGGCACGGCGGCGCATGCGGTTGTCGGCCTCGAGCAGCTGGCGGTGGTCGCCGATGTCCAGCCACTCCCCCTGCACGCGGTACCCGTAGACCGGCTCGCGCTGCGACAGCCACGCCACGTACCGCCCCGGCTGGTCGGGCGCGTTCCCCTCGCCGAGGTACGCGTCGAGCAAGGCCACGTGGTCGCGGGAGTACAGGTACGAGGCCGTGGCGGCGAGCGTGCTCGGCGGGTCGTCCGGCTTCTCGAGGAACTCGACGACCCGGCCGTCCGCGTCGAGCGCGACGACGCCGTACCGCCTCGCGAGCTCGCGGTCGCCCACGTCGTAGAGCGCGACGACCGACTGCTCGCCCTTCTCGCGCCAGAACGCGACCTCGTCGGCGAGCGAGAAGTCGAACAGGTTGTCGCCTGCGAGGACGATGAGGTCGTCGTCGAGCCCCGCCCGGTCGACGACGAACTTCACGTCTCCGATCGCCCCGAGGCGGTCGTCGTCGCTCGTCGTACCGTCGTCGTGGACGTGCACGCGGTCGCCCGCCCAGGCGCGGAACGAGGCGGCGAAGCGGCTGTTCGTGACCAGGTGGATCGACCGGACGTCGCGGACCTGCTCGATCGCGTCGACGAGGTAGTCGACCATCGGCCGGCCGCCGACGGGGAGCAACGGCTTCGCCCGGTGCTCGGTCAGCGGACGCAGGCGGGTCGCGTAGCCGGCGGCGAGGATGAGGGCGTTCACGCGGTCACCGCCGCGAGCGTCACCTCGAACGGCGCGCGATGGATCCCGTCCTCGGTGACGATCGCCGAGACGAGCGCGGCGGGTGTGACGTCGAACGCTGGGTTCCGGGCCGGGAACCGGGCCGTCACCTCCGCGGGGTCGCGCTCCTCGATCGGGATCGCCGCGCCGGTCGGCGTCCGCAGGTCGACGGTGGACGTCGGGGCGACGACGACGAGCGGGATCCCGTGGTGTCGTGCGTGCACGGCGAGCCCGTACGTCCCGATCTTGTTCGCCGTGTCCCCGTTGGCCGCGATGCGGTCGGCGCCGGTGACCACGCAGTCGACCTCTCCGGCCGCCATGCGCGCCGCCGCGGCGGCGTCCGGGAGCACGGCGAACGGGATCCCGAGCGCCTCGAGCTCCCACGCCGTCAGCCGAGCGCCCTGCAGCAGCGGCCGCGTCTCGTCGACCCACACGTGCGCCACGAGCCCCTCCTCCCACGCCCGCCGGATCGCGCCGACGGCCGTCCCGTAGCCGCCGGTCGCGAGCCCTCCCGCGTTGCAGTGCGTCAGCACGCGGGCCCCCGGCGGGAAGAGCTCGACCGCGTGCGCCGCCATCCGACGGCAGCGTTCGACCTCCTCCGCGTGCAGCGCACGCGCCCGCTCGCGCGTCGGCTCCGCGCGGACGGCGTCGAGCGCCCAGACGAGGTTCGCCGCCGTCGGGCGCGCGGCCGCGAGCACGGCGTACGCCGCGTCGAGGTCCTCCCCCCGCGCCGCCGCGAGCGCGAGGCCGTAGGCCCCGGCGACGCCGATCGCCGGGGCCCCGCGCACCACCATCGACCGGATCGCGTCGGCGACCGCCGCCGCCGACCCGCAGCGCACCTCGACCTCCTCGTCGGGGAGGCGCCGCTGGTCGAGGAGGACGACCGCGTCCGCCTCGAGACGCGCGATCCGTTCCGGCTCGAGCTCTACGTGCCCTCGTCCCACGAGGCGAGGTACCTCGCCTGCTCCTCGGTCAGCCGGTCGATGCCCACACCCATCGTCTCGAGCTTCAGCCGGGCGATCTCCTCGTCGATCTCGCGCGGCACCGGGTAGACCTTCCGCTCGAGCTTGCCGGCGTTCTGCACGGCGTACTCGGCGGCGAGCGACTGGTTGGCGAAGGACATGTCCATGACGATCGCGGGATGCCCCTCGGCGGCGGAGATGTTGACCAGCCGGCCGTCCGCGAGCAGGTAGATGCGCCGCCCGTCGGCCATGGTGAACTCCTCGACGAACTGCCGCGCCTCGCGGGTCGCCGTCGCGAGCGAGCGGATCGCCGGGATGTCGATCTCGACGTTGAAGTGGCCGGTGTTCGCCAGGATCGCGCCGTCCTTCATCACCTCGACGTGCTCACGCGCGATCACGTGCTTGTCGCCGGTCGCGGTGCAGAAGATGTCCCCGATCTTCGCCGCCTCCGCCAGCGAGAGCACCTCGTACCCGTCCATCAGCGCCTCGAGCGCGCGCATCGGGTCGACCTCGGTCACGATCACGTGCGAGCCCATCCCGCGGGCGCGCATCGCGACGCCGCGCCCGACCCAGCCGTAGCCGGCGACGACGAAGCGCTTCCCGGCGAGGAGGACGTTCGTCGCGCGGATGATCCCGTCGATCGTCGACTGGCCGGTGCCGTAGCGGTTGTCGAACAGGTGCTTCGTCTTCGCCTCGTTCACCGCGATGACGGGAAACGACAGCGCGCCGTCGGCCTCCATCGCCTTCAGGCGGATGACGCCCGTCGTCGTCTCCTCGGTCCCCGCGATGATCTCGCCGAGCTGCTCGCGCCGGGCCGAGTGGAGGACGCCGATCACGTCGGCGCCGTCGTCCATCGTCAGATGCGGCTTGTGGTCGACGGCGGCCTCGATGTGCTGGTAGTAGGTGTCGTTGTCCTCGCCCTTGATCGCGAAGCAGGAGATGTCGAAGGCGTCGACGAGCGCGGCGGCGACGTCGTCCTGCGTCGACAGCGGGTTCGAGGCGCAGAGGACGACGTCCGCCCCTCCCGCCTTCAGGGTCCGCATCAGGTTCGCCGTCTCCGTCGTCACGTGCAGGCACGCCGAGACGCGGTAGCCGGCAAGCGGCTGCTCGCGCTCGAAGCGCTCGCGGATCGACTGGAGCACCGGCATCTGCCGGTCGGCCCATTCGATCCGGCGCACGCCCTCGGAGGCGAGCGCCAGGTCCTTCACGTCGTGTCGCTTGGTCGTTGCCATGGTTCCTTTCCGTTGTCCCTCAGGCGGCGAGGAGGCGCTCGTGCTTGCGCTGCTCCCACTCGATCCACGAGGCATCGTCCTCCGCACCCGCGAGCCAGCCGTCGACGGCCGCTCGCAGCTCGGGCTCGCGGCGCAGCCGCGCGGCGAAGGCGAGCTGGTCGAGCTCGAGGCCGAAGCGGTGCCGCAGGTCGCGGAGCGTGCGGAGCTGGTTCAGCTGGCCCAACCCGTAGAGGCGGTAGCCGGAAGCGGTCCGCCGCGGGCGTACGAGGCCGTGGTCCTCGAGGTAGCGGAGCATGCGCGGCGACCACCCGGTCCGTGCTGCGGCAGTGCCGACGGTCACCTCCTCCACGGCGGCGACCTTACCACAACGATGTGAAGGTTGGGACGCCGGCGCTAGGTGCCGGCGCGGCCGTAGGCGTCCTCGAGCCGGACGACGTCGTCGAGGTGCGGTGTCGAGACCTCGAGGATCGTCGTGTCCTCGATCGCCGTCACCCGGTGGACCGTCCCGGGCCGGAAGCGGAACGCGGCACCGGTCGTGACGATCTCCTCGACGAGCACGGCCTCGCCCGCGTCACCGAGCTCGACCTTCGCACGCCCCGAGTGCACGTACCAGGACTCGTCCTTCTCGCGGTGGAACTGGAGCGAGAGGGCGTGCCCGGCCTCGACGAAGATGACCTTGCCGACGTACTGCTCGCCCTCGGCCCAGATGAGCTCGTGGCCCCACGGCTTGTCGATGCGCCGGGGCTCGAACGCGAACCGGTCGACGCTCTCGAGGTTCGACGAGCTCAAGTTCGGCACGCGGCGATCCTACGCCGCTGCGCGGCGCGGATGCCACTCCGGGTGCTCGGCGAAGAACGCCTCGGCGCGGCGGAGGTCCTTCGGCGTGTTGACGGTGATCCAGGTGCCCTCGTGGCGCCATGCGAGCAGTCTGCGCTCCTCGGCCAGCTCCGGGAAGGTCGAGTCCTCGTGGTCGCCCCGCTCGGGCAGCCGCGCGAGCGCTTCCTCGTCGAGCACGTAGCAGCCGATGTTCACCCAGTACGGCAGCCGGGGCCCCTCGCGGAAGCCGCTCACGTGCTCTCCCTCGAGATCGACGACGCCGAGATGGGAGACGAGCGGCGCCACCGCGATCGTCGCCGCCGCGCCCGTCCGACGGTGGTGCGCGAGCATCGCCTCGAGGTCGACGTCCAGCAGCTCGTCGCCGTTGAGCGCGAACACCGGCCCGTCCTCGGACCGCCGCGCCGCGGCGAAGCGGAGCCCGCCGCCGCGGCCGAGCCGCTCGGGCTCCTCGGCGAGCACGATCTCCGCCCCGGTGCCGTCGAGGGCCTCGAGGAAGTGCTCGCCCTGACCGGCCGCACAGCTGACGATCACGCGCGTCACCCCGGCTGCCACGAGCTGCGTCGCCTGGTACTCCGCCAGCGGGTGCCCGGCGATCGGGACGAGGGCCTTGGGGCGGCCGGCGGCGGCGTCCCCGAGCCGCTCCGCCTTCCCACCGGCGAGGATGATCGCCTCCACTACGCGGGCGCCTCGGCGGGGAGATCCGCGGCGGCGCGTCCGATCGCGTCGTACTCGAAGCCGGCCGCGCGCGCCTTCTGCGGATCGAGCATGTTCCTGCCGTCGATCAGCAGCGGCCGCCGCATCGCCTCGCGCGCCTCCGGGCGCAGCAGCGCGTGGAGCTCGGGCCACTCGGTGACGATGACGGCGGCGTCCGCGCCCGCGATCGCCTCGCCGGCGGTCGCGCAGAGCTCGACCTGGGGCGGGAGCGCCGGTGCCGCATCGGCGACCGGATCCCAGCCGCGCACGACGGCGCCCTCGGCGACGAGGCGGTTCGCGATCACGATCGACGGGGCCTCGCGCATGTCGTCCGTGTTGGGCTTGAACGCGAGGCCGAGCAGCGCGATCGTCCTCCCCGCGAGCGAGCCGAGCCGCTGCTCCAGCTTCGCCACGACGCGCCGCTTCTGCAGCTCGTTGACCTCGATCACGGCAGAGAGCAGCTGGAAGTGGTACCCCGAGTTCCCGGCGAGCTGCTTCAGCGCCGAGACGTCCTTCGGGAAGCACGAGCCGCCGAACCCGATGCCGGCGCGCAGGAAGTGCGGCCCGAGCCGGTGGTCGAGGCCCACGCCCTTCGCGACGTGCTCGACGTCGGCGCCGACGCGCTCGCAGACGTTCGCGATCTCGTTGATGAAGCTGATCCGGGTCGAGAGGAACGCGTTCGCCGCGAGCTTGACCATCTCGGCCGAGTTGACGTCCATGCGCACGACCGGCGCGTCGATGCCCTCGTGGAGCGCCTCGACGGCGTCGCCGTGCGCGGCCTCGAAGGCGCCGACGACGACGCGGTCCGGCCGCATGAAGTCCCGGACGGCCGTGCCCTCCGCGGTGAACTCCGGGTTCGAGGCGTAGCCGACGCGCACGAGGCCGCGGGCGTCGAGCGCGGCGCGCACCTTCTCCCCCGTCCCGACCGGGACCGTGCTCTTCATCACCACGATCGCGTCGGCGTCGTCCGGGATCTCGTCGACGACCGTCCAGACGGCGGAGAGGTCGGCGTCGCCGGAGGGCGTCGGCGGCGTGCCGACGGCGATGTAGAGGAAGTCCGCGCCCGCGACCGCGTCGGCGACGTCGAGCGTGAATCGCAGCCGGTGGGCGTTCCGTTCGAGCAGGTCGTCGAGGCCCGGCTCGTAGATGGGCACCTCGCCGCGCCGGAGACGCTCGATGCGGTCCGGAACGACGTCGCGGACGACGACCTCGTGCCCCAGGTCGGCGAAGCACGCGCCCGTGACGAGGCCGACGTAGCCCGCACCGAAGATGCCGATCCGCGCCATGACGCCGCGCAGCCTAGCCTGCGGTGATTCGGAACGCGTGTGGTGGGAGGAGGCACCGTGGAGGTGACGCGGCTCGCGGAGGGTCTGTGGCGCTGGACGGCGCGCCATCCGGCGTGGACGCCCGACCAGGGCGGTCCCGACGGCTGGGAGCCGGAGGTCTCGTCGCTCTACCTCGAGGCACCCGACGCGGTCGTCCTCGTCGATCCGCTCGTGCCGGACGACGAGGAGGAGCGGTTCTTCGCGGCACTCGACCGCGACGTCGAGCGCGCGGGCCGTCCGGTCGCCGTCGTCGTCACGCTCGACGACCACGAGCGCGATGCCGGACGGCTGGTGGACCGCTACGGAGCGGAGCTCTGGGCGCCCGCGGCCGACGCGGTGCGGATGCGGCTCCCGGTGACCCGGCCCTTCGCCCCGCGGGAGCGTCTTCCGGGCGCGATGGAGGGGTGGGACACCGGGCGGCGCGGCGAGGTGGCGCTGTGGATCCCCGCCCACGGCGCCCTCTTCACGGGCGACGCGATCCTCGGCGGCGCGAAGGGGCTGCGCCGCTGCCCCGACTCCTGGCTGCCGGCCGGCCTGACCCCGGAGGCGTTCACGCGCCGGCTGGCGCGGCTGCTGCGGCTGCCGGTTCGACTCGTCGTCCCCGCTCACGGCGATCCGGTGACGCGGGACGCCGCCGAGGCGCTGCGGGCCGCCGTGGAGGCGTAGGCGCCTACGCCTTCGGCAGCGGCTGAAGCCCCTTCGCGATCGCGAGCATCGTCTCGTTCGAGAGCGTGTTCAGGAGCGTGTTCACGACCCAGTAGCTCGCGCCGCCCTGTCGCAGGACGACCATGTGGATGTGCGGGCCCGAGTAGTGGAGCTCGTAGCGGCGTCCCTTGATGAACAGCTTGCGCGTCGGCGCCTGGATCGCCGGCGCCGAGCGCCACTTCACCATCTGGATGCCCCAGTACTCCCCGCCTCCGTGGACGAACGTGAGCCGCAGGGTGCGGTGGCCCGCCATGCCGTACACGCGCGCGCCCGACTCGCTCGAGAGGCGCGAGCTCCGCTCGACGACCGCCGGGACGAGCAGCGGGAAGCGCATGCGCTTCTGTGCCTCGCGCACCGCGGCGAGCGTCAGGTCGGCGTCCTTCACGACCGCGGGGGGCGTCCGCTCCGGCGTCTTGTCCTCCGGCACCGGCGCGACGCTGCCGTCGAAGAGCTGCCCGAGGACGACGAGGGTCATGGCGCCGTTCGCGAGCGTCCGGAGCTCGGGCTCGTCGACCGGGAACGGCTTCGCGTCCGCGTCGCCGAGGAGCGACGCGAGCGTCTTCGCGGCGGCCTCCGCGCGCGGCTGCGTGTCGTCGTAGAACACCTTCGTGCGGTAGTAGTCCTGCGTCGGCGCGTTGGCCGGCATGTTGTCGGGGGGCGTCAGCGTCACGTAGCCGCGCTGACCGAGCTGGTACGACGCGTCCGCGGCCGCGCCCGGGACGCCGTTGCCGTTCAGCACGACCACCGTCGTCTCCTTCGGCAGCGGCGTGGCGAGCTTCGGCTTCTTCCCGAGCGCGACGAGGGTCGCCTTCTCCGACGCGTCGACGTCCGGGTTCACGAAGTCCCCGACGGCGCTGCGGACGCATGACGGGTCGACGGTGATCGCCGCGACGTCGTCGTCGCCGTAGCAGGAGAGGTCGATCTTCGCCTGGTAGACGTTCGGCCGCGCGTAGAGGAAGAGGCCGTACGAGAGGAGCGTCGAGACGTCGAACTCCGCGTTCCCCGCCTGCCCCACCTCGACGTTGTCCGTGAGCACGCGGACGATCTTCGGGAGGTCGGTCGGCGAGAACTGGCTCGTGAGCGCCTGCTTGAACGCCTGGACGAAGAGCTGCTGGCGCGCGAGTCGATAGATGTCCGAGTCGGTGTGCCGGTAGCGGACGAAGTCGAGCGCGTCCTGCCCGGCGAGCTTCTGGTAGCCGGGTTGCAGGTCGATCGAGGCGTAGCCGGTTCCGGGCGGGTTGTAGTACCGGCGGTCGACGTCCATCCAGACGCCGCCGAGCTTGGCGACGAGCTGCTTGAACCCGTGGAAGTTGACGGTGACGAGGTAGTTGATCGGGAGGCCGGTGAGCGCGCGAACCGTCTCGACCGTGCCCTGCACGCCGCAGTCCGAGTACGCCTCGTTGATCCGGTTCTCGTAGACCGGCTTCCCGGGGCAGTGGATCGGGACGACGAGGTCGCGCGGGAACGAGAGCATCGACACCGAGTCGGTGTGCGGGTCGGCGCGGAGCAGCATCACGGTGTCGGAGCGCGCGCCGTTGACGGCCGCCTCGGGCCCCATGCGTTTGTCGTACCCGATCGCCAGCGCGATCGCCGGCTCGCCGGCGGGGATCGCGTCGAGCTTCTCCGCGGCCACGCGCACCTGCTCCGACCGGGGCGCGATCCGGTGCGCCACCCCCTCCTCGAGGTAGAGGTAGAAGCCGCCCGCGAGCCCCGCGCCGACGACGAGCAGCGCGACGACGAGCGCTGCGAGCGCGACGAGGAGGGTCCGGAGGACGCCCCGGCGCCGCGGCGGCTCGACGCGGTAGCGCGTGACGCGGGGCTCCTCGGCGGCCGGCGGGGGGAGCACGGCGCGGCCGTTGCCGTTCCCGTCCGCGGCGGCCGACCGGCCGATGCCTCTCTTCAGCGTCGTCTTCATCGTCCACGCAAAGGAGCGCCTCGGCGGCGCTCCCCCACAGGGAGGATAGCCGCGGGCCCGGCTAGCCGAGCAGGGGACGGAGCCACCGCTCCGCCTCGTCGACCCCAATTCCCTTGCGCCCCGCGTAGTCCTCCAGCTGGTCGCGTCCGATGCGGCCGATGCTGAAGTACCGCGCCTGCGGGTGCGCGAGGTAGATGCCGCTCACGCTCGCCGCCGGGAGCGTCGCGAAGGTCTCGGTGAGCGAGAGGCCGGCCTCCTCCGCGCGCAGGAGCGCGAAGAGCTTCTCCTTCTCGGAGTGGTCGGGGCACGCCGGATAGCCGAACGCCGGACGGATGCCGTGGAAGCGCTCGGCGATGAGCTCGTCGGTCCCGAGCCGCTCGTCGGGCGCGTACCACTCGCGGCGCGCGCGCTCGTGGAGCCACTCCGCGAACGCCTCCGCGAGCCGGTCGGCGAGCGCCTTGACCATGATCGCGTGGTAGTCGTCGAGCTCGGCCCGGAAGCGTTCGGACGCCTCGTCTGCACCGTGGATCCCGACCGCGAACGCGCCGGCGTGGTCGCCCTCGGGCGCGACGTAGTCGGCGAGCGAGCGGTTGGGCCGCGAGTCCGAGCGCTCCGCCTGCTGGCGCAGCATCGGCAGCCGGGTGCCGTCGAGCACGATGTCGTCGCCCTCGGCCCGGGCGGGCCAGAATCCGTAGACCCCCCGCGGAGTGAGCGCGCCGTCCGCCTCCAGGCGGTCGAGCAGCGCGACCGCATCGTCGTACAGCTCCCGCGCGGCCGGCTGCTCGAGGATCGCGGGGAACCGCCCCTTGAGGTCCCAGGCGTGGAAGAAGAACTGCCAGTCCACGTACGGCCGCAGCTCCGCCACCGTCGGCTCCACGAGCCGACGGCCCTCGAACGGCGGCTCGGCGAGCGCGTCGAACGCAACGCGCTCGCGGTTCGCGCGCGCCTCGTCGAGCGAGACGAGCGGCTTCCGGCCGCGCTCGGCGTGCTGCACGCGCAGGCGCTCCTGGTCGCCCCGCGTCCGCTCGCCGAGCGCCCGTCGACGCTCCGGGTCGAGGAGGTCCGACATGACGCCGACCACGCGCGACGCGTCGAGCACGTGCACCGTCTCGTGGGAGTACGCGGGCGCGATCCGGACGGCGGTGTGCTGCTTCGACGTCGTGGCCCCGCCGACGAGCAGCGGCAGCTCGAGGCCGCGGCGCTCCATCTCCGTCGCGACGCCCACCATCTCGTCCAGCGAGGGCGTGATCAGCCCGGAGAGCCCGACGACGTCGGCGTCCGCCTCGATCGCCGTGTCGAGGATCCGGTCGGCCGGCACCATCACCCCGAGGTCGACCACCTCGTAGTTGTTGCAGCCGAGCACGACGCCGACGATGTTCTTGCCGATGTCGTGGACGTCGCCCTTGACGGTGGCGAGCACGACCTTCCCGCGCGCGCGGCCGTTGCCCCCTGCCTTCTCGGCCTCCATGTCCGGCTCGAGGTACGCGACGGCGCGCTTCATCGCCCGTGCGCTCTTGACGACCTGGGGGAGGAACATGCGCCCCGAGCCGAAGAGGTCGCCGACGACCTTCATCCCGTCCATCAGCGGCCCCTCGATCACGTCGAGCGGCCGGTCGAGCTTCTGCCGCGCCTCCTCGGTGTCCTCCTCGATGAAGTCGACGATCCCGTGGACGAGCGCGTGCTCCAGGCGCTTCTCGACCGGCGCCTCGCGCCAGGACAGGTCGACGTCGCGCTTGGTCCCCTCGCCGGAGACCGTGCCGGCGTGCTCCACCAACCGCTCGGTCGCGTCCGGCCGCCGGTCGAAGAGCACGTCCTCGACCCGCTCGAGCAGCTCCGGCTCGATGTCCTCGTAGACCATCAGCAGGCCGGCGTTGACGATCCCCATGTCGAGC
>JBLNEO010000138.1:0-3692 GCA_050262775.1 Pseudomonadota bacterium | reverse complement strand
AAACCTTCTGTGCATGCCTGTGTGACTCCTTTCGGATTGCGACGCCCACGGTGGGTGCCGCCCATTACCTCTCCGGCGATCTGAGACGGCGCGCGCGGTGCTTTGTTAGCGCGGGGTGAATCTTGTGGAGAACGGGTTAAGCGCGCGCTCCGCATGCCGTGCGCGCATGACGCGCGGGCCGGAAGGGGTCGGTCGGACGCCCGACAGGGCCGTGCGGGACCAGGCGCGCGCGCGACGCTAGTGCGTCGAGCGCGGGTCGAACGCGTCGCGCAGGCCGTCGCCGAGCAGGTTGAACGCGAGCGTCGTCAGCAGCACGGCGAGGCCCGGCCAGACCATCAGCCACGGCTGGACGGTGTAGAAGTTCGGCCCCTGCGCGAGCATGTTGCCCCAGCTCGGGACGGACTCGTCGATGCCGACGCCGAGGAACGAGAGCCCGGCCTCCGCGAGCACGTACTGGGCGATGATCAGCGTCGAGTAGACGAGGATCGGCGCCACGAGGTGCGGGAGGATGTGCGACCGGATGATCCGGTTGTCGCTCGCGCCCACCATCCGCGCCGCTTCCACGAACTCCTTCTCGCGCAGCGACAGCACCTGCGCCCGCATGATCCTGGCCGGGTAGTACCAGCCGAAGATCGTGAAGATGATCACGAGCGTCATCACCCCGGGCGCGAACACCCCGCCGAACGTGAGGTCGTTCAGGCGCGGGCCGATGGTCGAGGCCAGCGCGATGTAGAAGAGCAGCACCGGGAACGCCATCACGATCTCGGACAGGCGTGACACGACGGTGTCCGTCCAGCCTCGGTAGAAGCCGGCGATGGAGCCGAGGATCACCCCCAGCACCATCACGCCGATCGTCGAGAAGAGCGCGACCTCGAGCGACACGCGCGCGCCGTAGAGGAGGCGCAGGAACGCGTCGCGGCCGAGCGTCGAGTCGGCGCCGAGGATGAACAGCGTCGTATCGCCCTCGAGCGTCTGCACGTGCGTCATCGGCCCGACCGGCACCTGCCGCTCGTCGAGCGCGTACGGCAGGAAGATGTCCTCCGGGGTGTGGCCGAGCTGGTTGGACGCGAACCAGGCGCCCGGGAACGCGGCAACGACGAGGAAGATGATGAAGAAGGCCGCCCCGATCGCGACTCTGTCCCGTTTGAACCGCCGCCAGACCTGCTCCCAGTAGCCACGCGCGACGATGTCGGCGTCGCCGCCGTCGAGTGCGCCGTGCTCGGCGGCGACAGCGGCGCCGAGGCCTGCCTCGGACGAGAGGAGCTCAGGTTTTTCCTGGGTCGCCACGGCGGGGTCAGAGCATATAGACGCGACCGCGCCGCGTCTTGTTAGCCCTGGAGCGCGTCGGCACCTGCCACGACCTCGAGCAGCTCCTGCGTGATCGCCGCCTGTCGCGCGCGGTTCATCTGCAGGGTCAGCCCCTCGATGAGCTCGCCCGCGTTCTTCGAGGCGTTGCGCATCGCCGTCATCCGTGCGCCCTGCTCGGACGCGGCAGACTCGAGCAGCGCACGGTAGATCTGCGTCTCGAGGTACACCGGCACGAGGCGCTCGAGGATCTGCTCGGGCTCGGGCTCGAAGATGAAGTCGCCGCGCATCGCGTCCTCGCGGCGCTCCTCCTCGTCGGTCTCGAGCAGGTGCTCCTCGATCGGCAGCACCTCCTTCACCGTCACCCGCTGGACGAGCGGCGACTCGTACTCGTTGTAGACGAGCTGCACGGCGTCGACGTCGCCCTCGACGAACAGCTCGGTCAGCCGGTGCGCGATCGCCTGCGCGTCGGCGTACTCCGGCCGGTCGCTGAACCCCGTCCACGCTGCGACGAGGTCGTACCGGCGGAACGTCAGCGTCGAGCGGCCCTTCTTGCCGGCGACGAGCCAGCGGACGTCCTTGCCCTCCCCGCGCAGCTCGCGCTCGAGCTGGAGCGAGCGCCGGATCACCTGGCCGTTGAACGCGCCGGCCAGCCCCCGGTCGCCGGTCAGCGGGACGATCGCGACCGTCCGCACCTCGCGGCGCTGGAGCAGCGGGATCGAGCGGACGCTGGCCGACGCGCGGGCGACGCCGGCGATCAGCTCGAGCATCCGGTCGGCGTACGGCCGCATCGCCTCGATCCGGGTCTGTGCACGGCGCAGCCGCGCCGAGGCGACGAGCTCCATCGCCTTCGTGATCTTGCGCGTGTTCCGGACCGACCGGATGCGGCGCTTGAGGTCCTGGACGTTCGCCATCGACTAGCCGGCGAGGCCCTTCTCTTCCTCGACGTTGAAGTTGTGCTTGAACTTCTCGATCTCCTGCTTCAGCGTCTCCTCGACCTCCGGCGCGATGTCCTGCGTCTCCGCGATCGCCGACAGCACCGAGCCCTCGGCGCGCAGGTACTCGCGCCACTCCCCCTCGAAGCGCGGAACCTGCCCCGTGGGGATGTCGTCGAGGTGACCGTTGACCCCGGCCCAGAGGATGACGACCTGCTCCTCCATCGACACCGGTGCGTACTGCGGCTGGTTGAGGATCGCGACCATCTTCGAGCCGCGGTTCAGCGCCCGCTGCGTCGCCGGGTCGAGCTCCGACCCGAACTGCGCGAACGCCTCCAGCTCGCGGTACTGCGACAGGTCGAGGCGCAGGCGGCCGGCGACCTTCTTCATCGCCTTCGTCTGCGCCGATCCGCCGACGCGCGAGACGGAGATGCCGACGTTGATCGCCGGCCGGACGCCCGAGTAGAAGAGGTCCGACTCGAGGAAGATCTGCCCGTCGGTGATGGAGATCACGTTCGTCGGGATGTAGGCCGACACGTCCCCTGCCTGCGTCTCGATGATCGGCAGCGCGGTCAGGGAGCCGCCGCCGAGCTCGTCGTTGAGCTTGCACGCGCGCTCGAGCAGCCGCGAGTGCAGGTAGAAGACGTCCCCGGGAAACGCCTCGCGGCCGGGCGGGCGGCGCAGCAGCAGCGAGAGCTGCCGGTACGCGTCGGCGTGCTTCGTGAGGTCGTCGTAGATGACGAGCGCGTGCCGCCCGCTGAAGAGGAAGTGCTCGCCCATCGCCGCTCCGGCGAAGGGCGCCATCCACTTGATCGGCGCCGCCTCCGCCGCGGGCGCGGTGACGATGATCGTGTACTCCATCGCGCCCTCCTCGCGGAGGCGCTCGTACACCTGCGCGACGGTCGAGCCCTTCTGGCCGATCGCGACGTAGATGCAGATCACGTCGCCGCCGCGCTGGTTGAGGATCGTGTCGATCGCGACCGCGGTCTTGCCGGTGCCGCGGTCGCCGATGATCAGCTCGCGCTGGCCGCGGCCGACGTTCGTCATCGAGTCGATCGCCTTGATCCCGGTCATCAGCGGCTCCTTCACGGGCTGCCGCTGGATCACCCCCGGGGCCTTGAACTCGAGCGGCCGCCGCTCGCTGGTGTCTATCTCGCCCTGGCCGTCGAGCGGCGCGCCGAGCGGATCGACGACCCGGCCGAGCAGCGCGTCGCCCACCGGCACCTCGGCGACACGGCCGGTGCGCCGGACGGGCTCGCCCTCCTTGACGTGCTCCCACTCGCCGAACAGCGCCGCGCCGACGTTGTCCTCCTCGAGGTTCATCGCGATGCCGACGACGCCGTGCTCGAACTCGAGCATCTCCAGCGCGACCGCGTTCTCGAGCCCGTGCACGCGCGCGATCCCGTCGGAGATCTGGAGGACGCTGCCGACCTCCGACAGGTCGGTGTCGAC
>JBLNEO010000137.1:0-19306 GCA_050262775.1 Pseudomonadota bacterium | reverse complement strand
GAGCGGCTGAACGGCGAGCTGCTCGCGATCTGGGACGAGACGGGCTGCACCGTCGTGTTCGTCACGCACTCGATCGCGGAGGCGGTGTTCCTCTCGACGCGGGTCGTCGTGATGTCGCCGCGGCCGGGCCGGATCGCGCAGGTCGTGGACGTCGACCTGCCGCACCCGCGGACGCAGCTGACGCGCGAGGAGCCGCGGTTCTTCGAGCTCGTCACGGAGGTACGCGAGGCGCTCCACGGCGGCTCGGGGCGCGCGGCGCCGTACCGGGCGGCGGAGGCCGACCGGTGACGACCTCGCCCGTCCCGGCCGCACCCGTCGCCGGCGAGGCGCTCCTCGGCCGGACGATGCGGGGGCTGCGCGGCTGGATCCCGGCGCTCGTCGTGTTCGTGCTCGGGATCGTGGTCTGGGAGGCCTACATCGCCGCGTTCGACGTCCAGCGCTTCCTGCTCCCGCGTCCCACCGACATCGTGCAGACGTTCTGGAACGAGCGTGCCGTGCTCTGGAGCGCGGGGTGGTTCACGTTCAAGGAGGCGCTCGGAGGGTTCGCGATCGGCTCGGCGGCCGGGATCCTCGCCGCGCTCGTGTGCGCGCGCTGGCGGCCGCTCGGCCGCGCGCTCATGCCCTACATGATCGCCGCCAACGCGATCCCGATCATCGCCTTCGCGCCGATCACGAACCAGTGGTTCGGCCTCCTGAACCCGCTCTCGAAGATGGTGATCGCCGCGATCCTCTGCTTCTTCCCGGTGATGGTGAACACGCTGCGGGGACTGACGTCGGTGCGCCCGGCGTCGATCGAGCTGATGCGCAGCTACGCGGCCAGCGAGCGGACGATCTTCCGGCGCGTGCGCGTCCCCAACTCGCTCCCCTACCTCTTCGCGGCCTT
The DNA here is from genome assembly GCA_050262775.1 of Pseudomonadota bacterium. GTDB lineage: Bacteria > Actinomycetota > Thermoleophilia > Gaiellales > Gaiellaceae > DATHTC01. The sequence continues at coordinate 18,423 of JBLNEO010000137.1, read as the reverse complement.
GAAGGTCGCGAGCGTGCTCGCGATGATCGGCGCGGTCGTGGGCGAGTACTTCGGAGGATCCCAGGAGGCGCTCGGCGTGCAGATCCGCAACTCGGCGGCGCTGTTCCGGTTCGAGACGGCGTGGGCGGCGATCCTCGTCGCCAGCATCCTCGGCATCGCCTTCTACCTCGCGATCGCCGCGGTGGAACGGGTCGCCCTGCGGTGGGAGCAACGGGGCATCGAGTAATGGTCGTACGACGGAAGGAGAGAGAGGGCATGAAGGGTCGGAGGTGGCTGTGGCTCGCGGCGGTGCTCGCGGTCGCGGCCCTCGCGCTCGCCGGTTGTGGCGGCGACGACGGGGAGAGCAGCGGGTCGACGAGCGCCGGCACGGACACGGGGGCGGCCGCGGGGCCGAAGGACAAGGTCACGCTGCAGCTCAAGTGGGTCACGCAGGCGCAGTTCGCGGGTTACTACGCCGCGCTCGACCAGGGGTACTACGACGCGGAGAACCTCGACGTCAACATCAAGGTCGGCGGTCCAGACATCACCCCCGAGCAGGTCGTCGCCTCCGGGCAGGCCGAGTTCGGCATCGACTGGCTGCCGTCGCTCCTCGCGACGCGCGACCAGGGCGGGGACCTCGTCAACATCGCGCAGGTCTTCGAGCGCTCGGGCATGACCGAGGTGACCTGGAAGGACAGCGGGATCACCGACGTCGCAGGCATGAAGGGCAAGAAGGTCGGCGTCTGGTGCTGCGGCAACGAGTTCGAGCTGTTCGCGGCGCTGACGAAGAACGGCATCGACCCGAAGAACAAGGACGAGGTCACGATCGTCAACCAGCCGTTCGACATGAACCTCTTCCTGCAGCGGCAGGTCGACGCGGCCGCGGCGATGACCTACAACGAGCTCGCCCAGGTGCTCGAGCAGAAGAACCCGGACACGGGCAAGCTCTACACGCTCGACGACCTCAACGTGATCACGATGGAGGACGCCGGCACGGCGATGCTCGAGGACGGCGTCTTCGTCCAGGGCGACTGGATCTCGGACGCGAAGAACCAGGACATCGCCACGCGGTTCCTGAAGGCGTCGCTGAAGGGCTGGGTCTTCTGCCGCGACAACCCGGAGGACTGCCTCCAGATCGTGCTCGACAACGGCCCGACGCTCGGCGAGGGCCACCAGCGCTGGCAGCTGAACGAGATCAACGCGCTGATCTGGCCGAACGAGGGCCGGTTCGGCGTGATGAACCAGGAGGACTTCCAGCGGACGGCCGACATCGCGAAGCAGTTCGGCGTGATCAAGCAGGCGGCGAGCTCGGACGCGTACACCACGACGTACGCCGAGGCGGCGCTGAAGGCGCTCGAGGACGACGGCGTCGACGTGAAGGGCGCCGACTGGCAGAAGGAGGACGTGGAGGTGACCGAGGGCGGCAACTAGCCCGGGTCGTCTCTGGCACGCCGTGGCCGCTCCGAGCGATACTCGGGGCGGCCACGCGTCGTTCCGGATACGAAAGGGGAGTTCCGCTCCATGTCGGTTCTGATCAAGGGCGGCCGCGTCATCACCGCGGCCGACGACTACGTCGGCGACGTCCTCGTCGAGGGTGAGCGCATCTCGCTGATCGGCGAGTCGCTCGACGTCGACGCCGACCGCGTGCTCGACGCCGCCGGCAAGTACCTGCTGCCGGGGTGCGTCGACCCGCACACGCACCTCGACATGCCGTTCGGCGGAACCGTCACCGCCGACGACTTCGAGTCGGGGCACGTCGCGGCCGCGTTCGGCGGCACGACGACGCACGTCGACTTCGTCATCCAGCCGCAGGGCGCGAGCTTCGGCGAGGCGCTGGCGATCTGGCAGGCGAAGCGCGAGGGCAAGGCGATCATCGACAACGGCTTCCACATGGCGATCACGGACCTCGACGAGGGCGGGTCGCTCGAGGAGCTCGCGTCGCTGCCCGACCAGGGCGTCACCTCCTACAAGCTCTTCATGGCCTACAAGGGCGCGCTGATGGTCGACGACGACACCCTGTACCGGGCGATGGAGGTCGCGGCCCAGTCCGGGGCGCTCGTGATGGTGCACGCCGAGAACGGCGACGTCATCGACATCCTCGTGCGGGAGGCGCTCGAGGCCGGCAACACCGACCCGATCCACCACGCGCTCACGCGCCCGCCCGAGGTCGAGGGCGAGGCGACGAACCGCGCGATCCAGCTCGCGCACCTGGCGGGGGCGCCGCTGTACGTCGTCCACGTGACGTGCCGGGAGGCCGTCGAGCCCATCGCGGCGGCGCGCGAGAAGGGCTGGCGCGTGTGGGGCGAGACGTGTACCCAGTACTTCTTCAACTCGCTCGACGACATCGCGAAGCCGGACTTCGAGGGCGCCAAGTACGTCTACTCGCCCCCCGTGCGGGACAAGTCGAACTGGGACGTCCTGTGGAACGCCGTCCGCTCCGACGCGCTGTCGGCGATCTCGACCGACCACTGCGCGTTCACGTGGGCCGAGCAGAAGCACATCGGTCGCGACGACTTCTCGAAGATCCCGAACGGCGGCCCCGGGCTCGAGAACCGACTGCACATGATCCACGAGTTCGGCGTCCGGGCGGGTCGGATCGGCCTCAACCGGATGGTCGAGCTGCTCGCGACGAACCCGGCGAAGCTGTTCGGCCTCTACCCGCGGAAAGGGACGATCGCCGTCGGCTCCGATGCCGACATCGTCGTCTTCGATCCCGAGCGTCGGTTCACGATCACCGCCGCGGAGCAGCACTCGAAGTCGGACTACAACCTGTACGAGGGCACCGAGGTGACGGGGACGCCTGAGGTGGTCCTCCGCCGCGGCGAGATCATCGTCGAGAACGGGGAGCTGACGGCGCGCCCGGGCAGCGGGCAGTTCATCCGCAGGGCGAAGTTCGGCGAGGAGCTGCGCGCCGCCGCGCCCGTCGCGTAGCGGCCGCCCTTGCAGGGCCGCCCGACGGCGGCGAGGATCGGCTCGTGGCCGAGCGGGTCCTCGCCTGCCGCGGGCTGCGGACGCGGTTCGGCGACCTCGTCGCCGTCGACGGCGTCGGCTTCGAGATCGCCGCGGGCGAGACGTACGGGCTGCTGGGGCCGAACGGCGCAGGCAAGACGACCACGATCTCGATGATCTGCGGCCTCCTCGCGCCGGACGAGGGCGAGGTCGCGGTCGCGGGCCGCAGGCTGACGACGACGAGCGTCGAGGCCAAGGCGGCGATCGGCTACGTCCCGCAGGAGGTCGCGCTCTACCCCGACCTGACCGCGCGCGAGAACCTCGCGTTCTTCGCCCGGCTCTCCGGGCTCGACGCGCGCGACCGGAACGCGCGCGTCGAGGAGGTGCTCGGCGTCGTCGGCCTCCGCGAGCGCGCGGACGACCGGGCCCGCGAGTACTCCGGGGGGATGAAGCGGCGCCTGAACATCGCGCTCGGGCTGCTGCACCGTCCGAGCCTGCTCGTCCTCGACGAGCCGACCGTGGGCGTCGACCCGCAGAGCCGCAACGCGATCCCCGAGAGCGTCGAGCAGCTCGGCCACGAGGGGATGGCCGTGCTCTACACGACGCACTACATGGAGGAGGCCGAGCGTCTCTGCGACCGCGTCGGGATCATCGACCTCGGCCGGATCCGCGCCGAGGGCACGCGGCGCGAGCTCGTCGAGCTCGTCGGGGGCCGCGACCGCATCCGGCTCGCCGGCGCGGGCGATCTCGAGGCCGCGGCCGAGGCGGCCCGCGGCGTCGCCGGCGTCGCCGACGCGAGCACCGGCGACGGCACGCTCGAGATCGTCGTCGAGAGCGCGCGGAGCGTGCTCCCGGAGCTGCTCGCGCACGTCGGCGCCGCCGGTCTGGCCGTCCGCGACGTCGAGGTGCGCGAGCCGGACCTCGAGTCGGTCTTCCTCCACCTGACGGGGAAGGCGCTGCGCGACTGATGCGCGCCGCGCTGCTCGTCACGGGCAAGGACCTCCGACAGCGGCTCCGCGACCGCTCCGCCATCCTCGTCGCGTTCGTCGTCCCCCTGGCGCTCGCGTCGGTGTTCGCGCTCGTGATCCCGGACCCGGGCGGGCGCGACCAGAGGTTCCGCCTCGCCGTCGTCGATCTCGACCGCGGGCCGGCGGGCGCGACGCTGCGCGGCGCCGTGCGCGGCCTCGAGCGCGCAGGCGTGGTGCGCGTGCGCGAGCTCCCGACGCGCGCGGAGGCGCGGGCGCTCGCGGACGAGGGGGAGATCGCGGCCGCGATCGTCGTCCCCCGCGGTTTCACGGCGGCGTCGCGGTCGCCCTCCCGCGCGGCGATCGAGGTGGTCGGCGACGTCGACGCGCCGATCGGCACGCTCGTCGCCCGCTCCGTCGCCTCGTCGTACGCGTCCGAGCTGGACGCAGCCCGGCTCGCGGCCGCCGCGGCGGCGCACGCGGGCGGCGATCCCGAGCGCGCCGCAGCGCGTGCCGCCTCCCTCCCCCGGCCCGTGCGGGTCGCGAACGCGAGCGCGACGTCGACGGGGCTCGACGCGACGACCTACTACGCCGCCGGGATGGCGGTCTTCTTCCTCTTCTTCACCGTGCAGCTCGGGATCACCTCGCTCCTCGAGGAGCGGCGCGAGGGGACGCTCGCACGACTGTTCGCGGCGCCCGTCGCGCGCCACGCGGTGCTCGCCGGCAAGGTGCTGACCAGCATCGTCGTGGGTCTCGTGAGCATGGGCGTGCTCGTCGTCGCGACGACGCTGCTCCTCGGCGCGCACTGGGGCGACCCTGTCGCCGTCTTCGTCCTCGTGCTCTGCGGCGTGCTCGCGGCGACGGGGGCGACCGCCCTCACGACGACGTGGGCCCGGACGGAGGAGCAGGCGTCGGCGGCGCAGTCCGTCGTCGCGCTCGTGCTCGCGATCGTCGGCGGGACGTTCTTCCCGGTCGAGCAGGCGGGCGGGCTGCTCGAGCGCGTCAGTCTCCTGACCCCGCACGCGTGGTTCCTGCGCGGGCTGGGAGACGTCACCGCGGGCGCCGGGGCCGCGGAGGTGCTCCGCCCCGCCGCGGCGATGCTGCTGTTCGCCGCCGTGACGACGACGCTCGCGCTCGCGCGCGTGGGGAGGCTGCTGGAGCCGTGAAGGCGCTCGCGATCGCGGCGACGGAGCTGCGGCGGCTCGTGCGCTGGCGGCCGAGCCTGTTCTTCCTCTTCGCCCTGCCGATGCTCATCATCCTCACCCTCGGGGCCGCGTTCGGAAGCCAGTCGGTGCGCCTCGCGGTCGCCGTCGAGGGCCGCGGCGGGCCGCTCGCGCGCGCCCTCGTCGCGGAGCTCGACGCCGGGCCGGGGGTCGAGGTGGAGCGCGTCGCCGACGCCGCGGGGGTGCGCGAGGCGGTCGAGCGCTCACGGGCCGACGGCGGGCTCGTCGTCCCGCGCGGGTACGACGAGACGCTGCGGGACGGCGGCCGCGTGACGATCCGCTTCCTCCAGCAGCCGGACGCGCTCGACGTGCAGACGGCGGTCGAGTCCGCGGCGGCGCGCCAGTCCGCCCGGCTTCGCGCGGTGGAGGCCGTCGACGGCGAGGGTGCCGCGGCGGCGGTGGCGGCGGCGGAGGAGGAGGTCCCGCGCGTCGCCGTGCGCGTCGTCACGCCCCAGGGCCGGCCGTACACGGAGACGGTCGGGCGCTTCGACGAGAGCGCGGCCTCGCAGCTCGTGCTCTTCGTCTTCCTCACCTCGCTGAACGGCGCGATCTGGTTGATCGAGACGCGTCGTCTCGGCGTCGCGCGCCGGATGCTCTCGACGCCGACCTCGACACGGACGGTGCTGCTCGGGAGCGCGCTCGGCCGCTTCGCGGTCGCGGTCGCGCAGGCGGCGCTGATCATGGGCGGCGCGGCGCTCCTCTTCGGCGTCGACTGGGGCGACCCGCTCGGCGCCGTCGCGATCGTGCTCGCGCTGGCGGTCGTGTCGACCGGGGCAGCGATGCTGCTCGGCGCGGTGGCGACGACGGAGCAGCAGGCAGGGCCGCTCGCGCTCCTGCTCGGCCTCGTGCTCGCCGCACTCGGCGGCTCGATGGTCCCCCTGGAGGTCTTTCCGGAGGGGATGCGACGGATCGCCTACCTGACGCCGCACGCCTGGGCGAACGAGGGGTTCTCGGAGCTGCTCCGGCACGGCGGCGGCCTCGCGGCCGTCGGCCGCGAGGTCGCGGTCCTCGTCGCGTACGGCGCCGTGCTGCTCGCCGCCAGCACCTGGCTCCTGCGGCGACGCCTGACCGCCTAGGCTGCGGCCGTGCCCTCCCGTGTCCGACTCGCGCGACCCGACGGCGGCGTCATCGACGCCGCGCTCTCGGAGCTGCGGGAGAGCCTCGGCGTCCCGCTCGCGTTCCCGCCTCCCGTCGTCTCGGAGGCGGAGGAGGCCGCCGGGGCGCCGCGGCTGCCGCCCGCCGACGAGACCGGCGTCCCGCTCGAGACGATCGACCCGCCCCGGTCGATGGACCTCGACCAGGCGCTCCACGTCGAGCGCCGCGGCGCGGGCTACCGCGTCCGCTACGCGATCGCCGACGTCGCCGCCTTCGTGCGCCCGGGCAGCGCGCTCGACGCGGAGGCGCACGCCCGCGGGCAGACGCTCTACGCACCGGACACCGACGCGCGCCTCTACCCGCCCGCCCTGTCGGAGGCCGCCGCGAGCCTGCTCCCCGGCGAGGCACGCCCCGCGCTCTTCTGGACGATGGATCTCGACGGGACGGGTGAGGTCGTCGACGTCGACGTCCGCCGGGCGATCGTCCGCAGCCGGCGCAAGCTCGACTACGCGGACGTCCAGGCGGCGCTCGACGGCGGGACCGCGGGCGCGTCGCTCGAGCTGCTCCGCGAGGTCGGATTGCTCCGGCTCGAGCGGGAGGCACGACACGGCGGCGTCGACCTGCCGATCCCCGACCAGGAGGTCGTCGCCTCGGACGGCGGCTACCGCCTCGAGTTCCGCGCGCCCCTGCCCGTCGAGCGCTGGAACGCGCAGATCTCGCTGATGACGGGCCAGGCCGCGGCGGCCCTGATGCTCGGGGCGAGGGTCGGCGTCCTGCGTACGCTCCCCCGCGCCGACGGCGGTGCGCTCGCGCGCCTGCGGCGGACGGCCGCGGCGCTCCACGTCGCCTGGCCGGACGGCCTCCCCTACCAGGACTTCATCCGGACGCTCGACCCGGCGCTGCCCGCGCACGCGGCCGTGCTCGCGGAATCGACGGTCCTCCTCCGCGGCTCCGGCTACGAGGCGTTCGACGGCGCCGCACCGCACGAGCCGAGGCACGCCGGAGTCGGCGCGCCCTACGCCCATGCGACGGCGCCGCTGCGGCGCCTCGTCGACCGCTACGTGGGCGAGATCTGCGTGGCCGTCGCCGCCGGCCGGGACGTGCCGGCGTGGGTCCGCGCGGCGCTCCCCGCGCTGCCCGAGACGATGGAGCAGTCGAATCGCCGTGCGCACCAGTACGAGGCCGGGATCGTGTCGATCGTCGAGGCCGCGGTGCTCGCCGGCAGCGTCGGCCGCGTGTTCGAGGCCGTGGTCGTGGAGATCGACGACGACGGCGACGGCGGCACGGTGCAGCTCGCGGACCCGGCGGTCACGGCCCGCTGCACCGGCACGGAGCTGCCGCTCGGGGAGCGCGTCGACGTCCGCCTGGTGCTGGCGGACGTCGAGGCGCGACAGGTCCGGTTCGAGCTCGCCTAGCTAGCGCGTCTGCGGGAAGCCGAGGTCGACCTTGGACGTGGCGGGGTCGGGCCAGCGCTGCGTCACGACCTTCCCCCGCGTGTAGAAGTTGATCCCCTCCGGTCCGTAGATGTGCGTGTCGCCGAAGAGGCTCGCCTTCCAGCCGCCGAACGAGTAGTACGCGACGGGCACCGGGATCGGCACGTTGATCCCGACCATCCCGGCCTGCACCTCGAACTGGAACTGGCGGGCGACACCGCCGTCGCGCGTGAAGATCGCCGTCCCGTTGCCGTACGGGTTCTCGTTGATGAGGCGAACGGCCTCGTCGTAGGTCGCGACGCGCGTGACCCCGAGGACGGGGCCGAAGATCTCGTCGTCGTAGGCCTTCATCCCCGGCCGCACGTCGTCGAGGAGCGTGACGCCGAGGAAGAAGCCGTTCCCCTCCGGTGCGGTCTCGCGGCCGTCGACGACCACGGTCGCCCCCTCGCCGCCGGCGCCGTCGATGTACGAGGCGACCTTGTCGCGATGGTCGCGCGTCACGAGCGGACCCATCTCGGAGTCGGGGTCGAGCCCGTCGCCGACCTTCACCTTCGGGATCCGCGCCTTGATCGCGTCGATCAGCGGGTCGGCGACGTCGCCGACGGCGACGACCTGCGAGATCGCCATGCACCGCTCGCCGGCGGAGCCGTACGCGGCGGACACGGCCGCGTCGGCTGCCATCTCGATGTCCGCGTCCGGCAGGACGACCATGTGGTTCTTCGCGCCGCCGAGCGCCTGCACGCGCTTGCCGTGCGTCGTGCCGGTCTCGTAGACGTAGCGCGCGATCGGCGTGGAGCCGACGAACGAGACGGCGGCGACGTCCGGGTGCTCGAGCAGCCGGTCGACCGCGACCTTGTCGCCGTGGATCACGTTGAAGACGCCGTCGGGGACGCCCGCCTCCTGCAGCAGCTGCGCGGTGAGGACCGACGCCGACGGGTCCTTCTCCGACGGCTTGAGGACGAACGTGTTGCCGCACGCGAGCGCCGGCGCCCACATCCACATCGGCACCATCGCCGGGAAGTTGAAGGGCGTGATCCCCGCGACGACGCCGAGCGGCTGCCGGATCGCGTACACGTCGATGCCGGTCGACGCCTGCTCGGAGAAGCCGCCCTTCAGCAGCTCGGGGATGCCGCAGCAGTACTCGATCACCTCGAGCCCGCGCTGCACCTCTCCCATCGCGTCCGAGAGCACCTTCCCGTGCTGTGCCGTCAGGAGCCGCGCCAGGTCCTCGCGGTGCTCGTGGACGAGCTGCCGGATCCGGAAGAAGAGCTCGGTGCGGCGGGACAGGGAGATGGCGCGCCAGGCGGTGAACGCCTCCTTGGCGGCGGCGACGGCGCGGTCGATCTCCTCGATCGACGCGAAGTCGACGGTGCCGGTCTGCTCGCCCGTCGCCGGGTTGTACACGGGGCCGCTGCGCCCGGATGCGCCCGCGACGGACTGCCCGCCGATCCAGTGCCCGATCCGGCTGAGCTCGCGCTCCTCCCCGCCGTGCGGAGCCTCTACGACTTCGGTCATCTCGCGCCTCCTCGTCGGTCTGTGAGCAGGGTACCGCCTCTCGCGCCGCTCCCTCGAAGCAGCGATATCCCGCCGGCGGCGCCCGTCCTACGCTGAGACGGCCGTCTCGCACCGTCGAAGGGAACCGCATGGCACGCCGCCGTCTCGCCCGTCGCTTCGCCGGGATCGCCCTCCCGGCGGCCGCCGCGCTGCTGCTCGGCGCCGGCGCCGCCCCGGCGGGCGGGACGGCGGGCGTCGACGAGGTCGAGCTGATCGTCGGCTTCCGCGCCGGCGTCCCGGCGCTGCGGCAGGAGCAGGCCGTCCGCAGCGTCGGGGGCACGTCGGAGCGCCGGTACGCTCGCATCGCCGCGCGGCTCGTCCGCGTGCGCGGCGCCGGGGCGCGCCGGGCACTGGAGCGCGACCCGTCGGTGCGGTACGTCGAGGAGAACCGCCGCGTCTCGCTCGACGCGGTGCCGAACGACCCGCAGTTCGGGAGCCTCTGGGGCCTGCACAACACCGGGCAGGCGGTCGGCTACTTCCCGGGCACGCCCGACGCCGACATCGACGCACCCGAGGCCTGGGACGTCTCCACCGGGGCGGGCGTCACCGTCGCGGTGGTCGACACCGGCGTCGACCTCTCGCACCCCGACCTCGCGGCGAACGCCTGGACGAACCAGCGCGAGGTGCCGGGCAACCGCGTCGACGACGACGGCAACGGCTACGTCGACGACGTGCACGGCTGGGACTTCTACGAGGACGACGCGACGCCGCAGGACGGCCACGGCCACGGCACCCACGTCGCGGGCACGGTGGCCGCGGTCGCCGACAACGGCGTGGGCGTGGCGGGCGTCGCACCGCGGGCGCGCCTCATGGCGCTCCGGATGATGGGCCCGGACGGCGTGGGCTCGACCGCCGATGCCGTCGAGGCGCTGCTCTACGCCGCGGCGAACGGCGCGGTCGTCGCCAATGCGTCGTTCGGCGACACGGAGGACTCGCAGGCGCTGCGCGACGCGGTCGCGGTCGCCGACGCCGACGGGATGCTGGTGGTCGCGGCGGCGGGGAACGACGGCTCCGACAACGACGTCGACCCGCGGTACCCGGCGGCGATCGACGCGCCGAACCTCGTCGCGGTCGCGGCGACCGACAACGGCGACGACCTCGCCTGGTTCTCGAACGTGGGCGCGGCCTCGGTCGACCTGGGGGCGCCGGGCGCCTCGATCCTCTCGACCTGGCCCGGCGGCCGCTACCAATGGCTGGACGGGACGTCGATGGCGGCACCGCACGTGTCGGGCGCCGCCGCGCTCGCGAAGGCGGCGTTCCCCGCCGCCACCGCCGTCGGACTGAAGGCGCTGCTCCTGCGGACGGTCGACCCGCTCACCTCGCTCGCGGGGCAGACGGCGACGGGCGGCCGGCTCAACGCGAACGCCGCGGTCCGCTGCGCCGACGCGCCCCAGGTCTGGGTCGACATGCCTGCCGCGCCGCTGAGCCTGCTGCAGGGCCAGGCGGTGCCGCTCCGCGTCCTCGCCGGCCGCTGCGGCGACCCCGCGGGCGTGACCGTGAGCGCGACGGCCAACGGGGTCGCCGCCCCGCTCACGCCGCGCGGCGACGGCGTCTACACCGGCACGGTGACGCCGACGGCGCCGGGAGCGTTCGTGATCAGCGTGAGCGCGTCCGCGGGCGGCCGGACCGACACGCGGACGCTCACCGGCGTCGTCGACGCCACCGTCGACGCCGTCGTCGGCGGCGCACCCGTCACCGTGACCGCGTCGGCGCCCGGACAGAACATCCACGTCCGCTTCGCCGGGACGGCGGGTCACGTGGTCGCGATTCGCGCGTCGAGCGTGTCGATCTCGACGTCGGTGCTGTCGGTGACCGCGCCCGACGGCGCGACCGTGTTCCCGCCGGCCTACGTCTTCGCGAGCGGGTCGTTCCTCGAGCCGCGCACCCTCCCTGCCACGGGGGACTACATGCTCCTCGTCGACCCGCAGGGCGCCGCCACCGGCTCGATGACGCTGACGCTCTACGACGTGCCGCCCGACCAGGTCGTCGCGGCCACGGTCGGCGGCCCCTCCGTCACGCTCGCGAACGTCGCGCCGGGTCAGAACGCCCGCGCGCAGTTCGCCGGGGTCGCGGGGAGGACGCTCAGCGTTCGGCTCACGTCGACCTACCAGGGCGCGAAGGTCTCGCTGCTCGCGCCGGACGGGAAGGCGGTCGGACCGCTCACGTACCTGTACGCGAAGTCGTTCGTCGAGCCGGTGGTGCTACCCAGCTCGGGAACCTACACCCTCCTCGTCGACGCGCCCGGCGCGGCGACGGGCTCGGCGACGGCCACGCTCTACGACGTCCCGGCCGACGCGACGGCCACGACCGCGCCGAACGGCACCGCCGCCACCGTGACGACCACCGTGCCCGGACAGGGCGCCAAGGTCCTCTTCGACGGCACCGCGTCGACGCGCGTGAGCGTCAAGGTCTCGAGCGTGACGATGTCGGGCGCACGCGTGTGGCTGCAGGCCCCGGACGGCTCGACCCTCGTCCAGCCGCTCTACGTCGGCACGGCCGGCGGGCTGCTCGAGCCCCTGACCCTGCCCGCGACCGGGCGGTACACGGTCGCGGTCGACCCGGCGACCGATGCGACCGGCTCCGTCACGCTCACGGTCTACCTCGTGCCGCCGGACGCGACGGCGTCCGCGACGGTCGGAGGCGCGTCCGTCCGCGTGACGACGACGGCGCCGGGCCAGAACGCGCGCGTGCGCGTGTCGGGGACGGCCGGCACCGTGCTCGCGATCCGCGCATCCGACGTGACGATGCAGAGCGCGACCCTCCGGCTCGTCGCGCCCGACGGGAGCGTCCTCGTGCCGACGACGTACGTCTTCACGAGCGGGACGTTCGTCGAGCCGCGGACGCTGCCGCTGACCGGCGACTACGAGCTGCTCGTCGATCCGCAGTCCGCCGCCGTGGGATCGCTCACGCTCACCTTCCTGGACGTCCCGCCCGACGCCACGGCGACGGCGGTCGTCGGCGGCGGGCCGGTCACGCTCGCCGTCACCGTGCCGGGACAGGGGGCGCGCGTGACGTTCGCGGCCGACGCCGGCCGCACGGTCACGGTCTCGCTGACGGGCGTCACCGTGCAGTCGTCGAAGGCGTGGGTCCTCGCGCCGGGCGGCGCGACCGTCGTGCAGCCGACGTACCTCTTCACGTCGCCGAAGAGCTTCACCTTCACCGCCGCGGCGACCGGCGTCCACACGCTCGTGCTCGACCCCCAGGCCGCCGCCGTCGGCTCGTACACCGTGGCGGTCACCTGAGGCGCCCTACCAGAGCGCGTCGACGTCCACGTCCTCCAGATCGGGCTCGTCCTCGCCCAGGACGACGTTCCAGCCCTCGTACGCGCCGCCGTGGGACGCGGCCGTACCGGCCACGCGGTCGCGGACGCGCAGCAGCTCGGGAACCGTCGGCAAGGCCGGCCGGGTCGCGTACGCGACCCAGCCGGCCCGCTCGTCCTCGGGCTCGACGTCGACGGCGAACCCCTCGCGACGCAGCTCCTCCGCCGCTCCGTGGGCGGTCGCCGCGACCTCGAAGTGGAGGTAGTGCTCGACCGGCAGCGGCGCGGAGAGGTCGAACCCGGCCGCCCGCAGGTCCTCGAGGTACTCGTCGATGTCGCCGCCGTCCCACATCGCTAGATCTTCCCCAGCGACCTCCACTTCTGGTAGATCGACCGCACCTGGCCGTCGAAGGTTCGTGCGGCGTCCGCAGCCGTCATCTTGTCCTGCGCGACGGCGGCGAACATCTGCGGGACCAGGAACTTGTTGAACACCTCGTCGACCGCCGCGTTCGCGAAGCCCGGGTAGCCGACGTTCGCCGTGTAGCGCTGCGCGATCGTGGTCAGGATCGTGTACTTGCCGCGCGGGCGGGCCTGATCCTGCGCCGTCGCCCGTCGCATCGCGCGGAACCCGCCCCGGACGCCGTTCTCCCAGGCCGGGAAGTTGTAGAACCCGGAGTTCATGAAGTGCGGCCGGTAGTTGGTCTGCATGTCGACGAGGAACTTCCGGGCCATCGCCTTGTTGCGGGCGAACTTCCAGATCACGTACACGCCCATCACGTGCTCGAGCCCCATGCGGCGGGACGGCCCACGGGGGATCGGCGCGATCCAGGTGTTCTGGTTGAGCTCGGGGTTGGCGGCGGTCGTCACCCAGGGCGGCCCCTCGAGCGTGCGCGCGATCGAGATCGCGTTGAGCGCCAGCGAGAGCCGCCCCGCGAGGTAGGCCTGGTTGTTCGAGGCGGCCGTCCACCCGAACACCTCGGGCGTCATCCCGCGCTGGTAGATGTCGCGCATCGCCCGCAGCGCGTTGATCGTCCCGGCGCTGCGGAGGGTGACGCGGCTCGCCTGGTTCTGGAGGAACCCGCCGTAGTTCATCATCAGCGCGAGGTTGGCCATGTTGGAGTCGAGCTCCTGGGACATGCCGATCCCGACCGGGTGCCCGACGCGCTTCAGCGTCTCGGCCGCGGCACGGATGTCCTCCCAGCTGTTCGGCGCGCGCCCGGCGTTGCGCCAGATGTCCCGGCGGTAGTGCACGGGATCGGGCACGTAGTTGTCGGGGAGCCCGAAGTACTTCTTCGTCTTGGGGTTGAACGTGGACTTGTAGCCGACCGTGCCCATCTTCCCGACCTTGCGGCTGATCTCCTGGACGATCTCGTTGTGCGAGATGACCTGGTCCTCGAAGGCGGCCGGAGGCGAGAGCAGCTGGAAGAGGTCGTGGCCGCTCTGGGCGGCGACCTCCGCCGCCGCACGCGCCGGCAGCTCCGCGAGGTTGACGTGGTCGACGATCACCTCGGTGTCGTTCCGCTCGCCCCACTGCTTGATGTACGTGCCGTCGAACCACTTGTCGTAGGCCGGCACGAAGTGGCTCCACTGCATGATCCGCAGCGTCCCCGCCAGCTGCTTGCCGACGTACCGGGGCGCGCCGTACGCCGAGGTCCGCGACACCGCGCCGCCGTAGGCGACGACGAGCGCACCGGCCGCGCCTCGGCGGATCAGCTCGCGCCGCGTCGTGCGCCGCTCCACCCCCTCCTCGGGCCCGACCGTCGTGGTGTCGTCGGCCATCTCCGCCTCCTTTCGCTAGCGGAACGCTCCGCCGGTGAACCCGGCGATGAACCGGTCGAGGAACGCGTTGTAGAGCAGTGCGAGCGGGATGCTCGGCAGCAGCGTCGCCGCCATGAGCGAGCCCCAGAAGAAGACGTCGCCGCGGATCAGCTCCGTCGGCACGCCCGCCGAGATCGTCCGCTCGGCCGAGGTCGAGATGAACGTGATCGCGTAGACGTACTCGTTGACGACGAGCGCGAAGGTGAAGATCACCACCGTCAGCAGCCCCGGCAGCGAGATCGGGAACACGACGTACCGCAGCGCGCGGAGCCGTGAGCAGCCGTCCACGAGCGCCGCGTCCTCGAGCTCGCGCGGGATCGTCTTGAAGAACCCCATCATCAGCCAGGTCGAGAACGGCACGGTGAACGACGGGTAGACGAGGACGAGCGACCAGAGCCGGTCCTGGAGGCCGAGCTCGGCGATCACGCGCGAGAGCGGCAGGAACAGGAGCGTCGGCGGCACGAGGTAGGTCAGGAAGATGCCGACCCCCAGCATCTGCCCCCAGCCGCCCGAGAGGCGCGCCAGCGCGTATCCGGCCGGCATGGCGAGCACGAGCGTGATCACGACGACCGCGACCCCGACGATCGCGGTGTTCGCGAGCCACGTCGGGTACTGCGTGTCCGTGAACAGGAACGTGAAGTGGTCGAGCGTCGGCGAGCCGTCCGCCCAGCCGAAGGGGTTGTTCTCGAGGTTGAAGAGATCCTGGTCCGTCTTCAGCGCCGTCTGCAGCATCCAGTAGAACGGGAACGCCGAGACGAAGACGAACGGCAGCACGACGGCGTACACGAGCGCGCCACGCCGCAGCTGCCCGCGCCGGCGCACTACGAGACCTCGACCCGCTTCGCGAACAGCAGCATCAGGATCGACACGGCCGCGAGGATCGGGAGCATGAACAGCGACACCGCCGCGCCCGGGCCCAGCGACTGCGACTCGACACCGGTCGCGTAGGCCCAGGTCGTCAGCATCTGCGTCGAGTTGAACGGGCCGCCGTTCGTCAGGATCTTCACGACGGCCATGTCCGTCGCGGTGAAGACGATGCCGAAGAGCACCGCGATCGTCGCGATCGGCAGCTGCAACGGGAGGGTGACGAACCACAGCTTCCGCAGGCCGGTCGCGCCGTCGATGGCGGCCGCGTCGTCGACCTCCTTCGGGATCGAGGCGAGGCCGGCGATCATGATCACCGTCGCGAACGGCAGCAGGCGCCACGCGTGCGCGGTGATGATCGCCGCCATCGCGAGCTTCGTCTGACCGATCCACTGGACGTCGGTGGTGAAGTCGATGAAGCCGAGCTTCCAGAGCACCCAGTTCACGACGCTGAACTGCGAGTCGAAGATCCAGAGCCAGCCGAGCGTCGTCAGCGCGACGGGCGCCGCCCACGGGAGCAGGATCAGGAACCGCAGGAACCACTTGCCGCGGAAGTCCTTGATCAGGAAGTGCGCGAGGAATGCCGCACCGACGATGACGATCGCCTGCGAGACGAGCGTGAAGAAGAACGTGTTCCGGAACGCGTCCCGGAAGATCGGGTCGTGCCACTGGTTGACGAAGTTGTCGAACCCGACCCAGTCGCCGTGGAGCGAGCCGGCCGTGGCGTTCGTGAAGGCGAGGTAGACGGCGAGGATGAGCGGGCCGCCGACGAGGAGCGCGATGAAGAGGACCGCGGGCGCGATCAGCGCCGGCGCGAGGACGCGCGGGTCCTCGAGCGCCTGCCTGCGCCGGGGCCTCGGCCTCGAAGCGGCGGCGGTGTCCACCGCGGGCGATCCTAATGTGCGGATTTTGACAAGGGAAGGGGACCGTTTACGCTCTGGGCCGTCCGTGGCCGAAATCCAGCTCGAACGGGTTACGAAGGTCTACCCCGACGGCACGCGAGCGGTCGCCGAGCTGGACATGACGGTCGCCGACGGGGAGCTCGTCGTCTTCGTCGGCCCGTCCGGCTGCGGCAAGACGTCGGCGCTCCGGATGATCGCCGGGCTCGAGGACATCACCGACGGCACGATCCGGATCGGCTCCGAGGTCGTCAACGACCTCCCGCCGAAGGACCGCGACGTCGCGATGGTCTTCCAGAACTACGCGCTGTACCCGCACATGACCGCCGAGGACAACATGGCCTTCGCGCTGCGGATGCGGGGCCTGTCGAAGGAGGAGCGCAGGCGACGCGTCCACGAGGCGGCGCGGCTCCTGGGGCTCTCGGACGTGCTCCGGAAGCGGCCGCGGACGCTCTCGGGCGGTCAGCGACAGCGGGTGGCGATGGGGCGGGCGATCGTGCGCGAGCCGCAGGCGTTCCTGATGGACGAGCCGCTGTCGAACCTCGACGCCAAGCTCCGCGTGCAGATGCGCGCGGAGATCGCGCGGATCCAGCGCGACCTCAACGTGACGACGATCTACGTCACGCACGACCAGAGCGAGGCGATGACGCTCGGCGATCGCGTCGCGGTGATGCGGAAGGGCGAACTCCAGCAGCTCGATTCCCCGCAGCGCCTGTACGGCGAGCCCGTGAACCTGTTCGTCGCCGAGTTCATCGGCTCGCCGGCGATGAACCTCGTCGTCGCCGACGTCGTGCGCGACGACGGGGGCGTCGCCGTCCGGTTCGGCGACCACCGGCTCCGCGTCCCCGACACGCTCACCGCGGCACGGCCCGGCCTCGCGGCCTACGCCGGCCGCCGGATCGCGCTGGGGATGCGACCGGAGGACCTCGAGGACGCCGCGCTCGTTCCGGAGGCCTCCGAGGACGAGACCTTCGACGCCGTCGTCGACATCCGCGAGGACATGGGCTCGGAGATCTACCTCCACTTCGCCGTCCCGGCGGAGCCCGTGGCGACGGAGGACGTGCGCGAGGCCGTCGAGTCGGAGGCGGTCGAGGCCCAGCGCGAGGCCGCTCGCCGGCACGGCGACCCGTTCGTGGCGCGCGTCGCACGCGAGTCGCGCGTGCGCGAGCACGAGCACGTCCGAATCCACGTCCGGACCGACAGGCTCCACTTCTTCGACCTGGAGACGGGCGCCGGCGTCTACGCCTGACCGACCGTCGCCGTGCGGCGGGGCGGCGATACGATCGTCGTGTTCCCGGACGAGGAGGCTCCCATGGCGACCGTCGAGACCGACCCGCAGACCGGCGCGCAGATCGTCGCCGACGCAAAGGAGTACGTCCTCTACTCGTGGTCGGTGCAGGACGCGATCAGCCCGATCGCGGTCGCCGGCGCCGAGGGACGCCACTTCTGGGACTACGACGGAAAGCGCTACCTCGACTTCGCCTCGCAGCTCGTCAACGTCTCGATCGGGCACCAGCACCCGAAGGTGATCGCCGCGATCAAGGAGCAGGCCGACCAGCTCGCGACGATCGGCCCGCCGATGGCGACGGAGTCGCGCTCGCGGCTCGGCCGCCTGCTCGCCGAGGTGACCCCGGGCGACCTCCAGCTGTCGTTCTTCACGAACGGCGGCGCCGAGGCGAACGAGAACGCGGTGAAGCTCGCGCGCTGGTACACGGGTCGCCACAAGGTGATCGCGCGCTACCGGTCGTACCACGGCGCGACCGCCGGCTCGATCACGCTCACCGGCGACCCGCGCCGGTGGCCCGCGGAGCCCGGGATCCCCGGGATCGTGCGGATGTTCGACCCCTACACCTACCGCTGCCCGGCGGGGCATCCCGACCCGTGCCCGGTCTGCACGGGCGGGCCGCACCTCGAGGAGATCCTCCAGTACGAGGGCGCGGACAGCGTCGCGGCCGTGATCCTCGAGACGATCACGGGGACGAACGGGATCATCGTCCCGCCCGACGGCTACCTCCAGTCGATCCGCGAGACGTGCGACCGGCACGGGATCCTGCTGATCTGCGACGAGGTGATGGCCGGCTTCGGCCGCACCGGCCGGTGGTTCGGCGTCGACAACTGGGACGTCGTCCCCGACATCATGACCGTCGCGAAGGGGATCAACTCGGGCTACGTCCCCATCGGCGCGATGGTGATCCGCGAGCCGATCGCGCGCTGGGTGCGCGACAGGTACTTCGCCGGCGGGCTCACGTACTCGGGGCATCCGCTGGCGTGCGCGTCCGCGGTGGCCTCGATCGAGGCGTTCCAGGAGGAGGGGATCGTCGAGCAGGCGGCGGCGAGCGGCGAGCTGTTCCGCGAGCGGCTGCACGGGCTCGCGCAGCGGCACCC
>JBLNEO010000136.1:0-7562 GCA_050262775.1 Pseudomonadota bacterium | reverse complement strand
CGCTCGCCCATCCCCGCGCTCCGGAACCAGTGCGGGGTCAGACTCCCTGCGTGGCCCGCGGGGGGGGCGCTCGGGTCCGACCCATGGTACCGCCCGGCGGAGTCGCCACACCTGCTTGAATCGACGGTATGGACTCCGTCCGCTCCGAGCTCCGCGTCGGCGACGCGACGTACGAGATCCACTCGCTGGCCGCGCTGCAGGCGCGGTACGACGTCGAGCGCCTGCCGTACACGCTGAAGATCCTCCTCGAGAACGCCCTCCGCAACGGCGGAGAGGACGACGTCGAGGCGGTCGCCGCGTGGGACGCGAAGGCCGAGCCCTCGCGCGAGATGGCGTTCACGCCCGCGCGCGTCCTCCTGCAGGACTTCACCGGCGTCCCCGCCGTCGTCGACCTCGCGGCGATGCGCGCGGCGATGCGCGACCTCGGCGGCGACCCCGCGCGGATCAACCCGCTGCTGCCGGCCGAGCTCGTGATCGACCACTCCGTGCAGGTCGACGCGTACGCGACCGCCCGCGCGATCTTCCGGAACACGGAGCTCGAGTTCGAGCGCAACCGCGAGCGCTACGCGTTCCTGCGCTGGGGCCAGACGGCCTTCGACAACTTCTCGGTCGTCCCCCCGAACACGGGGATCGTCCACCAGGTCAACCTCGAGTTCCTCGCGCGGGTGGTCGAGTCGCGCGACGGGCAGGCGTTCCCCGACACGCTCGTCGGCGCCGACTCGCACACGACGATGGTGAACGGGCTCGGCGTGCTCGGCTGGGGCGTCGGCGGCATCGAGGCCGAGGCGGCGATGCTCGGCGAGGCGATCTCGATGCTCGTCCCGCAGGTCGTCGGATTCGAGCTCGGCGGCCGACTGCGCGAGGGCGCGACGGCCACCGACCTCGTGCTGACCGTGACCGAGATCCTCCGGCGGGCGGGGGTCGTGGGGAAGTTCGTCGAGTACTTCGGCCCGGGGCTCGCCACGCTCCCGCTCGCCGACCGCGCGACGATCGGGAACATGTCGCCGGAGTACGGGGCCACGTGCGGCTTCTTCCCCGTCGACGAGGTGACGCTGCAGTACCTGCGCCTCACCGGCCGCCCCGAGGATCGGGTCGCCCTGGTCGAGGCGTACTGCAAGGAGAACCTGCTCTGGCACGACCCGGACCACCGTCCGACGTACTCGCAGGTGCTCGAGCTGGACCTCTCGACGGTCGAGCCGTCGCTCGCGGGGCCGCGCCGCCCTCAGGACCGCGTGCCGCTGTCGGGGGCGCGCGTCGCCTTCGAGGAGTCGCTCGCGAGCTTCGGCGTCGAGTACGTCGGGCACGACGAGGCCGTCGCCGAGACCTTCCCGGCGAGCGACCCGACCTCGGAGCAGTCGCCGGGGAACGGCGAGGCACACGTCGGGCCGCGGCAGGTGCTCACGCCGGTCGCGCCGCGGCCCAGGACGATGGAGGTGGAGATCGACGGCGAGCGGGTCGAGCTGGCGCACGGCTCGGTCGTGATCGCCGCGATCACGTCCTGCACCAATACGTCGAACCCGGCCGTGATGATCGCCGCGGGCCTCGTCGCGAAGAAGGCCGTCGAGCGCGGCCTCGCACGCAAGCCGTGGGTGAAGTCGTCGCTCGCGCCCGGGTCCAAGGTCGTGACGGAGTACTACGACCGTTCCGGCCTGACCCCGTACCTCGAGGCGCTCGGCTTCCACACCGTCGGCTACGGCTGCACGACCTGCATCGGCAACTCCGGCCCGCTGTCCGCAGCGATCTCCAAGGCAGTCCTGGACGGCGAGCTCGTCGTCTGCTCCGTCCTCTCGGGCAACCGGAACTTCGAGGCGCGGATCCATCCGGAGGTGAAGGCGAACTACCTCGCCTCGCCGCCGCTCGTCGTCGCCTACGCACTCGCGGGGCGGATGGATCTCGACCTGACGACCGAGCCGCTCGGCCGCGGCGCGGACGGCGGCGACGTGTACCTCCGCGACCTGTGGCCGACGTCGGCCGAGATCCAGGAGACGATCCGGTCGGCGATCGACGGCGAGATGTTCCGCCGCACCTACGGCGACGTCTTCACCGGGCCCGACGAGTGGCGTGCCCTCGACGTGCCCCAGGGCGACCTGTTCGCCTGGGACGACGCCTCGACGTACGTGCGCCGGCCGCCGTACTTCGAGGGGATGCGCGCCGAGCCCGGCACGGTCGACGACCTCGCCGGCGCCCGCTGCCTCGTGATCCTCGGCGATTCCGTCACGACCGACCACATCTCCCCCGCCGGCTCGATCAAGCTCGACTCGCCCGCGGGGCGCTACCTGCAGGCACACGGCGTCGAGCGGCGCGACTTCAACTCGTACGGCTCACGCCGCGGCAACCACGAGGTGATGGTGCGCGGCACGTTCGCGAACGTCCGCCTGCGCAACCAGCTCGTCCCCGGCTCGGAGGGCACGTGGACGGTGCACGTCCCCTCCGGCGAGGAGATGACGATCTTCGAGGCCGCGGAGCGGTACGCGCAGGAGGCGACGCCGCTGATCGTGATCGCGGGGGCGGAGTACGGCTCCGGGTCGTCGCGCGACTGGGCCGCGAAGGGGCCGAACCTGCTCGGCGTGAAGGCCGTGATCGCCGTGTCGTACGAGCGGATCCACCGGTCGAACCTGCTGATGATGGGCATCGTTCCGCTGCAGTTCATGCCGGGCGAGAGCCGCGAGTCGCTCGGGCTGACCGGCCGCGAGTCGTTCGCTATCGTGGGGCTCGAGACCGGCGCGGCCGACGAGGTCACCGTCCGCGCCGACGACACGGTCTTCCGCGCCCGCGTGCGGCTCGACACGCCGCGCGAGCGCGAGTACCTCCGGCACGGCGGGATCCTGCCGTACGTGCTCCGCCGGCTCCTGCGCGGCTAGCTCTTCCCCTCCCGGCGCTCGAGCTCGATCATCACGCGTCGAAGCAGGCGGTTCAGCGTGTCCATCTCGTCCGGCGCGAGCGCGGCGGCGATGATCGCCTCCTTCTCGGCCTGTGCGCCGACCGACCGTTCCCAGATGCGCAGGCCCGCCTCCGTCAGCTCGACCTGGACGCCACGGCGGTCGTCGGGGTCCGGCAGCCGCCGGACGAACCCCGCCCGCTCGAGCCGGTCGAGCCGGTTCGTCATCGCACCGCTCGAGAGCTCGTGCGTGCGTGCGAGGTCGCCCGGAGAGCGGCGATGCGGCGGATCCGCCCACCGGAGCGACGTCAGCACCCGCCACTCGCCGAGGGAGAGGTCGAACTCGGCGAGCGTCTCCTCCAGCGCGTGCTTCAGTCGCCGCTGGATCCCGGCGATGCGGTCGACGATCGCCTCGACGCGGGCGTCGATCCCCGCGAGCGCGTCCGCGTGCTCCTCGAGGAAGCGGTCGACGTGATCCCGCTCGTCGGCAGCCTTCGTCACAGCCTGATTCTCCATCTCGTGATTCTTGACGTCAAGGTATCTCACCGCTATTCTCTCGACTTCGAGATACTCTCCGTCGAGAGGAGTGGGATGGAGCTTCACGACGTGCAGTCGGTGCAGCTCGCGGCGGCGGATCGTCGCGAGGCACTCCGTCGGTCGATGGGTCGCGACCGCGGCGGCGGGCGCCGGCTGAGGCGACCCCTCGGTCGTGCGGTCGTCGCACTCGGCCTCCGGATCGCCGGCGAGCGGCGCGCGGTTCCCGCGCGCCGCTACGCCTGAGCGACGGCGCCGCCCGAATCCGTCGCGCCGCGATCGCCGTTGACGCAAGGCGTGACGAGGAACGAGGTCTCTGGGGGAGCGCGGGCGACGCGGTTCGCGGCGACGGTGGGCGCCGCCGTGGCGACGACGGGGCTCGTCGCGGTCGCGGGCTTCGCAGGCACGGCGACGGGCGAGACTGGCGCTCGAGAACGGCGAGGCCGACGAGGTCACCGTCCGCGCCGACAACACGGTCTTCCGCGCCCGCGTGCGGCTCGACACGCCGCGCGAGCGCGAGTACCTGCGGCACGGCGGGATCCTCCCGTACGTGCTCCGCCGGCTCCTGCGCGGCTAGGGCACGACCGGCGCCGTCGCTGCGTCGGAGCCCGTCATCGCCGTCGCCGCTCGACGTCGACGCGCCCGCGCCCGAACGCGTCGATCCGGCCCCATCGCCCGGGAATGTCCAGCAGCTCGAGATGGCCGATCGCGCTCGGCAGCGCGGGGTCGACGACCAGGTGGTCGCCCTGCGGCTCGAGGCCGAGCATCGTCCGCAGGAGCAGGAGCGGCGCACCGGTCGACCACGCCTGAGGGCTGCAGGCCGTCGGGTACTGGACCGGGTACATCGTCTGCGCCCGCTCGTAGCCGCCGAACGCCTCCGGCAGGCGCCCGTCGAAGAAGCGCGCGGCATCGAGGATCCCGGCCGCGATCACCGCGGCGTCCTCCTTGAACCCGTACCGCCGCAGGCCCCACGCGATGAACGAGTTGTCGAAGGGCCAGACCGTCCCGACGTGGTAGCCGATCGGGTTGTAGCGCCCCTCCCCCTCCGCCAGCGTGCGCACGCCCCAGCCGGAGAAGAGCCGCGGCCCGAGCAGGTGCCGTGCGACCGCCTTCGCCTTCGCCTTGTCGACGATCCCGCTCCAGAGGAGGTGGCCGTTGTTCGAGGCGAGGGCGTCGACCTGCGCCCCGTCCGGGTCGAGCGCGAGCGCGAAGTACTGGCCATCCTCGACCCAGAAGTCGCGGTTGAACCGGCGCTTGAGATCGGCGGCCTCCTTCTCGAGCCGGTCGGCGAACGGCGTGTCCTTCCAGACGAGCCGCGCGAGCCGCGCCCCCCGGATCTTCGCGTCGTAGGCGTAGCCCTGCAGCTCGCAGGTGGCGCGCGGGAAGCCGGGGAGGCGGCCGTCGTGGAAGGAGATCGAGTCCCACGAGTCCTTCCAGCACTGGTTCTCGAGGCCGGTCTCCTCGTTGCGTCGCTTGTACCAGATGTAGCCGGTCCCCTGGAGGTCCGCGTACTCGTCGATCCAGTCGAGCGCGGCCCGCGCCTCGAACTCGCGCTCGCGCACCAGCGCCCGGTCGCCCGTCCACCGCTCGTACTCGTCGAGCAGGATGACGTAGAGCGGCGTCGCGTCCACGGAGCCGTAGTACGGCGAGTGCGGACGTTCCTCGAACGCGGTCAGCTCCCCGTATCGCATCTCGTGCAGGATTCGGCCCGGATCCTCGTCGCGGAAGTCGTCGAGGCCGACGCCCTGCCAGTCCCCCAGCGCGCGGAGCGTCGTCGCAGCGAGCTCGGGCGCGAACGGCAGCGCCTGCAGGCTCGTCAGGATGCTGTCCCGGCCGAACATGGTCATGAACCACGGCAGGCCCGCCGCCGGGAGGCTGCGCCCGCCTGCGATGAGCGGGGAGAAGCGCAGCGCCGCGAGGTCGACGAGGCTGCGGCGGTACGTGTCGTTGAGCGGGCCCGAGTCGCACTCGAGGCGCGGCGCGCCGTCGATCCAGCGGTTGAGGTCGCGGCGCATGCGCTGCTGCGCGCGCTTCGGATCCTCGATCTCCGCGCGTGCCTGTCCGGCCCCGAGCTGCTCCGTAACGACGTCGAGCCGCGTGCTCCACTGGTCGTGGGGCGCGATGCGGATCGCGAAGCTGAGGCCGTGCTCGTCGATCCGGGCGGGCGCCGACGCGGAGATCGCGGTCGCGCGGCCGAAGGTCTCGCGCTCATAGGCGAGCACGAGCCGGCGGCGCCCGACCCGCGTCGAGTACGTCCCCTTCTTCTCGAGCGCGTCCTTGACCTCGAACAGGTCCGCGAAGTCGCAGCCCGCGTCGAGCCGGACCGTCAGCGCCACCGGTTCGTCGGCGTGATTGAGGATCGTCAGCTCCTCGTGGAAGCCGTTGCCGACGGCGCGCTGCCGGATGACCGACAGCTTCGCGTCGATGTAGACGGTCCCCGTCCCCGGGACGAGGAAGAAGCGGGTCTCGAAGTACTGGAGGTCGTCGACCGAGAGCGCATTCATCCGCTCGCCGTTGACCGTCAGGACCCATCTCGAGAGAAAGCGCGTGTCGAACGAGAAGAGACCGGTCGGATCGGTGGGAGACGCCTCGATGTCGCCGCACGCGTCGCTGACCACGAACGTGTTCCCGTCGAGGATCCTGACGAGGCCGTCGTTCATTCCGCGCTCCTCGAAGACCCGGACGGCCGCGGAGCGAGCCGCTGGAGGAGCACGAGCAGCCGCGGGTCGCCCTCGACGGCGATCTCGCCACGCAGGACCGCGGCCATGAAGTTCAGCCTGCCGGCGGCGATTCGATCGAACAGCGACTTGTCCGCGCGGAGAACGCAGTCGGCGGCGGCGTTCCCTCTCGACACGGCGAGGTCGCCCTTGTCGATCGTCACCAGCCAGCGGTGCGTCCGCCTGCCGTCGACGACGTCGAAGCGCGCGGTGCCGCTCGCCTGCCCGAGCAGCGGCTCGTGCCCGCGTCTGCCGAGCGCTTCGAAGAACTCCGCGGCCGTGTCGGGGGTCGCCGGCCTCATGCCGTCCACCGTCGCGCCGCGCGGAGCGGTTCACATCACCCCGTGCGGATGAACGACCCGCACCCGAGCGTGCCACCCGCGCGTTACACCGGGGCATGGGGGTCGAGAAGGGGTCGTTGCGGCTGCTCGCCGTGGTCGCGGTCTTCGCGGCGTCGACGGGCCTCGTCGCCGTGTCCGGATTCGCCGGGACGGACGGCGCAGGCGGCGACCCCGCACGCGCATCGTTTCGGCTCGAGGACGGGTCCGCCGGCTGCACGCTCGTCGCCGCCGACCGCCTCGTCTGCCGCGCCACGGGCGCCGAGACGGGTGCCGCGCTCGACGCGTCCGGCTCGTCGTCGCCCACGGCTGCCGCGGTCGACTGGGACGAGTCGACGCCCGTCCTCCTCCCGGCGGAGAGCTGGTGGGACGGGCCGTTCCGGTGCCGCGTCCGCGACCGCGTGGTCTCGTGCTCGGCCGGCGAGGGCGCGATCTCCGTCGAGATGGGCGGGGCCGGCGGCGTCCGCTGAGCTTGCGACCGCGTGGCGGACGCGGTAGCTTGCATAGGCAATGCCTAAGCAGAGACTCACTGCGGCCGAGGCGGCGCGCGCCCTCGGGATCAGCCTCGACACCCTCCGCCGCTGGGATCGCACCGGCCGTATCCGCGTCGAGCGCGACGCCGCGAACCGACGCGTCGTGTCTGCCGCCGAGGTCGACCGCCTGCGCGGCCGCGAGCACGACGAGCTGTCCGCGCGGAACCGCTTCCGCGGCGTCGTGCGCGCGGTCGAGATCGAAGGCCTGCTCGCCCAGGTCGAGATCGACGTCACCGAGCCCGCGCGCCTCGTCGCGCTGATCACGCGCGATGCGGCGACGGCCCTCGGCCTGCGCCCGGGAATGGCGGCCACCGGGGTTGTGAAGGCGACGTCGGTGATGGTGGAGCGGTGAGACGCACGGCCGCGGCGGCGATCGCGCTGCTCGTGCTCGCGGTCGGCGCGGCCGTCGGCATCGCACGCGCCCGTGACGCGGCGACGCTTCGCGTACTCGCGGCGGCCTCGCTGACGGAGGCATTCCCGGGGATCGACGCGCGTCCGGCGTACGCCTTCGGCGGATCGAACCAGCTCGCGTTCCAGCTGCGGCAGGGGGCGCCCGCCGACG
>JBLNEO010000135.1:0-22481 GCA_050262775.1 Pseudomonadota bacterium | reverse complement strand
GGTGCCGCCGGACGTCGATCTCGAACCGCTCGGCACACTGCTCCTCCCAGCCGCCGCCGCGGAACGGGGCCGACGAGGAGTAGAGGTGGAGGAGTCCCTCGTCGAGCCGCTCGCGCTCGCCCGGTGAGAGGGGGTCCAGGCGGTACGCGTTGTTCGCGACGAGGAGCACGCGCGCCGCGACGGGCTCGCCGTCGACGGTCGCCCGCAGCGCGCGCGGGTGGCGGACGAGGATCGCCAGCGCCCGCAGGCGGGCGAGCGCCTCGCTCCGTCGCCGGTGGCGCTCCCGCCGGTGGACGAGCCGCGCGTAGAGGCCCAGCGACACGTTGTTCAGAAAGACCCGCCCGCCCGCGCGGCCGACGTCCACGCGCCGCTCGACGCCGTCGAACCCGGCCAGCGCCGCGAGCGGGTCGTCGCGGGCCAGGCCGCGGGCGCGCGCCGAGTGGTTTCGCGTCCCCCCGGGGCCGACCACGACGGGGTGGCCCGGGTCGATGGCGACGTCCGCGCGGGCGGCCAGCGACCCGTCCCCGCCCGCCATCCCGAGGTTGCCGGCAGGGGCGTCACGCGCGAGCGCCGGGAGGTCGTCGTCCGGCGCCAGGACGTGCACCTCGACGCCGCGTGCGCGCGCCGCCGCGACGAGGTCGTCCACGCTCGGCTCGCCGGAGCCGGACCGCGGGTTGACGAACAGCACGCCTGGCACGCGCCGCAGCGTAGAGGGTAGGTCCCGCCGCGCGGAAGATGAGCCGTTCGGCCCATGGCGCTCCGCGTGCCCGACGCCGATCATCACGCCATGAGCGAGCACGGCCTCCACCACGTCGAGGACGACCTCCGCGAGGGATGGCTCGAGGAGTGGGCGATCTCCGGGGTCGCCGAGCTCGAGGACTACCTCGCGAAGCACGGCGCGTTCCTCGACTTCCTCGGCAGCGAGGAGTAGCCCTCCGAGGTTCCCCGCGCCGCGCGCGTGGGAAGATGCCTGCGACCCCGACCACGGAGGACGCAGTTGAACTTCGGCGCTCTCATCCGCGGCCTGCCCGGCCATCCGTCGCACCCACCGCTCACGGGCACCGTGATCGGCGCCTACACGTTCGCGACGATCGCCGCGCTCGCGGACACGCTCGGCATCAGCGACAACGCCGCGACGCACGGCTGGTGGCTCGCGCTCGTGACGGCGCTGCTGCTGACGATCCCCACCGCGGTCGCGGGCTTCGCGGACTGGGTGACGATCTCGAGCGGGACGCCGCTCTGGCGGACGGCGACCGCGCACATGATCGTGATGCTGATCGGGAGCGCCGTGTTCCTCGCCACGGTGATCGTCGGCAAGAACAGCTTCGACACCGGCGACGTGAGCTCCGGCTCGCTCATCCTGACGCTGATCGGGTTCGGCGTGCTGGCGCTCGGCGGGTGGATCGGCGGAGCGATCACGTACGTCCACGGGATGCGCGTGCTCGAGCTTCAGAGCGAGCCGGCGAAGCGGGCGGTCTCGCCGTTCACGCCGGAGAAGGGAGAGGCGGAGCGGCGCTAGCGCCTGCCCCGCCTCGAGACCTCGTCGCCGGGAGCTAGACGAGCCCGAGCGAGCGCTCGAGCGAGCCCTTCGGCTGCGCGCCGATCGCGGCTGCGGCCGGCTCCCCGCCCTTGAACAGGATCATCGTCGGGATCGACGCGACCCCGAACTTGCCGGCGAGCTCCGGCTGCTCGTCGATGTTCACCTTCACGAGCTTCAGCTCGCCCTGGCGCTCCTCGACGATCTTGTCCAGCACGGGCGCGACGGCGTGGCAGGGGCCACACCACTCGGCCCAGAAGTCGACCAGGACGGGCGTCTCGCTCGAGGCGACCTCGCTGTCCCAGGTCTCGTTCGTCACTTCGGTAACCATGCGTTCCTTTCGTGGAGTATCCGGGCCGGTTCCCGCGGCCCTCGGATGCTGAAACGCCCGCGGGGCCGCCCGGATTCCGCCGGTACGATCGGCGTCCATGTTCGAGCAGCTCCCGGACGTCCCCGATCACCCGGCGCTCGAGCTCGAGGTGCTCGAGCGGTGGGAGCGCGAGCGGACGTTCGAGCGCCTCCGGCGGCAGAACGAGGGCAACGAGCCGTGGAGCTTCGTCGACGGGCCCGTCACGGCGAACAAGAAGCTCGCGGTGCACACCGCGTGGGGTCGGACGCTGAAGGACGTGTTCCAGCGCTACCACGCGCTGCGCGGCTTCGACCAGCGCTACCAGAACGGGTTCGACTGCCAGGGGCTCTGGATCGAGGTCGGCGTCGAGCGCGAGCTGGGGCTGAACTCGAAGCGCGAGATCGAGGAGTACGGGCTCGACCGCTTCGCCGCGAAGTGCCGCGAGGTCGTCGTCTGGTCGGCGGACGAGCTGACGCGCGGGTCGAAGCGGCTCGGGATGTGGATGGACTGG
Organism: Pseudomonadota bacterium; assembly: GCA_050262775.1. Lineage (GTDB taxonomy): Bacteria > Actinomycetota > Thermoleophilia > Gaiellales > Gaiellaceae > DATHTC01. The sequence goes on along the minus strand of JBLNEO010000135.1, from coordinate 20,084 downwards.
GGCAACGACTACTTCACCTTCAGCGACACGAACATCGAGTACATCTGGCGGTTCCTGAAGCTCGTGCACGAGCGCGGGTGGCTCTACCTCGGGCACCGCTCGACGGAGTGGTGCCCGCGCTGCGGCACGTCGATCTCGGCGCACGAGCTGCACGGCAACTACGTCGACCGCGCCGACCCGTCGCTCTACGTGCGCTTCCCGCTCCTCGACCGTCCCGGGGAGTCGCTCGTGATCTGGACGACGACGCCGTGGACGCTCCCCGCGAACGTCGCCGCGGCGGTGAACCCCGAGGCCGACTACGGCCGGCGCCTGAACGGCGAATGGGTGGCGGCGCCGCGCTACCCGGACGAGTCGTACGACGAGGTGGCGAAGGGCTCCGAGCTCCTCGGCTGGCGCTACGAGGGCCCGTTCGACGACCTCGCGCCGGGCGCGGCCGTCGACCACCGGGTGATCCCGTGGGCGGACGTCTCGCTCGAGGAGGGGACGGGGATCGTCCACATCGCGCCCGGTTGCGGCTCGGAGGACTTCGAGCTCGCGCGCGAGCACGACCTGCCGGTGCTCACGCCGGTCGACGAGTCGGGCCGCTTCTACGACGACTACGGCTGGCTCCACGGCGTCTCGACCGTCGAGGCCGCCGAGCAGATCATCGGCTACCTCGAGGAGCGCGGCCGCCTCGTCGAGGCGGGCCTCTACGAGCATCGCTACCCCGAGTGCTGGCGCTGCCACACGCCGCTGATCTTCCGCATCTCGGACGACTGGTTCATCGCCGTCCGCGACCTGCGGCAGCCGATGCGCGACGCGAACGCCGCGGTGCGGTGGACGCCGGAGTACATGGGCAAGCGGATGGACGACTGGCTCGTGAACATGGGCGACTGGAACATCTCACGGCGCCGCTACTACGGCCTGCCGCTCCCGTTCTACCCGTGCTCGTGCGGGCAGCTGAACGTGATCGGGTCGCGCGCCGAGCTCGAGCAGCGGGCGCTCGCCGGGCTCGAGGGACTGCAGGAGCTGCGCCGGCCGTGGATCGACGACGTGCCGATCTCCTGCGAGGCCTGCGGCGCCGAGGTGCGCCGGATCCCGGAGGTCGGCGACGTCTGGCTCGACGCGGGGATCGTCCCGTTCTCGACGCTCGGCTGGCAGAGCCCCGCGTGGGTCGACGAGGGCTTCGGGACGGGCGCCGCGCGGGGACTGACGCGCGCGCCGCTGCCCGACCACGCCTACTGGGAGACGTGGTTCCCGGCGACCTGGGTCTCGGAGATGCGCGAGCAGATCCGGCTCTGGTTCTACTCGCAGCTGTTCATGTCGGTCGTCCTCGTGGGCCGGGCGCCGTTCGAGCAGGTGCTGGGCTACGAGAAGATGCTCGACGAGACGGGCCGCGAGATGCACGGCTCGTGGGGGAACATGATCGAGGCCGAGGACGCGTTCGCACAGATGGGCGCCGACGTGATGCGCTGGCAGTACTGCGCGCAGCCGCCCGACAGGAACCTCCTCTTCGGCTTCGGCCCGGCGCACGAGATCAAGCGCAAGCTCCTGACGCTCTGGCACTCGACGAAGTTCCTCGTCGACTACGGGAACATCGAGGGCTTCACGCCGACGTACGCCGACCTGGCCGGAGGGCCCCGCGGCGCGCTCCAGCCGCTCGACCGCTGGCTCGTGGTGCGCACGGAGCGCCTCGTGCGAGACGCCCGCGAGGCGTTCGACGAGCAGCTGACCTTCCGTGTGGTGCAGGCGTTCGAGGCGTTCCTCGACGACCTCTCGAACTGGTACATCCGTCGGTCGCGGCGGCGGTTCTACTCGTTCGACGAGGCGGCGTTCCGGACGCTCTGGTACGGCCTCGTCCAGTCGCTGCGCGTGGTCGCGCCGCTCATGCCGTTCCTGACCGACCACCTGTGGCGGAACCTCGTCGCAGGTCCATGCGAGGGAGCGCCCGACTCGGTGCACCTGGCGGGGTGGCCGGAGGCGGGCGAGCCCGACGAGGAGCTGCTCGCGGAGATGGCGCAGGCCCGGCTCGTCGCCGAGCTGGGACGGCGCGCTCGCGACGCGTCCGGGCTGAAGCTGCGGCAGCCGGTACGGCGCCTCGTGGTCGAGGGGGCGCCGCTGGCCGAGCGCCACGCCGACGTCGTGCGGGACGAGCTGCGCGTGAAGGAGCTCGAGTTCGGCCACGTCGACGCGGAGCTGCGGGTGAAGCCGAACCTGCCCGTGCTCGGCCCGAAGCTCGGGAAGGAGCTCGGTCCCGTTCGCCGGGCGCTGCAGGAGGGGCGGTTCGAGGAGCTCGGCGGCGGCCGCTTCGGCGTCCTCGGCCACGAGCTCGGCCCCGACGAGGTGCTCGTGGAGCGCAGCGGGCGCGAGGGCTGGTCGGTGGCCTCGGACGGCGGCGTCACGGTGGCGCTCGAGACGGCGCTCGACGGCGAGCTCGAGCGCGAGGGGCGCATGCTCGACCTCGTCCGCCTCCTGAACTCGATGCGCAAGGACGCGGGACTCGAGCTCACCGACCGCATCCGCGTGACGCTGCCGGAGTCGGCGCGCGAGCTGCTCGGCTACGAGGAGCAGATCAAGGCGGAGGTGCTCGCGGTGGAGATCCGGGTCGACGGCGTCGACGCGCCCGTGATCGAGAAGGTCTAGTCAGTCGCCGGCGACGAAGAACGTCCAGGTGCCGTCCGGGGCGATGCCGGCGCGCCACCCGTAGTACGAGCCGTCGACGTAGTCGTCCGCGAGGTCGCCGAGCAGCTGCTTCTCGTACGCCGTCAGCTCCGACTGCTGCACGGAGTACGCCCACGGCCAGATGTACGTGCCCTGCGTCAGGGTGGACGGGAGCTGGAGGATCCGTGCGAGCGTCCCGAGCGGATCCTCGCCCTTCGCCTCCAGCCGCTTCCAGTACGCGATCGCGCCGCCCTCGACCGGGCCGCCGAACGTGTAGTTCAGCCGGTCGGTGACGTAGGGCTCGAGCGCGTCCCAGTCCTTCGCCTCCGCCGCCGCGAGGATCCCGCGTCGCGTCTCCTCGACGGCGTCCGGCAGCGCCGTCGCGTCTGCCGCCGTCGTCTCGGTCCGCGTCACGGTCTCGGTCTCCGTCCGCGTGACGGTCACGGTGTCGCTCGAGCTTCCGCAGCCGCCCACCACGAGCGCGGCCGCGAGGAGCGCGGTGCGTGCCCTCACCCCTGCGACTCGGCCAGCGCGAGCTCGCGCCGGAGCTCGACGGGGAGGCGGAACGTGACGTCCTCGTCGACCATCTGGTACGGCTCGATCCGCTCGACGCCGCGGTCGCGGAACCAGTCGCAGACGCGGGCCACGAGCTTCTCGGGCGCAGACGCGCCGGAGGTGACGCCGACGGTCGTGACGCCGTCGAGCCACGCGGGTTCGATGTCCGTCTCGTCGTCGATCAGGTGCGACGCGACGCCGTGCGCGCGCGAGACGTCGACGAGGCGGTTCGAGTTCGACGAGTTCCGCGAGCCGATCACGAGCAGGAGGTCGATCTCCGAGAGCATCTCCTTCACCGCCCACTGGCGGTTGGAGGTCGCGTAGCAGATGTCCTCCTTCTTCGGCGCGTGGATCTCGGGGAAGCGGGCGCGCAACGCGGCGATGATCTCGCGCGTCTCGTCGACCGAGAGCGTCGTCTGCGTGATGTACGCGAGCTTCGTCCCGGGCCGGAACGCGAGCCGCTCGACGTCGTCGACCGACTCGACGAGCACCGTCGCCTCGGGCGCCTCGCCCATCGTCCCGACGACCTCCTCGTGCCCCGCGTGACCGATCAGCACGAGGGTGTAGCCGGCGGCGGCGTACCGCTTTGCCTGCACGTGCACCTTCGTCACGAGCGGGCACGTCGCGTCGATCACGTTGTGGCGGAGCTCCGCCGACCGCGCGTGCACCGTCGGTGCGACGCCGTGCGCGGAGTACACGATGGTCGCGCCCTCCGGCACCTCGCTTTCCTCGTCGACGAAGATCGCGCCGCGCGCCTCGAGGTCGCGGACGACGTGCGCGTTGTGGACGATTTGCTTGCGGACGTAGATCGGGGCTCCGTAGTGCGCGAGCGCGAGCTCGACGCTCTCGACCGCGCGCTCCACGCCGGCGCAGTAGCCGCGCGGCGAGGCGAGCAGGACGCGCTGGACGGACGTCGCCATCGCCGGCCATCGTAGCCTCGCGTCGGCGGCGCTCCGGCCGGTCGCCCATGGAGAGACAGAAAGAGCGCCGGACCGCTCGGGGGGGTCGGTGCGGTCCGACGCTCTTTCCAGTGCTCACCGCGGCGTGCAAGGCCAGGTACGCGCAGCCGCGGTTCGCATCGCCCAGTGCGGTGACGGTACAACCCGGCCGAACAGCGGACAATGGGCCGAGAGGCCTATCTTTTGAACCGGGAAAGCATGCTGCGGCGACGAACGGGAACGGGGGTGGCGTGACGAGCGAGAACGAGGCGGTGTACCTCAACGCCGTGCCGCTGCTCGCGGTTGGCGGCCTCTACCTCGTGGCCGCGGCGACGCTCGCGCCGAGCGTCTGGCGGGAGCGGCGGCGCATCCGATCGCTCGACCTCGCGCTCGCGCTCGTGTTCCCGTCGCTCGGGGTCGCGGCCGTGCTGGTCGGGCTCGCCGTGCTCTCCGACCGCGAGCCGGTCGGCGGCAGCGGCTGGCTCGCGTTCGCAGGCATCCTCGTCGGCGCGATCCCGCCGCTCGTCTACTTCGCGCACTTCGGACGGCGGGAGCTGCTCGTCACCGGCCCGCACCGTGCGCTCGAGGCGGAAGCCGAGCGGACACGCACGACACGCCGCCGCGAGACGATCAACCGGTTCACGCTCGAGCTGCCGCAGGCGGGCACGCTCGAGGCGCTCGGCCGGACGCTGACGACGTCGGCGTGCGAGGTGCTCGCCGTCGACTTCGCGTCGCTCACGCTGATCGAGGGGCGCCGCGGGCGCGGAGTGGCCGCACGGTACGACGGCGGCGAGGTCCCCTGGGACGACGTCGAGCTCGACCTCGACCTCGAGCCCTCGGGGATCGCGAGCGCCGTCTTCGAGGCCGCGCCGGTGACGGTGTTCGACGTCGCCTCCTCGCCGGCGACGAGCCGCCGCCTCGCGCAGCGGGTCGACGTCCGGAGCGCGCTCTTCGCGCCGCTCGTCCTCGACGCAACGGTCGTCGGCGTCCTCGCCCTCGCGACCACGTCGCCGCACGTCTTCACGCCGGAGGAGATCGGCGTCGCCCAGGAGCTGGCCGCCGAGGCCGCCGTCGCCGTCGAACGGCTGCGGTCGTCGGAGGCTCTCGCCGAGGCGCTCGAGCGCGAACGGCTCGTGGGGCGGATCTCGAAGCGCCTGCGCTCGGAGCTCGACCTCGAGCCGCTTCTCGACGGCGCGACCCGCGACGCCGCCGAGGGGCTGCGCGCCGACCGGGCGTTCGTGCGGCTGACGCGTGCGGACGGGTCCGCCGACGTGCTGCACGAATGGCGGCGGGAAGACCTCCCGCCGGCGACGTCGGCGCCGCAGCTCGCCGTCTCCGACCTCGCCGCGGCCGAACGACGGACGGTGGCGATCGACGACCTCGACGCGGAGCGCGCCGTCGAGGGACGGGAGCACGTCGCTCGCCTGGGTACGCGGTCGGTCCTCGCGACGCCGATCATCGTCCTCGACCGGGTGGTCGGCGTCTTCACCGCGCATCGCACGGAGCGGCGCCGGTGGAGCGCCGACGACGTTGCGCTCGCCGAGGCGGTGGCGCACGAGATCGGGCTCGCGCTCCACACCGGCCGCCTGCTCGAGGAGAACCGCACGCGACTCGAGCGCCAGGCGGCGCTCCTGCGCGCGGCCGAGGTGCTGACCGCCGACCTCGAGTTCGACTCGGTGCTGCGGCGGCTCGTCGACGAGGCCGTGCGGATCGTGGGCGCCGACGCGGCCGACTGCTGGATCTACGACCACGACGAGCGGACGCTCCGCTGCCGCGCCGTCGCCGGGTTGCCGTCCTCGGAGGTGGGACGGCGAATCGCGCCCGAGGGGACGCTCGGGGAGGCGATCGCGTCACGGAGGCCGATCCTTCGCCGGCGGTTCGCGGAGACGGAGGTGCCGGAGCCGAGCGCGAGCTACCGCGAGTTCGACGAGGCGATGGACGCGCCGATCGTGGACGGCGGGCGCGTGCGGGGCGTGCTCGGGGTCTGCGCGCGCGCCGGGGGCACGTTCGACGAGGAGGACCTCGCGCTCCTCGAGGCCTTCGCGCACCTCGCGTCGCTCGCGCTGCGCAACGCGGAGGTGTTCGAGGAGCGGTCGCGCCAGGCGCGGGTCCAGCGCGGCTTCTCGCGGATCGCCCTCGTCCTCTCGGAGCCGCTCTCGCTCGAGGAGACGCTCGACGCCGTGGCCACCGCGGCCGGCGAGGCGCTGGGCGGCGCGTTCACCGCCGTGGTCGCGCCCGCCCGCGACAGATTCGTGCTCGTCGGCGGCAGCGAGCTACCCCCGCCGATCGCACGCACGCTTCGGGGCGGGCTGCCGGCGGAGGACGGCGCGCTGGCCGACGCGACCAGCAGCGGCCGCGTGATCTCTGCGCCTGTGCTGGCCCGCGACGACCGGTTCACGCCCGCGTTCCGGGAGGCGGCGGCGCAGGCCGGCGCGTCGGCCCTGCTCGCGATCCCGGTACGGCACGGCGACGGCGGCGTCGCGCTCGTCCTCGTCTTCTTCGAGGGGGAGCGTCAGCTCCTCGACGACGACCTCGAGCTCGCGCAGCACCTCGCGGGCGCGGCCCGCGGGTCGCTCGAGCGGAGCCAGCTGTTCGAGGAGGAGCGCAGCGCCCGTTCGCTCGCGCAGCAGCTCGCCCGCACCGCCTCCGTGCTGGCCACGGAGCTCGACCCGGCCGCCGTCCTCGACGAGATCGTCCGCCAGGCGCCGCCGCTCGTCGGCGTCGACGCGGCGGCGATCCGGCTCGTCGAGGGCGACGAGCTCGTCGTCTCCGCGCTCCACGGCGTCGCCGACGCCGACCGCCTCCTCGGCGACCGGTCGGGACTCACGGGCCGCCTCGCCGGCGAGGTGGCGCAGTCGCGTCAGGCACTCGCGCTCGAGGACGCCGGGTCGGACGAGCGGCTCCGGGCGGCCGATCCCGTCCTGCGCAGCGGCATGCGCGCGTACGCCGCCGTCCCGCTCGTCGCTCCCGAGGGCGGCATCCACGGTGTCCTCTCGCTCTACGGGCGCGAGCCGAAGGTGTGGCGGCGCGCGGAGGTGGAGGCGCTCACGGCGCTTGCCGGCGGCGCGTCGACGTCCCTGCAGAACGCGGAGCTCTACCAGCGGGTCGCGATCGAGAAGGAGCGCAGCTTCGCGATCCTCGCGAACATCGCCGACGGGATCGTCGCGGTCGACCGCGAAGGGGAGGTCGTGCTGTGGAATCGCGCGGCCGAGGAGATCACGGACGTTCCGGCGGCAGAGGCGCTCGGGCGCACGCCGCAACAGGTGCTCGGACGGCGGCTCGAGGGCGACGGCGAGACGATGCCGCGCGACCGCCTCGTGTCGATCGTCCGCGGCGGCGACGAGGTCTGGCTCTCGCTGACCGAGGCGGTCATGCGCGATCCCGCCGGCGCGGTGGCCGGGCGGATCTACGCCTTCCGTGACATCTCTGCCGACCGGCTCGTCGAGCAGATGAAGACGGAGTTCGTGACCACGGTCTCACAGGAGCTCCGCCGCCCGCTCACCTCGATCTACGGCTTCGCGGAGACGCTCCTCCGGCGCGACATCAACTTCGGCGACGAGGAGCGCAGGACGTTTCTCGGCTACATCGCGTCCGAGTCGGAACGCCTGACGGCGATCGTCGACGCACTCCTCAACGTCGCCCGGCTCGACGCGGGCGACCTCCAGATCAGCCTCGCGCCGACCGACGTCGGCGCCGCCGTCACGCAGGCGGTCGCCGACCACGAGCACCTCGCTGTCGCGGACGGGCACCGGTTCGTGGTCGAGGTTCCCGACGAGCCCCTCGCCGCCGAGGCGGACGCCGAGAAGCTGCGGCAGGTGCTGGCGAACCTCTTCGACAACGCCGTCAAGTACTCGCCGGACGGCGGCACCGTGACCGTTGCGGCACGGCGGCGCGGCGACCGCATCGAGGTCTCCGTCGCCGACGAGGGGGTCGGCATCGCGGAGGGCGAGCAGGAGCGGATCTTCCGGAAGTTCTACCGCGCCGACGCCACGGGCTCGCGCGCCGGGCAGGGTGGGACGGGCCTCGGGCTCTTCATCGTGCGCGGCCTCGTCACGGCGATGGGCGGGCGCATCTGGGTGACCTCGCGCGAGGGGCGTGGGGCGAGCTTCACCTTCGAGCTCCCGGCCGCCGCGGCGCCTGCCAGGACTGAACCCGCGGCCGAACGGGTATAACGCCTCAGTTTGGGCACCGATCCCCGCACAACCGTCCTGGTGATCGACGACGAGGCGCCGATCCGGCTGCTGTGCCGGGTCAACCTCGAGGCCGAGCACATGCGCGTGCTCGAGGCGGCGGACGGCCCGAGCGGGCTCGAGGCCGCCCGGCGCGAGACGCCGGACGTGATCCTGCTCGACGTGATGATGCCGGGGCTCGACGGCTGGCGCGTCGCGGAGCAGCTGCTCGAGGACCCGGGGACCCGCGAGATCCCGATCATCTTCCTCACCGCCCGGGCCGAGTTCCGCGACCGTGCGCGCGGTCTCGACATCGGCGGCGTCGACTACATCACGAAGCCGTTCAACCCGGTCGAGCTGGCGCCCAGCGTCCGCGCGCTGCTGCAGCGGATCGAGCAGGGCGAGCGGGACGAGCTCCGGCGCGAGAAGCTCGCGGACCTGCGCGCCGTGATGCACGAGTCCTAGCCGTTGCGGCCCCGGCGCTAGGTGCCGGCGAAGTCGGCGGTGACGACCCGTGCGTCGCCGGCGCCCGCGAACGTCCCGACGAGGGCACCCACGCCGACCCGCCGGAACCCGCGGCGCAGCAGGTTCGCCCGGTGCGGCGGGCTGTTCAGCCACATCTGCACGAGCGCGGCAGCGCGGGCGTTCGAGCCGGAGCCCCACGCGAGGTTCTCGCCGAGGTGCGGGCCGCGGGCGCCGAAGCGGCGCATGCGCGTGCCGAAGTCGCCGTGGGTGAAGACGTTCTTCGCGACCATGTAGCGGGTGTGCGCGCGGGCCGCACGGACGAGCGTCGGGTCGAGGCGGAGCGCCGGGAGGCCGTGTGCGGCGCGGACGCGGTTCATCTCCGAGAGCACGGACCGCTCGCCCGAGCTGATCGTCGTGGCGGTGCCGGCCGGGGCGACGACGGCGAGAAACGCCAGGAACGTCGCGAAACCTACCGAAATGTATCTCGTACCGGACATTCGTACAAGTTAACGCCGATAAAACGCGTCTGACGTCCCCCATTCGGGGGAGAGGGCCGACACCCTACCTGGCCGTTTGCGCGAGTGCGATGCCTATGAGGACGATCGCGCCGCCGACGAGCTGCGCCGTCCCGAGCGTCTCGCCGAGCCACGCCCACGCGACGGCGGCCGCCGCGACCGGCTCGAGCATCGCGACGATGCCGACGCGCGTCGCCGAGAGGTGCCGCAGCGCGGAGACGACGAGGCCGAACGTCGCCATCGTCCCGACGAGCACGACGAAGGCGATGAGCAGCCAGACCGGCAGCGTCGTCGACTCGAGGTTGCCGAGCAGCGAGACGTCGTCGTCGAGCCGGTCGAACGGGAACTCCCACACCGGCTGGACGATCAGCCAGAACAGCGCGGCGAAGGCGAACCCGTACGCCGAGAGCGAGATCGGGTCGCGGCGCCGGACGCCTCGCTCGGCCGTGAGGATGTAGACGGCGTACGCGACGCACGCGGCGAGCGCGGCGGCGATCCCCAGGCCGTCGAGGGCGCTCCCGCCCTCGCTCCAGAGCTCGACGATCAGCGACAGGCCGACGAGCGCGAGCACGAGCGCGGCCCAGACGCGCCGCCGCACGTCCTCGTGGAGCACGTACCGCGCCCAGAGCGCGACGAGCAGCGGCGCCAGGTACTCGATGAGCAGGGCGATCCCGACGGGCAGCCTGTGGATCGAGAGGAAGTAGAACCACTGGACGAAGGCGACCCCCGTGACGCCGAACGCGAGCAGGAACGGCACCTCGCGCCACGTCACCCGCAGCCGCTCGGGTGCGGTCAGCGCCACGATCAGCGCGAAGCCGACCGCGGCGCCGACGGAGCGCGCCTGCGTGAGCTGGAGCGACGTGAGCCCCGACTCGAGGACGACCTTCGACACGGTGCCGTTCACGCCGAAGAGGAGGGCGGCCACGGCGACCATCGCGATCCCGAGGCCGGCGCGCCGGTCGGTCGGCTGGCCCTCGACGTGGATGATCGGCTCGCCCACGGCGCGCGACGGTATCGCGCCGACGGCCTACACTGCGCGACGTACGGGGCGTGGCGCAGCCTGGTAGCGCGCCTGCTTTGGGAGCAGGAAGTCGGCGGTTCGAATCCGCCCGCCCCGATTCCGCGAGGCGGTTGCCGAACCTCGACAACTGTGCGACCGGGCTCTGGTAGAACTCCCGTCGCGAGCCGGGGTCGAAGCGCGCGGCCGGGGCGGCCACCGGCGCGGCCGTTCGACTCCGACAGGGGAGAGCGGGCCCCGGCTCGCCGACATTCGCTCCGGCGCCGACCTACGCGGGGACGGCGGCGGCGCGCGTGGGGGCGCCCGCCTCGGCGGCCGCGACGTGACGGGCGAGCGTGCGCGACTCGTGGCCGATCAGCCGCAACGCCCCGCCGAGCGAGGGCGTGAAGCCGACGAAGTGGAGCCCGGGCGCCGCCGGATGCTCGGCCTCGACCCGGACGAGCGGGCGCCCGGCGTCGTCGAGCACGCCGTGGTGCCCGACGAGCGACTCGAGCGCCGGCCGGTACCCCGTCGCCGCCACGACCGCGTCCGGCCGGAGGCGGCGCCCGCCGGCGAGGAGGACGTCGCCGTCCGCGAACGCCTCCACGGCCGGCACGACCTCCACGTCGCCGTCGCGCACGGCCCGCACGATGCCCACGTCGACGATCGGGATCCGCGGGTGCTCCGCGAAGCGCGAGATCGGCTGGCGCTGCGGCGGCAGCCCCTTCGCCGTCAGGTCGGGGACGCTGATCCGCCGGAGCGTGCGCGCGATCGGGTCGATCGTCCGGCGCGGGAGGTGCCCGAGCAGGATCCCGAGCGCCTGCGTCGGGAAGCCGGCCGTGTCGCGGCGGACGATGTGCGGCGGCGTCCTCACGGCCAGCCAGACCGGCGCGGCGCCGCCCTCGCGGAGGTCGACCGCGACCTCGGCGCCCGTGTTCCCGGAGCCGACGACGAGCACCGAGCGCCCGCGGAAGGGCTCGGGGTTGCGGTAGTCGCGGGCGTGGACGAGCTCGCCGGGCCAGTCCCCGCGCCCCGGCCAGTCCGGCAACGTCGGCTCCGCGTTCAGCCCGGTGGCGACGACGACGCGGCGGGCGCGAACGTCGCCGGCGCTCGTTCGCAGCACCCAGCCGTCGCCGTCGCGGTCGACGCGCTCCACGCGCGTCCGCGTGCGCACGTCGAGCGCGTGGACGCGTGCGTACTCGCGGAAGTACGCGCGGACGTCGTCGCGCGCCGGCCACGCGCCCGCCTCGCGCGGGATCGGGTGGCCGGGGAGGCCGGAGAGCCGCCGGTGGGTGTGCAGGTGGAGCCGGTCGTAGCGCCACGCCCACGCGGCGCCGGGCTCGTCGCCCGCCTCGAGGACGAGGACGTCGACGCCCTCGTGCCGCAGCATCGCCGCCGCGGCGAGCCCGGCCGGACCCCCGCCCACGACGGCGACGGTGCTCATGGACGATCTGTACCACGCTCCTCCTCCGCGAGGAAGCGGAAGAAGAAGAACGCGAACACCGCGAAGAAGACGACCGCCTGCTCGGCCGCCATCGTGACGCCGGCGATCTGCTGGTCCTCGAGCGCGCTGAGGCTCCACCGCGGGAACCCGCCCGCGTAGAAGTCGTAGACGGGGTCGGGGAGGAGGGCGAGCAGCAGGCCGAGCGGGCTCGCGAGCACGAAGGCTGCGAAGAGGTAGGCCGCCCGCAGCTGTGGCTTCAGCGACACCGGTGCGTCCTGGATGACGGGCCACCACAGGAGCGTCCCCGCGGCGATGTAGCAGCCGTGCTCGAGGTGGAGGAGCGAGTGCGGGTGGTGCAGCGCACGGTCGTAGAGCGGCGGCAGATGCCACACGAAGTAGGTGCCGATCCACGCGGGCAGCGTGAACGCCGGGTGGAGGAGGACGTGCGCGCCCGGCAGGCGCCCCGCGATCGCGGCGGCGAGCGCCGGCGGAACCCCCAGCACGAGCAGCGCCGGCGCCCACTCGGCAAGGACGACGTTCTGCAGGAGGTGGGCCGTCAGCAGATGGAACGAGAGCGACTCGAGCGGGCTCACGGACGTGACGAGCAGCAGCAGGATCCCGGCGCCGAAGGCGGCCGCGCGCCAGGACGACGGGCGGTGCGTCCGCGCCGCCCACGCATACGCCGCGAAGAGCGCCACGAGGCCGAGCACCGCCTCCGGATGGCTCGTCCACGCGTACGGGTCGGGCCGCACCGGGCGCTACGCTAGCGGCCGCGCGCGGGTGTAGCTCAATGGTAGAGCCCTAGCCTTCCAAGCTAGTTACGCGGGTTCGATTCCCGCCACCCGCTCTTCGCGAGATTGAGCGAGGCAGCAGTGGGAGCGTGCTCCCGTCGCTGTCGAGCGCGAACGCGCGCTCGCCTGTCGCGAACGTCAGCGTCGTCGGTACCGACCGACATAAGCTGCGCCCCCGTGGCGCGCCGCCTCCTCGTCCTCCTCGCCGTCGCGCTCGTGCTGCCATCGGCCGCGCCGGCCGCGCCGTCGTTCCCGCTCGGGGTTGCGGCGGGCGACGTCCGGCCCGACGGCGCGATCCTCTGGACGGCGGTCGCCCGGCCCGGGACGGTCTGGGCGGAGGTCTCGGCCGACCGGCGCTTCCGCGGCATGCCGGCCGCGCGGCTGCGGATGGACACGCGGCGCGTCGGCGGGATCGTCGCGATCCGGCGCGTCGTCGCGCTGCAGCCCGGGCGCCGCTACTGGTACCGGTTCCGGCAGCGGGGGGCGACGAGCCCCGTCGGCGCCTTCCGGACGGCGCCGCCGCTCGGCTCCCCGGCGACCGTCCGCTTCGCGATCTCGGGCGACGCCGACGGCGCCCGCAACCCGAGCACCGGTCGGCCCGGATACAACCGCTTCGAGGTGTACGCGCGCATGGCGGCGGCCGGGAACGACTTCAACGTCAACCTCGGCGACACGATCTACTCCGACAGCGAGATCTCCGGCCTGCCGCCCGCGCTCACCGTCGCCGCCAAGGCTGCGAAGTACCGGGAGAACCTCGGTTACGCGGCGCTCCGCCGCCTCCGTGCCGCCACCGGGCTCTACAGCCACTGGGACGACCACGAGTTCGTCAACGACTTCACCGTCCCGGAGCACGGCGCGGCGCTGCGGGCCGCCGGCTCGGCCGCGTTCACGGCGTACGCACCGGTCGGCTGGTCGTCGCGCGACGGGCTCTCCCGGCGGTTCCGCTGGGGGCGGACGGTCGAGCTCTTCTTCCTCGACGAGCGGTCGTTCCGCAGCGCGAAGGTCGCCGGGCGGTGCGCAGGCGACCTCGCGCCGACGGCGCCGCAGAGCGTCCGCAACGCGTTCGCCGGCCTCGCGCCGTCGCTCGCGCAGCCCGTCGATCCGGCGTGTCGGGCGGCGATCGAGGATCCGTCGCGGACGATGCTCGGCGCACGGCAGTACGACGCCTTCACGCGGTCGATCGCGGCGTCTCGCGCGACGTGGAAGATCGTCGTCAACGAGGTGCCGATCCAGCAGTTCTACGCCCTCCCGTACGACCGGTGGGAGGGGTATGCGGCCGAGCGCGAACGGCTGCTGGCGTTCCTCCAGGCCAACGTCCGGAACGTCCTGTTCCTGACGACGGACACGCACGCGACGTTCGTGAACGAGATCCGGCTGCGCACGCTCGACCCCGTGAACGGGCCCGGCGGCACCGGCATCTGGGAGGTCGTCACCGGCCCCGTCGCGACGAAGACCTACGCGCGCGAGCTCGACGAGACCCTCGGGGCGCCGGGCGCCGCGGCCGCGATCACGGGTCTCTTCCTCAAGCCGGCGCCGCCGCGTGGCGTCGGGATGGCCTGCGCGGTCGCCGACGCGTACAGCTTCGCGCAGGTCGCCGTGACGCCGACGACCCTGACCGTGACGCCGAAGGACGCCTCGGGCCGCCCGCTCCGCGAGCCGACGGGCGGCGCGTGCGGCCCGTTCGTGTTCCGCGCGCGCTAGAGGATCGAGTCGGCGAGCGGCTCGAGCGCGCCCGCCGTCGGCGCGAGCGTGCCGTCCTCGAGCCCCGCGACGACGGCGCGCACGAGCTGCCCTGCCTCCGACTCCTGGCCCGGGTCGAGGATCGTGTTCAGCGCCGCGACGACCTCGTCACCGATGCGGAGCTCGATCGCGACCGTGTCGAGCTCGGCGCGGTCGATGTACGGGTCGTCGGGGACACCGACCCACACGGTCGCCGCGCGGCCGTCGGGCAGCGTCGCCGTCGCCTCGACCGGGCTCGCGCGCAGGCTCACGCGGCGAAGGTGCCCGCCGGCGGGCGCGACCTAACGTCAGGTGCCGCGGCTAGGGTCCCCCGGGTGCCCGAGGAGCGCGTGATCCGCTTCAAGCCGCGCACGGTCTTCGCCGTCCTCGGCATCGTGATCGCGACCTTCCTCCTGCTCAACCTGCTGTGGATGGCGCGCTCCGTCCTCACGTGGATCGTGATCGCGCTGTTCCTCGCGATCGCCCTCAACCCGATGGTCGAGTGGCTGCAGGCGCACGGTGTCCGACGGCGCGGCCTCGCGGTCGCGATCACGATGCTCGGCGTCGTCGGACTCCTCGCGGCGGTCGGCGTCGCATTCGTGCCGATCGTCGTCGACCAGGTCCGGCAGTTCGCGGACGCGGTGCCCGGCTACGTCGAGGACCTGACGAAGGGCCGTGGGCCGCTCGGGTTCCTCGAGACCGACTACCACATCGTCGAGCGCGTGCGGCAGGCGATCTCCGAGGGCGGCGCGGGACGCGTCGTCGGCTACTCGGGGACGGCGGTCGGCGTCGCGAAGGGCGTCGTCACCGTCGTCATCGGCGCGATCACGATCTTCGTGCTCGTGATCTTCATGCTCCTCGAGGGGCCGAAGTGGGTCGAGCGCCTGCTCGACCAGCTCCCGCCGGAGTCGGAGGCGCGCTGGACGCGGATCGGGGGGCGCGTCAACCGGACGGTCGGCGGCTACGTCAGCGGCGCGCTGCTGATCGCGCTCATCGCCGGCATCACGAGCTCGATCGTGCTCACCATCCTCGGCGTCGCCTACGCCGTCGCGCTCGGGCTGCTCGTGGCGCTCCTCGACCTGATCCCGCTCGCCGGCGCGACGATCGGCACCGTCGTCGTCTCGCTCGTCGCGTTCATCGACCGCGGCTGGGTGATCGGCGTGACGGTCGTCGTGATCTTCGTCCTCTACCAGCAGATCGAGAACCACATGCTGTACCCGCTCGTCTACTCCCGCACCGTCGAGCTCTCCCCGCTGGCGATCCTGATCGCCGTCCTCATCGGCGCGTCGCTCGCCGGGATCATCGGCGCGCTCGCGGCGATCCCGGTCGCGGGGTCGATCCAGGTGCTGCTGCAGGAGTGGCTCGAGTTCCGCCGAGAGCGCCTGGCCGTCGTCCGCCCCGGCGAGCCACCATCGGCACCCGACCTCGTCCAGCCTCTCTAGATGGCGCGCCGCGCTGCCGATGAGGGCGGCATGAGGCGAAGCCTCCTGCAGGTCGCGGCCGCGGCGCTCGTCGCCCTGGCGGCCGTCGCCGCCCCCGCGTCGGCCGAGCCGACCGCCGCGGCCCGGGGGACGGCGGCGCCCACGCTCGAGCAGGCGCTCGTCGCGGAGATCAATGCCGTGCGCGCCGACCACGGGCTGCGGCCGCTGCGGCTGAACGCGAGCCTAGGCGCGGCAGCCTCGAACCACGCGCAGGCGATGGTCGACGCCGGCTTCTTCGGCCATGAATCGCAGGACGGAACACCGTTCTGGCGCCGCGTCGAGCGCTTCTACGGCTCGCGCGGCTACGCGTACTGGTCGGTCGGCGAGAACCTCCTGTGGGCGTCGCCGGACGTGGACGCGGCGGAGGCCGTCCGCCGCTGGCTCGACAGCCCGTCGCACCGCAAGAACCTCCTCACGCGCCGCTGGCGGGAGCTCGGCCTCGCGGCCGTCCACTCGACCGCCGCCCCGGGCTCGTTCGACCGCCGTGCCGTGACGGTGCTGGCGGCCGAGTTCGGCGTCCGCGGCTGAGGCGGCGCGGCGCCCCGAGCGCGCCCGGGAGGATTCGAACCTCCGACCAACGGCTTAGAAGGCCGCCGCTCTGTCCACTGAGCTACGGGCGCGGACGTCCAAGGGTAACCCGGCGTTTGGACGCGTCGGGTCCGGGCACCCCGTACGACGTCCGAGACCGAACCCGAGGAGGACGAGATGGCGAACGAGCTGCAGGGGAAGCGGGTGGCGATCCTCGCCGCCGACATGTTCGAGCAGGTCGAGCTGGTCGAACCGCGGAAGGCGCTCGAGGCGGCAGGCGCGACCGTCGAGGTGCTGTCGCTGACCGACGGCGCGATCCAGGGCTTCAACCACTTCGACAGGGGCGACACCGTGCCCGTCGACCGTGCCGTCGAGGAGGCGAGCGCGGACGAGTACGACGCGCTCCTGCTCCCCGGCGGCGTCGGCAACCCGGACCGGCTCCGGACCGACGAGAACGCGGTCGCGTTCGTGCGCGGGTTCTTCGAGCAGCGCAAGCCCGTCGCGGCGATCTGCCACGCGCCGTGGACCCTGATCGAGGCCGGCGTCGTCGAGGGACGGACGGTGACGTCCTGGCCGTCGCTCCAGACCGATCTCCGCAACGCCGGCGCCGAGTGGGTCGACCGCGAGGTGGTCGTCGACCGGGGGCTCGTGACGAGCCGGAAGCCCGACGACATCCCGGCGTTCAACGCGACGATGATCGAGGCGTTCGCCGCGGGGCGACACGAGGGCCAGGGCGCCCACGTCGGCTCGGCCGACACCGCCTCGTAGGGACGGCGGTCGCCGCCGACGACTCGATCGACGGCCTGCGGCGGCGCCTCGACGAGACGCCGCCCGGGAGCGGGTGAGAGGGGTGGCGGAGGGGACTCGAACCCCCGACCACCGGGACCACAACCCGGGGCTCTACCAACTGAGCTACCGCCACCGCGCCGCCGCCAGTGTAGCCGCCGATCGGTCACACTTCCCGGCGGGAAACCGAGGGAGACAGAGGGGGGAACGACGGATGAGACGGATCACACTCGTCCTCGCGGCGCTCGCCGTGGTCGCCGTCGGCGTCGGAGCCGCCGGGGCCCGTGGAGGCTTTCCGGAGACGATCAGGCTGCCCGACGGGTTCCAGCCGGAGGGGATCGCGATCGGCGGGCGGACGTTCTACGTCGGCTCGATCCCGACCGGCGCGATCTACCGCGGCGACCTGCGGACCGGGCGCGGTGCCGTGCTCGTGCCGGGCGGCGCCGGGAGGGCCGCGATCGGCATCGAGCTCCGCCGCGGCCGGCTCTACGTCGCCGGCGGCTCGACCGGCAAGGCGTTCGTCTACGACGCGCGCACCGGCGCGGCGGTGGCGACGCTGCAGCTGACGACGAAGCAGACCTTCATCAACGACGTCGTCGTCACGGGCAACGTCGCCTGGTTCACCGACTCGGTGAACCAGGCGCTCTACCGCGTTCAGCTCGCCGCGAACGGGCGGCCCGGTGCCGAGGTGACGACCGTGCCGCTGACGGGCGACATCGCCTACACGACGGGCTTCAACGCGAACGGCATCGAGGCGAGGGGGCGCACGCTCGTGATCGTGCAGAGCAACACGGGCAAGCTGTTCACCGTCACGCCCGCCGGCGTCACGAACGCGATCGACCTCGGCGGCGCGACCGTGCAGAACGGCGACGGCCTCCTGCTCACCGGACGGACGCTCTACGTCGTCCAGAACCAGAACAACCGCATCGCGAAGGTCGTGCTCGACGCGCGGCTGCGGTCGGGCCGGATCGCGGCGTACCTCACGGATCCGGATCTCGACGTGCCGACGACGATCGATGACCTCGGGCGGCGGCTCTACGCCGTCAACGCGCGCTTCACGACGCCGCCGTCCGCCTCGACGCGGTACGACGTCGTCCAGCTGCCGAAGCGGTAGGGAAACGGCTGCGGGCCGCGCGCTGCGAGACTGGCGCGCGGCCCGTGCACTTCACCGCCCTCCTGCTCCACGTCCTCGCGGCCATCGTCTGGGTCGGCGGCACGGTCGCGCTCGTCTTCGCGGGCGTGCCGGCGATCAGGAGGGCGCCGGTCGAGCTCCGTCCCGACCTGTTCCGGACGCTCGGCCGGCGGTGGCGGCCGCTCGGCTGGGGCAGCCTCGCCGTCGCCGGGGCGACGGGGCTCGTGCTCGCACGGGAGCACTACGCCTTCAACACGTCGAATCTCGTCGACACCGCGTTCGGCCGCGTCGTGCTGCTGAAGATCGTGCTGCTCGCCTACCTGCTCGTCGGCTCGTACCTGCACGACTACGTGCTCGGGCCCCGCCTCCAGGACCAGGTGCGGGCCGGGGCGCCGCAGACGGTCCGGCCGTGGCTCGTCCGCCTCGGGTGGCTGAACTTCGCGGTGACGCTGGCGCTGCCCGTCCTCGGCGTCTGGCTGACGGCGAAGGCCCACGACGGCTTCTAGGGCATACTCGAAGCGCTTCCGGGCCCCGTAGCTCAGCGGACAGAGCGGCAGACTTCGAATCTGCGTGCGGAGGTTCGACTCCTCCCGGGGCCACTGACCGAACGACCCTCCCGTCGGCGCGGATGGGGGCCGTACACGAGCGAGCCGGTCAGTCCCCGTTCGAGACGCGGCCCTGCGCGACCTCCCGGCAGGCGGCCGCGGCGGCGAGGCAGGCCTCGCGGGCGGCGGCCAGCCAGTGGGCGCCGTCGCGCTCGCACGCCTCCGCGCACGCGGCGCAGGCGGTGGCGGTGATGTCGAGGAGCACCGCGCCCCGACCGTCCGGCTCGGCCGACAGCGACTCGGAGGCCAGCGTGCTCGTGGCGGCCGCGAGCAGCAGCGCGTTCCCGAGCGAGCCGTTCCGCGGCGCGTCGCGCGTCCGGAGCCGGACGTATGCCTCCTCGCACGCGACGAAGCAGGCGTCGAGCTCGTCGATGGAGGAAGCGTGGTAGTTCACGAGCGCGCGGGAGGAGTACCCGCGGGCGCCCTTCCCTAACGAGGATTTCGCGCTGCGTCCGAGGCGGAGTACGATCGGCGCTCCGGATCGCCCGAGGGAGGGGAGATGACGAACGAGCAGGCGCTCGCGCAGAACGAGGCGCTCTTCCGCGAGGTGAACGAGCGCATCGCCGAGATCACCGACGCGCACGACGTCTCCCCCTCGGAGCCGGTGTCCTTCGTCTGCGAGTGCTCGGCGCTCAGCTGCGGCGGCCAGGTCACGTTGACGCTCGAGGAGTACCGGCGGGCGCGTGCACGGCGGCGGGTGTTCGTCGTCGTCCCGGGCCATGAGCGGCTCGACATCGAGCGCGTCGTCGAGCGTGCCGAGGGCTGGTCGCTCGTGGAGAAGCTCGGCGAGGCCGGCGTCGTCGCCGACGAGACGGCGTCCTAGGCGGCCGGCGTCGCCGTCGGCAGCAGGCGTGCCCGGACCGCGTCCGGCAGCGGGACGCTGCGGCCGGTGTCGTAGTCGTAGGCGACGAGCACGCTCCTCGCCTCGGCCACCACCCGCCCGTCCGCGCGGAGCTCGTGCTCGAGGTCGAAGCTCTTCGTGCCGACGCGTGCGCAGCGGGTGCGGATCTCGACCTCCTCGCCGGCGCGCAGCTCCGCGCGGAAGTCGATCTCGACGCGCGCGAGGATGAACTCGGCGAGTCCGCCGAGGACGCCGATCCGCGCCTGCTCCAGGTACGTCGAGTAGACGGCGTTGTTGACATGTCCCATCGCGTCGCAGTCGCGGAACCGCACGCGCTCGCGCCACACGAACGGGAACTCGCTCACGCGGCCATCGTATGCGGGCGAGAGGAGTCGAACCTCCACGGGCTCTCGCCCAACGGGACCTAAACCCGTCGCGTCTGCCAGTTCCGCCACGCCCGCGTGTGGCACGAAGGATA
>JBLNEO010000134.1:0-6253 GCA_050262775.1 Pseudomonadota bacterium | reverse complement strand
CGGCCCGGCGGGGGCCCCCGCGGGCGCCCGGGGGGGCTTTGCTCCGGGGGGCGGCCCCCCCCGCGCCCCCCCCCCCCGAATCCGTCGGCTATGCGTCGGGCCGCGTGGAGCGCCGGAGCGCCACACCGGACCCGAGCAGAACAGCTCCGCCGATCGCCAGCAGCCCGAGCTGTGCGCCCGTGAACGGCAGGACGCCGCCCTGCTGCTGCTGCTCGGCGCCGAGCGCACCCTGCGCCTGACCACCCTGGCCGCCGTAGCCCGCGACCGGCGTACCGGGCGTGGCGGCGAGCGCAGACGGCCCTCCGATCAGTGCTGCCGCGAACACCGACGCGACGAGGCGTCTCCGTGCCACCATGAATCCTCCCACTCGTTTGCTGTTCCGATCCTAACCGCATTCGAGGATACCCGCCTCCCCGGTGGGCTAATCACTGCCAGCCCGTTCGGACGGCTCTGCCGACGACCGGACGCGGTGCCGTTCGAACACGGGGCGGTCGAAGAGCAGCTCCAGCTGGTCGAGGTAGAGCTCGTCGACGCGCTCCGGGTCGATCCTGACCCGGCGTCGGACGAGGCGCTCGACGAGGGCCGGGATCGGGTCGCGCGGATTCAGCCGCCGTACCTCCAGCAGTCGCCGGGACGCGGTGGCGAAGTCGCCGCGGCTCGCGGCGAGGACGCCGAGCTGGAACGCGGCGTACCAGTTGCGGGGCTCGCGTCGGAGCGCGTCGCGGAGCGCGTCCGATGCCCGGGCCGCCTCGCCGCGCTTGAGCGCGATCGACCCCTCGAGCACGAGCGGCTCCGCGCTGAGCGGATCGAGCCGCGCGGCGGTGTCGAGCCGTCGGTACGCGAGGTCGGGTTGCGCGACCCACGTTCGAGCCGCCGCCGCCTCGAGCGAGTCCGCGAGCCACCGGGCCGCGAGCGAGGCCGCCAGCGCGACCGCGAGCACGGCCGCGACCCACGGCACCCACGACCGCGCCCGCCCGGTCGGGGTGCCCGCGCCGGCTTCCGGCTCGACCGCGCTCGCCGCCCCGAGGAACGCGAGCGCGGGCGCCGCGAGCGCCGGGAGCTCCCAGAACCAGTCGACACTCCCGTGCAGCGCCCAGTAGCCGAAGATCGCGACCGCCGCGCCGACGGCGCCGGCCTGCGGCGGGGGCAGGCGGCGTCGCGCGCGCAGCGCGAGCGCGACGGCGAGCGCGAGCGGGACGACGAGCAGCGCCGTCCCGACCACGCCGAGCTGGCTGAGGAGGCGGAGCGGGAGCGAATGCGGGTAGCGCGGCTGGAAGTACGGGTCCGTGCGGCGGAGGAGGTACTCGGCCGCGTAGTTGTCGGCGCCGATGCCGCGGACGGGGTGCTCCTCGAACGCGTCCCAGGCGATCGTCCACATCCGGTAGCGGTCGTTGCTCAGGGTGCCCGTGAGGCGCGAGCCGCCGGACGACCCCGGACAGTAGGGGCACCGGAACTCGTCCCACTTCTCCGACACCCACGCGCGCGGGCTGTCGACGTCGCGTGCGGCCGCGACGGCGGCGACGGCGGCGACGACGACCGCTCCCGCGACCACGGCGACGCCGGCGATCCGCATCGCCCGCGGCGACGGCACGACGCGCGCGTCCACGGCCGCCCAGACGACGCCCGCGGCCGCCGCGACGAGCGCCGCCGCGGCGACGAACGGGGCGGCGGTGTCGAGGGGCGGACCGAGCGACGCCCCGTCGGCAGCGCGCTCGTAGACGTCGAGCAGCGGGCGCAGGGCGACCGCAGCCGCGCCGCCGACGACGGCGAGGCCGAGCAGCGCCCGGAGCCGCTGGGCCTGGAGCAGCACGAAGAGGCCCGCGGCTAGCGGCATCAGCGCGAGCCAGGCGCGGCTCTCGCCGAGGACCGCGACGTCGACGAGCAGCGCGCCCGTGGCGAGGAACGCGGCCCGCAGGGCGGCGGGGACGTCGCGCCGCGACCCGAGATGCACCGCCGGCCACAACGCGCACATCCAGAGCGCGACGTTCGCGTTCACGTACCCGGTCGGCGAGACGAGGCGGTCGTCGTAGAAGGCTGCGGCCGGATCCGCCGCTCCGACGGCACGCAGGAAGACGACCGCCGCGGTGAGGCCGACGCCGAGCGCGAACGCCCCCAGCAGCAGGTCCAGGAGCCGCGGCGGGATCGGCCAGAGCGCGAGCAGCAGGAACCCGGCGACGTAGACGCCGGCCTTGTCCGCGCCGGCCCAGGCGTCCCCCGGGAAGTCGGCCCACGCGATCGAGAGGGCGTTCCACGCCGCGAACGCCGCGAGACACGCCGCCATGCCGGCGCGGGTGCGCGACGTCGCGAGCAGGCCGGGGCCGCGCAGCGCGAGCGAGAGCACGAGCAGCGCGAGCAGGACGACGCCCCCGGGCGCGAGCGCGGTGTCGGAGTGGCCGCCCTCGAACCACGTCCACGAGAGCCAGACCGCGAGCGACGCCGCGCACAGCGGGAGAGACGCGCCCAGGGCGCGTGGCGCCGGGAAGCGCATCGCGGGGAGGATACGGGTCCCACCTGAGCGAGGGAGGCGGCCGCCCGGCGGCGCATCTACCATGCGACGCTGCGGCCCCGCCCCTCGATGCCCGAGACCCAGTCCTCACTCGCCCACTTCCTCGCGGTCGTCCGTCGGCACGTCTGGCTGATCGTGCTCGTCGCGCTGCTCGCGCCCGCGGCGGCCGCCGCCGTCAGCTCGCTCCAGGAGACGGTCTACCGCGCCTCGATGAAGGTCGTCGTGGGCCAGGGCGGCGGCGTGTTCCAGGCGCAGTTCGGGAGCGCGGTCGACCCGTTCGCGACGACGATGCGGAACCTGCTCGCGAGCGACGTGGTCGCCTCGGACGTGATCGACCGCAAGAACCTCGACCTGACGCCCGAGGATCTGCTGAAGGACCTGAAGGTGACGGCGAAGCCCCAGAGCTCCGTGCTCGAGGTGAGCTACGACTCGCCGAACGCCGAGGAGGCCGTCTCGACCCTCGACGAGGTCGGCCGCGTCTTCACCGATCTCGTCGACGAGAAGCTGGGCGGCTCGGCGCTCGGGACCGGGGCCGACGGCACGAGGACGCCGATCACGGCGACCGTGTTCGACCCGGCGCACCTGCAGCCCGATCCCGTCTCGCCGCGCTGGGTCCGCAACGTCGTCGTCGCGGCGCTGATCGGCCTCGTCCTCGGGCTCGTGTTCGCGTTCGCACGCGAGAGCGTGGACAACCGCCTCCGGAGCCGGAAGCAGGCCGAGGAGTGGTTCGAGGCGCCCGTGATCGGCGTCCTGCCGAAGGGCGTCCGCGGCCACCCTCCCGCCGGCCTGAAGTCCTCGAGCGCCCGCTCGACCGACGCCGCCGACATCGACGCCCTCCACCTGCTGCGCGCGAACCTGGAGTTCGCGGCGGAGGGGAGCGCGGCACGGACGATCCTCGTCACGAGCGGCGTCCCCGAGGAGGGCAAGAGCACGCTCGTCGCGAACCTCGGCGTCGCGCTCGCGCTCGCCGGGAAGTCCGTCTACTGCGTGGAGGCCGACCTCCGCCAGCCGAAGCTCGACAGCTACCTGGGGGCGAGCGACTCCGCGATCGGCCTCGCCGACGTGCTCGACGGCCGCGTCGCCCTCCACGACGCGCTGCGCGAGGTGCCGCTGGACGTTCCCGTGCTGCGGATGGTCGGCGCCGGTCCCGGCGGCCCGCCGCCGGCGCCCGAGAAGGCCGCGGGACGCCTGACGGTGCTCCCGAGCGGCTTCCTGCCGCGCGACCCTGCGACGCTGCTCACGCCGGACTCGGTCACCGAGCTGACCGCCACGCTCGCAGAGGACGCCGACTACGTGATCATCGACGCCCCGCCCCTGCTCGCCGTCGCGGACGCGTTTCCGTTCGTGCTCACCTCCGACCTGGTGATCGTCGTCGCGCGGCAGGGGAAGACGACGCACACGAACGCCGAGGCCGTGCGGCGGACGCTGCAGGGGCTCGGCGCGAAGGTCTCCGTGGTCGTCACCGACTCGGACCGGACGGAGGGCTACGGCTACGGGTACGGAAGGCGGCCCTGAGGCGCCCACGCGCGACGCACGCGCCGGCGGCATCGGGATGACGATCGTCCGCACACGGATCGCGGCCCCTGCCGCGGGCGCGTCGCTCGTCCTCCTCGCGGGGTGCGGCGGGCAGGTCGGCGCCGCGAACGAGCCGGTCCCGAACGAGCTCCACACCCGGGAGGCGTACCTCGACACGCCGCTCATCACGGACGACAGCGCGCACGCGATCCCGCTGCGGACGACGCGCGCAGCCGTTGCGGCGCGCATCGGCCGCTCGCACGTCGGCTACCGGCGTGCAGGGCGCGAGTGCAGGCTCTACCCGATCGCCGGCACGCAGCGCCGCGACGCCTTCGGCAGCCCCCTCGCCGACGAGTGGGAGTTCTGCTTCGACGCGGCCGGGCGCCTCGCCGTGAAGACCCGGATCCGGAACCCGCGGAGGCCGGCGTGAGCCCGATCGAGCGCGTCTCGGTCGTCGTCCCCCTCCTGAACGAGGCGGGGAAGGTCGATCGCCTCGTGTCCGACATCGCGGCGCAGGACTTCGAGGGGGAGCTCGAGTGCTTCGTCGCCGACGGCGGCTCGACGGACGGCTCGCGCGAGCTCCTGCGCGCGGCGGCCGAGCGGGAGGGGCTCTCGCTCGAGATCCTCGACAACCCCGACCGGCTCGTGGCGCCCGCCCTCAACGCGTGCGTCGCGCGCGCGACCGGCGACCTGATCGTCCGCCTCGACGCGAAGTCGAGCTACCCGCCCGACTACGTGCGACGCCTCGCCGCCGCGGCGGAGGAGACGGGCGCGTGGAACGTCGGCGCGCTTGTCGAGCCGCGCGGGACGACGGTGCGGGAGCGCGCCGCGGCGGCCGCGATGGCGAGTCCGTTCGGTGGGATCATGTGGTGGCGCGAGGGCTCGTCCGACGGGCGCGTCGCGGTCGACACGGTCTACTGCGGCGCCTTCCGGCCGCACGTGTTCCGCGACGTCGGCCTCTTCGACGCGGAGATGGGGCCGGACCACGACGAGGAGTTCAACCTCCGCCTGCGGCAGGCCGGCGGCAGCATCGTCCTCGACCCGTCCGTGAAGGCCTACTACACACCGGTCGGCACGCTCGCCGAGCTGTGGGACAAGTACTACAACTACGGCCGCTACAAGGTCCGTGTGATGGCGAAGCACCGCGAGGTGGCGAGCGTGCGCAGCCTCGTGCCGCCGACCTTCGCGGTGTCGCTCGCGCTGCTCGTGCCGCTCGCCGCCCGGTCGGAGGCCGCGCGGCGGCTGCTGGCGCTGGAGTGCGCCGCCTACGCCGCATGCGCCGCCGGCTTCGGCGCGGCGAGCCTCCGCCGCCGAGGCGAGTCGCTCGCGCTCGTCCCCGCGGTGGCCGCCGCGTTCCTCACGTTCCACCTCGGGTTCGGCGTGGGGCTCCTGCGCGGCCTCGTCCGCCGGTGAGGGACGCCTCCGGGCCCACGCCGACGTACGCCGAGCACGCCTGGCTCGCCGCCGTGCTGCCGGTCGACGGGCGGCGGTTCCGCGTCGTCGACGCGGCGCTCGCCTCGACCCTCGCCTACGCGGGCGCCGAGCTCGTCGAGGACGCGCCGGACGTCGAGATCGCGCCGCCGGATCAGCTCGTCGCCGAGGCGCCGTTCGTCGTCGCCACGATCAACGGCACGGTCGCGAACGTGCCCTCGCGCGTGCGGCAGGTGGCCGGCCGGGTCGCGCGCAGCACGCAGGCGCGGGTGCGGGCGGAGCGCACGCGTCGGGAGCTGCGCCGGCGCGGCTACGCCGACGTCCGGGTCATTCCCTGGGACGTCGAGCATGCGCTGCGGCTGCCGGGGCACCGCCCGGCCGTGCGGCTCCAGCCCGCGGAGCGCCTGCCGCGGCGTGCGCTCGTCGTCTCCCGCGGACCACGGACTCCGACGCCTCTCGAGGTCGCGCACGCGGCCGCGGCCGAAGCGTCCGGCGACCGCAGCCCCCTCGCCTGGCCGCTGATGCGCGCCGGGTCGCTCGTCGCGATCGGCGCCGAGACGGTGCTGCGCGTCGCGGTCGGCCCTGGGCGGGAGCACGTCGACCGTCAGGCCGAGGTGCTGTCCATGCTCGCCGGCGGGCTCGCCGGCGACCCGCGTGCGGCGCTCGTGCCGTCGCCGATCGCGGCCGGCGACGCCGGTCTCGCACGCTGGTCGGTGGAGCGCCGCCTGGCCGGGTCCCCCGCGCCTGCGCGGATCCCCGCGCCGCTCCTCGCGGACTGCCTCGACTTCCTCGACGCGCTCG
>JBLNEO010000133.1:0-8533 GCA_050262775.1 Pseudomonadota bacterium | reverse complement strand
TGGCCGAATCAGCTAGACCTCTCGGTTCTCCGCCGGTACTCGCCTCGGCGCGATCCGCTGGACGAGGACTTCGACTACGCCGAGGAGTTCAAGAGCCTCGACCTCGACGCCCTGAAGCGGGACCTCGTCGAGGTGATGACTACGTCGCAGGACTGGTGGCCGGCCGACTATGGCCACTACGGTCCGCTCCTCATCCGGATGACGTGGCATGCCGCGGGCACGTACCGCATCGGCGACGGCCGTGGCGGGGGTGGGGAAGGCGCCCAGCGCTTCGCCCCGCTGAATAGCTGGCCCGACAACGCGAATCTCGACAAAGCGCGCCGGCTGCTCTGGCCGATCAAGAAGAAGTACGGCCGAAAGATCTCCTGGGCCGACCTGCTGATCTACGCCGGTAACGTCGCCATGGAATCGATGGGGTTCAAAACGTTCGGCTTCGGCTTCGGGCGCGAGGACATCTGGGAGCCGGACGAGATCTACTGGGGCGCGGAGGACACCTGGCTCGGAGACGAGCGCTACGGCGGCGACCGGGAGCTCGCCAATCCCTTCGCCGCCGTGCAGATGGGCCTCATCTACGTCAACCCGGAGGGGCCGGACGGCAACCCCGATCCGCTGGCCGCCGCCAGGGACATCCGGGAGACCTTCGGGCGCATGGCGATGAACGACGAGGAGACGGTGGCGCTCATCGTCGGCGGCCACACCTTCGGCAAGACGCACGGCGCGGTCTCGCCCGAGTACATCGGGCCGGAGCCGGAGGCAGCGCCGATCGAGGAGCA
This sequence comes from Pseudomonadota bacterium, assembly GCA_050262775.1. Lineage (GTDB taxonomy): Bacteria > Actinomycetota > Thermoleophilia > Gaiellales > Gaiellaceae > DATHTC01. The sequence continues at coordinate 7,760 of JBLNEO010000133.1, read as the reverse complement.
GGGCCTCGGCTGGAAGAACAGCGTCGACGGCGGTAACGGCGCCCACACGCTCACGAGCGGGCTCGAGGGCGCCTGGACCAACGAGCCGACGAGGTGGGACAACGGCTTCCTCGAGAACCTGTACGCATACGACTGGGAGCTGACGACGAGCCCGGCCGGTGCGAAGCAGTGGACGCCGACGAATCCGGAGGCGCAGGGCACGGTGCCGGACGCGCACGATCCGTCGAAGCGGCACGCGCCGATGATGCTGACGACGGATCTCGCGCTGAGGGTCGACCCGATCTACGGGCCGATCACGAAGCGCTTCCACGAGAACCCCGACCAGCTGGCCGACGCATTCGCGAAGGCCTGGTACAAGCTGCTGCACCGCGACATGGGGCCGGTGTCGCGCTACCTCGGCCCATGGGTCCCCGAGCCGCAGCTGTGGCAGGACCCCGTTCCCGCGGTCGACCACGAGCTGATCGACGACGTGGACACCGCGGCTCTCAAGGAGACGATCCTCGCGTCGGGCGTGTCGATCTCGCGGCTGGTGGCGACGGCGTGGTCGGCGGCTGCGTCGTTCCGCGGCACCGACAAGCGCGGCGGCGCGAACGGCGCGCGTCTCCGCCTCGCGCCGCAGAAGGACTGGGAGGTCAACGAGCCGGCCGAGCTGGCGGCGGTGCTGCAGACGCTCGCGCAGATCCGGCGGGACTTCAACAGCTCGCACTCCGGCGGGAAGCAGGTGTCGCTCGCGGACCTGATCGTCCTGGGCGGCTGTGCGGCGGTCGAGCAAGCCGCGAGGAACGCGGGACACGGCGTCACCGTCCCGTTCGCGCCGGGGCGGACCGACGCAGAGCAGGAGCAAACGGACGTGGAGTCGTTCGCAGCGCTCGAGCCGACCGTCGACGGGTTCCGCAACTTCTTCCACGCGGGGGAGAGGATGCCGCTGGAGCACGGACTCCTCGACCGGGCCTACATGCTGACGCTGACCGCACCGGAGATGACGGTGCTGATCGGGGGCATGCGCGCCCTGAACGCCAACGTCGCGCAGTCCCCGCACGGCGTCTTCACCGACCGACCGGAGGCGCTGACCAACGACTTCTTCGTGCACCTGCTCGACATGAGCACGGAGTGGAGGCCATCGGCTGAGAACCTGTACGAGGGTCGTGATCGCAGAACAGGCGAGCTCAGGTGGACGGCAACCGCCGTCGACCTCGTCTTCGGTTCGCACTCCGAGCTCCGAGCTCTCGCGGAGGTCTACGCATCTGACGACGCGAAGGAGAAGTTCGTGCACGACTTCGTCGCTGCCTGGGACAAGGTCATGAACCTCGACCGATTCGACCTTGCCAGGGACGGTCGAGCGAACCGCTGAGGATCGAGACCCCCGCGCTCGGCGAGGTCCGACCGTCCGTGCGCGAGACGTCATCGCTGCGGTAAACCGAGCTGGAGGCCGAGCGCGCCGGGAGTCGCGACGATCAGTCCAGCGACGACCTGCTCCACGGCGGGCGAGCCAGGGTCTGGGACAGTGCGCTCGCGCCGTCGCGCAGCAGCGGCCCGCCGTGCGTGACGAGCACGCGCTCGACGTCGAGCCGGGTCAGCGGTTCGAGCGTCGGGAGGAAGCGATGCTCGTACCGGTCACGGCGACGCTCGAGCTCGCGGTGCCTCGGCCGCCGTCATCGCGCCTCCGCGGAGCCGAACCCGCCGCCGCCCGGGGTCTCGATGGTGACGACGTCGCCGGCGGCGAGGTCGAGCGTCGCCTTGGCCGGCACCGGCTCGCCGTTGACGAGGTTCCTCCCGGCCTCCCCGTCGCTGCCGCCGCGCACGCCGCGTGGCGCAGCCGCCCGCCGCTCGGAGAGCAGCGACAGCCGGCAGGGCTCGAGGACGCGCAGCTCGCGCACGACGCCGTCGCCCCCACGCCACCTGCCGTCGCCGCCGGAGCCGAGACGCAGGCCGTAGCGCTCCACCCGCAGTGGGTACTGCAGCTCGAGCGCCTCGACGGGCGTCGAGAGGGTGTTCGACATCGCGACGTGGACGGCGCTCGGTCCGTCCGCGTCGGGGCACGCTCCCTGGCCGCCGGCGATCGTCTCGTAGTAGGTGAACCGGTCGTTCCCCAGCGTCACGTTGTTCACCGTCCCCTGTCCCTGGGCCGGAACCTCGATCGCCTCGCCGAGCGCCGCGAAGAGGACGTCGACGATCCGGCTCGAGGTCTCGACGGTCCCCGCTGCCACGGCGGCGGGCGGTCGGGCGTTGACGAGGCACCCGGGCGGCGCCACGACCTCCACCGGCGCGAACGCCCCTCCGGACGCGGGCAGGTCCGGGTCGGTCACGCAACGGACGACGAAGTACGCCGCCGAGCGCGCGACCGCAAGCGGGCAGTTGAGATTCCCCTCGTGCTGCGGCGACGTACCGCCGAAGTCCACGGTGAGGCCGTCCCCGCAGATCGTGACGGTCGCGGCGACCACGAGCCCGCCTCCCGGGGTCTCGAGCACGTCGCTCGCGCCGTAACGGCCGTCGGGAAGCCCGGCGATCGCCACCCGCACGACGCGCTCCGAGTGCGCGTACAGCTCGTCCATCGCCGCTGCGACGGCAGACCGGCCTCGGCGCGCGCACAGCTCGTCCACGCGCCGCTCGGCCAGCCGGTGCGCCGCGAGTTGCGCGCGGAGGTCGCCGCGTCGCTCGTCCGGGTTGCGCATGCGCGCGACGAGCGAGTCGATCACGGCGGCGTCGAGGCACGTCGGCGGGATCACGACCCCCTCCTCGTCCAGCGTCCGCGAGTCCGCCGGCATCGACCCGGGCTCGATCGCACCGACGTCGGCGTGGTGGGCGCGCGAGACGGCGAACCCGAGCGCCGTGCGCGAGACCATGGTGATGTCCGGCAGGTGCGTTCCGCCCTCGTACGGGTCGTTGAGGATCCAGACCTCGCCCGGAGCCGGGGCGTGGGCCGCGACGGCGGCGACGGCATCCGGCATCGCGCCGAGGTGCACGGGGATGTGCTCCGCCTGCGCGATCATGCGGCCGCGCTCGTCGAAGATCGCGGTCGAGCAGTCACGGCGCTCCTTGATGTTCGCGGAGAACGCGGACCGGATCAGGACCGCGCCCATCTCCTCAGCGACCGCACGCAGCGCCTCGCCGAGCACTTGGAGCTCGATCGGCACGGTCTCGGGCGTCTCCTTCACGCCCTCGTCACCACGAGCGTGCTAGACCCATCCCGAACCCCCACCCACCCGGGGGGAAGGTAGGCGGTCGCGCCCGGGAGCTCGAGCACGGACGGGCCTGCGGCTCGGAGCGGTGCCGCCGGCGGGAGCTCGAGAGCGGGCCCGCGCCTGACCTCCGCCGTCCGCACCGCGACGAGCTCGATCGGGCGCGCAGGGTCGGCGTAGCCGTAGCGCTCGTCGTGCGCGCGATGGAACGCGTTCGCGAGGTCGTCCTGGATCGGGACGGTCAGCTCGAACGACTGCCCCCGATACCGGAGGTCGACCTCGCCGTCGGGCGGCAACTCCCCGGCGTCGGCGAGCGGCACGAGCCGGCTCTCGACGCGGTCGCGCCGCTCGTCGCTCGCGACGAGGCCGAGCGCGGACAGCACACCGGCGGTGTCGGGCATGAGCACGGTGCGGATCCCGAGCTCCTCCGCGAGCGCGCAGGCGTGCAGCGGCCCGGCGCCGCCGAACGCGACGAGGACGAAGTCGCGCGGGTCGTGGCCACGCTCGATCGAGACGACCCGCAGCGCGCGGAGCATCTCGGCCTCGACGACGCGGACGACGGCTTCCGGGTCGAGCGCCCCGAGCGCGCGCTCGGCCGCGTCCCGGTCGAGCTCCACCCCGCCCGCGAGACTGCGCGGCAGGCGGCCGAGGAGGAGGTTCGCGTCGGTCACGGTCGGCAGGGTTCCGCCGCGCCCGTAGCACGCGGGGCCGGGATCGGCGCCGGCGCTCGCGGGACCGACGCGCAGCGCGCCTCCCGCGTCGAGGCGCGCGATCGACCCGCCGCCGGCGCCGACCGTGTGGACGTCGACGGTCGGGAGCCGGATCGGCAGCCCGGCGACGACGCGCTCGCTCGACCGCTCGGCGACGCCGTCGGTGATGAGGCAGACGTCCGTCGACGTCCCGCCCATGTCGAACGCGATCGCGTTCCGGAACCCCGCGGCGACGGCGACGCGCGCCGCACCGACCACGCCCGCTGCCGGACCGGAGACGAGCACGACGGCCGGGTGCGCCGCGGCCTCCTCGAGGCTCGCCACGCCGCCCGACGAGCGCATCACGAGCGGCTCCGGCAGCCCCGCCTCCGCCGCCACCGCCGCGAGGCCGGTCAGGTACCGCGAGGTCGCCGGCCCGAGGTAGGCGTCCGCGGCGGTCGTCGACGCGCGCTCGAACTCGCGGACCTCCGGGGCGATCTCGTGCGAGGCCACGACGTGCGCGTGCGGGAGCCGCCGCCGCACCTCTGCGGCGACGGCGCGCTCGTGCTCCGGATGGCGGTACGCATGCAGCAGGCAGACGGCGACCGCCTCCGCGTCGAACGGCTCCAGCGACGCCAGATCGAGCGGATCGACGACGCCGTCGGGTCCCATCCGCTCGCGCACGGCGAACGACCGCTCGAGCGGGACGAGCGGCTCCGCGTGCTGCGCGCAGAGCCGGTAGAGGTGCGCGCGCGCCTGCCGCCGCAGGTGGAGGACGTGCTCGAACCCCGCCGTCGCCACGAGCGCCGTCCGCGCGCCTGATCGTTCCAGGAGCGCGTTCGTCGCCACCGTCGTCCCGTGCGTGAACCGCTCGACGCGATCGGCCGAGACCGCGCGGGCGGCGGCGGCGACGGACTCCTCCTGCCGCCGCGAGGTCGGCACCTTCGCCGTGCGCAGCTCGCCGTCGACGAGGAAGACGGCGTCGGTGAACGTGCCGCCGACGTCGATGCCGAGGACCCGGGCCACGCGGCGCCTACGCTAACGGTCGATGGCCCGTGTCGAGCTCGAGCTCGTCGGCGCCGGCGGCGAGCCGGTCGACTTCTGGCGGACGGTGAACGCACACGGCGTCACCGACCTGCTCCCGAATCGCATCGACGCCGATGCGCGTTCCGTCGAGCTCACGCTCCGCCCCGGGCCTCGGACGGTCGTCGTGCGCGAGGCGCGTCCCGGGCTCGCGGCCGTCACGGGCCGGGCGCCGCGGCAGGTGCTCGGGTCGGTCCGCCACGTCCTTCGGCTCGACGAGGACCTGTCGGAGCTCTACGAGCTGCTCGCGCGCGATGCCGACCTCGCCTGGGCCGCGGACGGCGCGGGACGGCTGATGCGGAGCGAGACCGTCTTCGAGGACGTCGTCAAGACGATCTGCACGACGAACTGCGCCTGGTCCGGAACGGTGCGCATGGTCACCGCGCTCGTCGAGGGGCTCGGCGAGGAATCCGACCTGGGGCGGCACGCGTTTCCGACGCCGACCGCGATGGCCGACGCGCCGGAGGCGTTCTACCGCGACGTCGCCCGCACCGGCTACCGCGGCGCGTACCTCCGCTCGCTCGCCGCCTCGGTCGCGTCGGGAGACCTCGACCTGGAGCTGCTCGGTGTCGATCGCGGGCTTCCCGACGACGAGGTCGAGCGGCGGCTCCTCGCGCTCCCGGGCGTCGGTCCGTACGCGGCCGCCCACGTGATGATGGTGCTCGGCCGCTACACGCCGCTCGTGCTCGACTCCTGGACACGCCCGACGTACGCGCGCCTCGTCGGCCGGAAGGCGTCCGACCGCGCGATCGAGCGCCGTTTCCGGCGCTACGGCCGCTACGCCGGGCTGGCGTTCTGGCTGTACCTGACGCGCGACTGGGTGGAGGACGCCGCCGCGCCGGCGTGAGCGGGCGGCGCCCTGCGGATGTCGGCCGTGGGCGAGGGGCCGGCGTCAGACCCGCCGCGGAACGTTGCCACTCAGCGTGAACACGAGCCGCATCGCCCGATGTCCGACGTCGGCGGTCGCCCCGAACATGCACGGGCAGCCCCCGTCGATCACCGTGATGCCGCGCTCGCGACCGTATGCGGCCGCGGTCCCGGAGACGCTGCCGGCACCGGGCCCGCGATGCATCCAGACGTGCTCGATGCCCAGGTCCGCGCACTCGCGCATCGTCTCGTCGGCGCGCTCGGGCTTCGTCCCGATCACCACCGCGTCGACACCGCCGGGGATCGAGCTCAGATCGTGGTAGGCGCGGTCGCCCTCGACCTCCTCCGCGTTCGGGTTGACGGCGAAGACCTCGTAGCCGCGCTCCCGCAGGCGCTTGTAGACGACGTTGCTGCCGTGGCTCCCAGGTGTCCGTGAGACGCCTGTCACGGCGATGCGCTTGTGGGCGAGGAACTCGCCCGCCGCGTCCTTGATCGCTGTCATCGGATCCTCCTCCTTCTGAGATTCACGCAGCGGCGCCTCGGACGAGGCGGTCGCCCAGGAGCGCTTCGAGCTCGTCCGCTGCTGCCACGGCACCGCCCGCCGCGGCGAAGGCGGCGGCGATTCGCTCGGCACCGGGGCGCAGCTCGATCGCGCGGCGCACGGCGGTCCGGAGTCGATCGGGGCCGAGCCTGCGCGCGGGCAGCCGCACGCCCGCCCCCGCGACCTCGACCCGTCGCGCCACCTCCGGCTGGTCTCGGCCGAAGGGGACGGCGACGACCGGGACCCCGTGCGCGAGCGCCTTCTGGGTGATGCCCATACCGGCGTGGCAGACGACGCAGGCGGCGCGCTCCAGCAGGGGCGCGTGCGGCAGGAAGCGCTCCACCCGCACGTTCGACGGCGCTTCCAGGCCCGCCGGATCGGCGTCCGCGGTCGTGACCGCGACGTCGAACGGCTCGCCCTCGAACGCGGTACAGGCCGCGTCGGCGAGGAGGCGGTCGTTCTGGAACAGCGTGGAGCACGTGACGAGCACGAGCGGCCGGGTCAGCCGGTCGAGCCAGGCGGGCGGATCGGCCGGCGGCTCCCACAGACCGGGGCCGACGAGCCTGACCTTGGCCGGCCAGTCGGAGCGCGGGTACTCGAAGGGCTCCGCGGTGTAGGCGAGCACGACCGACGCGGCCAGGTACACGTCCTCGATCGTGCGGACGGGGGGCAGACCGAGCCCGGCGCGGAGCGGGTTCATGTGCGAGGCGATCACACGCTCGAGCGTTCCGAGGGTCAGCCGCTTCGCCAGCCGGTCGCGCAGGCGGCCGAAGCGGTCGCGCCTCGGCGCGAGGCCGAGCCCGAACGGCGGCGCATCCCGCGAAGGCAGCGGCACCGGCGAGACGATCGAGAACGCCCAGGGAAGGCCGGACCGCTCGGCGGCGGCCGCCGCACCCCAGGCGCCCTCGTCGACGAAGAGGACGTCGGGCTGCTCGACCTCGATCGCCTCCTCGAGGTCGCGCAGCTGGAACGGCGCGCGCTCACCGAACTGGCCCAGCCCGGAGCTGAGCGCGCCGAAGCGCGTGCGCGCCTTCCAGTCGTCGGGCTCGAACCGCTCGATCTCGGACCTGAGCGGCCGCACGTCGAGCCCGAGCGCGCGCAGGCGCTCGACGTCGTCGATTCCGCAGCGCACCGCGACGCGATGACCGCGACGCGCCACCTCGAGCAGTGTCGCGACCAGCGGGTACAGCCGGCCGGGAACCGCATCGACATACGCCAGGACGACGGCCATCGTCAGCCTCTTCGCCGGACCCTGCTAGGCGGACGTGCGCGCCTGTTCGGTCGCGGCGCGCGCCCGCTCGGCTTCGAGCAGCTCGAGGATTCGCTCCGTGTTCTCGCGGATCGCGGTGATGTTCCGGAACATCCACTTCGGCGGGGCGTTCTCGGGCATGCGCTCGATCA
>JBLNEO010000132.1:0-19196 GCA_050262775.1 Pseudomonadota bacterium | reverse complement strand
CGGCGTCCGCGGCGACTCGAGTACACGAGCCGCGGGCGGGCGACCTGCATGCCCTCGGCGGCGAACTTCTCCGTGTGGCCGAGCTTCTGCGCGACGCGGCTGACATCGGCCTGCTGATCGGGCATGACGAACGTGATCGCCTCGCCGCTGCGCCCGGCCCGGCCCGTGCGCCCGGTCCGGTGCACGTAGCCCTTGTCCTCCTCGGGCGGGTCGAAGTTGATCACGTGCGTGATGTGCTCGAGATCGAGCCCGCGGGCGGCGACGTCGGTGGCGACGAGCGTCGTCACCTTGCCGGCGTCGAACAGCGCGAGCGCGCGCTCGCGCTGGGACTGGCGCATGTCGCCGTGGAGCGCGGCCGCCCTGACGCCCTTCCGCTCGAGCTTGTGGACGAGGCGGTCGGCGCCGCGCTTCGTCCGAACGAAGACGAGGGCCAGGCCGCGATCCCGCTCGAGCTCCTCGACGAGCTTGTCGACCTTGTTGTCGGCGGTGACGGCGATGAAGCGGTGGTCGATGTCGCCCTGCGCGTGCTCCTGCGGCGCATTCGCCTCGTAGCGGGACGCGGCGGTCGTGTACTGGCTCGCGAGCTCGCCGACCTCGCCGTCGAGCGTGGCGGAGAAGAGCATCGTCTGGCGCTCGCGCGGGAGCTTCCGCATGATCCGCTCGACCTGCGGCTTGAAGCCCATGTCGAGCATCCTGTCGGCCTCGTCCAGGACGAGCGTGCGGACGCGGTCGAGGGTGACGAGCCGGCGCTCGACGAGGTCGGTGAGACGCCCGGGCGTCGCGATCAGCACGTGGGCGCCCTTCGCGCGCTTCGCCTGTGCGCCGAGCGGCGCGCCGCCGTAGACCGCCTCGATCTTCAGCCCGCGCGCCTTCGCGACGTCGCGGATCTCCTCCGCGACCTGCGAGGCGAGCTCGCGCGTCGGAACGAGCACGAGCGCGCTCGGGTTCCCGTCCTGCGGGCCCGTGCGCTCGACGACCGGCACGCCGAAGGCGAGCGTCTTCCCCGATCCCGTCGGCGCCTTCGCGAGCACGTCGAGGCCCGCGAGCGCGTCCTCGAGCACCATCGACTGGATCCGGAAGGTGGTGGTGATGCCACGGGCGGCGAGCGCCTCCGTGACGGGCGCGCTCACGCCGAGCGCGGCAAAGGTCTGCTGTGACAAGAGTTCCTCTCGGTTGTGGTTCGAGATCCGCCTGACTCGAAACCGCCGAAGAGGAACGAGAAGCCAAATCTCACCGGACGACACCCCGCCGTCCGTGCCCTCACCGTAGCAGGACGGTGCTACGGTGGTGTCGTGGCGAACAAGGAAGAGAAGATCGAGTTCGAGGGGGAGGTCATCGAGGCTCTCTCGAACGGCAAGTATCGGATCGCGCTCGACAACGGGCACGAGACGATGGGCTACCTCGCGGGGAAGATGCGGCGCTTCCGCATCCGCATCCTGCCGGGTGACCGGATCAAGATCGAGCTGTCCCCGTACGACCTGAACCGGGGACGGATCGTCTACCGGCACCGGTAGCCGCGGCCACGACGGCCGCCGCCGGCACGGCGAGCGCGCCGCCGAGGCCCCACACCACATATCCCACCCAGGGGACGCCGTACGCGTCGGTCTGGATCGCGAGCGCGAGCACCGTCGCCAGCGAGGCGGCGACGCCCGCCGCGGCCCAGTCGACGCGTCCGGCACGCGCAAGGCTCCCGAAGAGTCCGAGGTTCCAGGCGAGGAAGAGCGCGAGCCCGAGCACCCCCGTCTCCACGCCGAGCTCCGTGTAGTTCGACTCGCCGGCCTTGAGCTCGACGTCCTCCCGGCGCGCGACGGCGCCGGCGTTGCCGAGGCCGTAGCCCTGCGGGTGGTCGGCGACCTCCCGCAGCCCCGCGCGAAGGCTGTCGAGGTGGCTGCGGATCGACGGCTCCTCGAGCGACGTGGCACCGCCCTCGACGTCGCCCTTCTCGCGCGCGATCCGCGCCTGCTCCGCGAGCTCGCTCGGCAGGAAGTGCGTCTCGGGCGCGACGCCCTCGAACCCTGCGCTGAAGAGCAGCCCCGCCGCGACGACGCCCGCCGCGGCGGCGGCCGGCCACACGCGACGCTGGACGGCCGCGAGCACGACGAGGCCGCCTGCGAGCGCGAGCACCGTCGAGCGCGAGATCGTGAACAGCAGACCGACGAAGGTCACGGCGGCGAGGACCGCGCCGAGACGCGTGCGCAGCAAGCCGCCGGCCGTCGCGAGCAGGAGCGCCACCGCGAACAGGAAGGCGGAGGCGAGCGGGCTGACGAACGTCGACACGAGTCGCCGGTGGAGCTCGCCCCCACCGGAGTTGAAGGCGAAGTTCTCCGGCATCCGCGCGGGCCCCCGGTAGTCGAACCCGAGCTCGTCGCGGAAGTACGCGGGGACGCCCGCGTCGCGCCAGGTCTCGACCGGCACGGTGTACTCCTCGACGAGGCCGATCGCGGCGACCGCCGCCGCCGTCGCCAGCACCGTCCACACGAGCCGGCGGAGCTCGGCCGCGTCGAGCGTCAGCGACCGGCCGAGGAGGTAGACCGCCACGGGCGCGAGCGCATGCCGCGCCGACAGCAGCACGGCGTGCGCGCCCGCGCCCCCGCCGAGCGCGTCCTGCGGGATCGCGGCGTAGACGACGACGACCGTGCCGAAGGCGAGCGCGAGCGCGTCGAGCGCGCCCGGACGGAAGGGGAGACGCCGCGCGCGGACCGCGTCGAACGCGACGCGGCCGAGGGCCGCTGCGAGCAGCAGCTCCTTCCACGCCTGGATCGCGTCGAGCGCGACGCCGTGGACGCCCGCGCCGTAGAGGAGGGCCATCACGAGGTTGTGGAGCGCCAGCCCGACGACGAACGCGTAGAGCGCCGCCACCGGTCGCCGCCAGACCAGGTGCACCGCGGCGACGAGCGCCGGGAGGTAGACGAGCAGCGCGACGGCGGAGGCCATCAGGCGCGCGCGAGCCGCAGGAAGACGTCGGTCGCGTACCGGTACGGCGAGTCCGGCCCGGTGTCGCGCGCGACGACCCGGAGCCGCGCCGCGGCAAGGCCCGCGTCGAGCTCTCCCTGCGTCAGCCGCGTGCCGCGCAGTGCGGTCGAGCGCTCCGCGCCCCGCGAGACGAGCGGGAGCGCGAGCGACCGGACGCGACGCCAGACGCGCGGCGCGAGCCCGGGGTCGTAGACGGGCAGCTGGACGAACGCCTCGCCCGCCGGCGCGAGCACCCGGCCGAACTCGCGGAGGTACGCGAGCACGCCGCCGCGGCTCGGCAGATGCTGGAGCACGAGGTAGCAGACGAGGACGTCCGCGCTGCCGTCGGCGACGCCGTCGAGGCGCTCGCCCGAGATCGTCCGCACCTCGACGTGCGCGGCGCGGACGGCCTCGCGCGCACGCGCGACCATCTCGGGCGAGACGTCGAGCGCGACGACGTGGTCGAACCGCTCCGCGAGCGCGCCGGTCATCCGCCCGGGGCCGCAACCGACCTCGATCGCGGTCCCGCCGCGCGGATCCCCGCCGAGGCGTCCGAAGAGCGCGTCGAGCTCCGCCCGCCCGCGCGCCGGGTCGCCGACGTACGTCGTCGTGTCGCCGGCCGCGAGCGCGTCCCACGTCGCGCGCATGTCGCGCTCCATGGCGCGTGAGCGTACCGGGGCAGGCACGCGCGGAACCCGCCCCCGAACAGGACCTTTACGGGCCCCAGGGGAACCCGCCGTTCAGCGCGGCCAGGCCGAGCGCGGCGAGCACGGCAAGCGCGGCGACCAACCTCCGGGTCATGGGCCAACCTCCTTTCGGGCGGCGATCGGAGCGGCTGTGCTGACGATTGTCCGGAGCAGATCGGACGGGACGGGCGAATCGACCGTTCGGACGTTGACGCGCACACGGCGTCCACCGAATATGGGAAAGTCGTGCTGGTGGACGAGCGGCCCGAGGAAACCGTCGGCGAGCGGCTGCGACGCCTGCGGCGCGAACGCGGGCTGTCGCAGCGGGAGCTCGCCTCCCCCGGCGTCTCGTACGCGTACATCTCGCGGATCGAGGCGGGGACGCGGCAGCCGTCCGTGAAGGCGCTCCGCAAGCTGGCGCGCAAGCTCGGCGTGACGGCCGAGTTCCTCGAGACCGGGTCGGACGTCCGCGACGAGGAGCTGCGCGAGCTGCGCCTGGCCCAGGCGGAGCTCGAGCTGCGGCTCTCCGGCGAGCCGGACGCCGCCCGGGCGGCGCTCGACGAGCTGCTCGCGGAGGCGGAGGCGGCGGGCGACGTCGCCTCGGCGCGCCGCGCCCGGATCAGCCTCGGCCTCGCCGCCTTCGAGACGGGGCACGTCGCCGAGGCGGTGACGCTGCTCGAGCGGGCCGTCGCCGACACGGATGTCTCACCCGGGCTCCGACCGGACGTCTACGCGACGCTCGGTCGCGCGCTCGCGATGCAGGGACGTGCGCAGGACGCGGTCGAGCTGTTCGAGCACGCGCTGCGACAGGTCGAGGGCGAGTCGCCGAGCGACGTCCCGGCGCGCGTCCGCTTCGCGACCTACCTCAGCTTCGCGCTCACCGACCTCGGCGAGCTCCGGCGGGCCGAGGTGGTGCTGCGCGACGTCCTGAACGACCTCGACACCTTCGTCGACCCGTACACGCAGGTGCGCGTGCACTGGTCGCTCGGCCGCCTCGCCGGCGCGCAGGGGCGTCCGTCCGACGCGCTCGAGCACCTCCGCCGCGCGATCGTCCTCCTCGAGGCGACGGAGGACACCGTCCACCTGGCGAAGGCGAACATCGCGTGTGCGTGGTCGCTGATCGAGAACGAGCGGGCGGAGGAGGCGGGTCCGTACCTCGAGGCGGCGGAGACGCTGCTCGGCGCGAAGCCGGCGCCCGCCGACCTGGCACAGCTGCGGACGGAGCAGGCGCGCCGTGCCGTGGCGCTCGGCGACAGCGCGGGTGCGGCGGCGTACGCACGGGAGGCGATCGACGTGATCGGCGACACCTTCCCGGAGGAGCAGGGGACGGCGTGGCTCGCGCTCGCCGACGCGCTCGCGCTCGCCGACGACACGGCCGGGGCCGGCGACGCGTACCGACGCTCGGTGGAGGCGTACGGGCGCGCGGGCCGACCGCACGAGCAGGCGCGCGCGTACCGGAGCCTGGGCAGGCTCCTGCGGGCGGAGGGGCGCGAGGCCGAGGCGCTCGACGCGCTGGAGAAGGCGGCCGACCTCGCCGCCCGGCAGCCGTCCGACGCACGCGTCGAGGCGTGACCCGCGTCGAGCGGGTCCTGCGCCCGCGCGGGATCTACTCGCTCCGGCTGACGGCAGCCTCCCGCGACGCGACGCGGGCGTGGGACGACGACGCCTTCACGGCGGCGGTGCGCGTCGGCGGCGGCACCGAGCTCGCGTCCGCGCGACAGCGGGCCGACGGCACGCTCGTGGTGCGCGCGGCGAGCGACGACGGCGTCGAGGCCCTGCGCTTCCAGCTCGCCCTCGACGACGACCACGCCGAGTTCCTGCGGCGGTTCGGCGAGGATCCGCTGCTCGGGACGGCCGTGCGCCGGATCGCCGGACTGCGCCAGGCACGACTCGGCTCCGTCGCGCAGGCCCTGCTGCGCGCGTTCGCCGGCCAGCTCATCGAGTCCCGGCGCGCGCGGGCGATCGAGGCCGCGATCGTGCGCGCCGCGACGCCGCGCGTCGGGGGAACGCGGCTGCACGCGCCGCCGACGGCGGCGTGCCTCGGCGCGCTCGCACCGGCGCGGATGCGGCGGCTCGGGCTGCACGCGAACCGCGGCGCCGCCCTCGTCCGCATCTGCAGGTCGTACGACCCGGAGCGCCTCCGCGACCTGCCGACGGACGCCGCCGTGCGCGTCCTGACGCGCGAGCGCGGGCTCGGCCCGTGGTCGGCAGGGGTCGTCTGCCTCGAGGGGCTCGGGCGCACGGAGCACGGTCTCGTCGGCGACCTCGGGCTGATGAAGCTGCTCGCAGCGCTCCGCGGCCGCTGGGTCGAGGCGTGGGAGACGGAGGAGCTGCTCGCGCCCTACGGCGAGTGGGCGGGCCTCGCGAGCGTGTACCTGCTGAAGGGTTGGGCCCGGGGCCTCCTGCCGCTGCCGTCGGCGCCCCCGCCGGCGCGGTTCCGGCACGCCGCCTGACCTAGACTCCTGCGCATGTCGGTGGACCCACGGCGGATCGCGGTGCTGGGCGCCGGGAAGATCGGCGAGGCGCTCCTGAGCGGCCTCCTCAGCTCCGGCTGGCGCGAGCCGGGCGAGCTCGTCGCGACGTCCCGCCGCGAGGCGCGGGTCGCCGAGCTTGCGGAACGGCACGGCGTCCACGCCACGACGTCGAACGCCGAGGCCGTGGCCGGCGCCGCGCTCGTCGTGATCGCGGTGAAGCCGCAGGACATCGACGTGCTGCTCGGCGAGATCGGCGGCCTCGTCTCGGAGGAGCAGACCGTGCTGTCGATCGCCGCCGCGATCCCGACCGCCCTCATCGAGGGCCACCTCCTCGCGCGCGTCCCCGTCGTGCGTGCGATGCCCAACACGCCCGCGCTCGTCCACGAGGGGATGGCGGGGATCGCCGCGGGCGCGCACGCCGGCGAGGAGCACCTGGCCGCGGCGGAGGAGGTGCTCTCGCACCTCGGACGCGTCGTCCGCGTCCCGGAGAGCCACCTCGACGCCGTGACCGCCGTCTCGGGGTCCGGCCCCGCGTACTTCGCCCTCCTCGCCGAGGCGATGATCGAGGCGGGGATCCTGCTCGGGCTCTCGCGCGAGATCTCGACGCAGCTCGTCGTGCAGACGATGCTCGGGACGGCGAAGCAGCTGCGCGACACGAACATGCACCCGGTCGAGCTCCGCGAGATGGTGACCTCGCCGGGCGGGACGACGATCGCGGCGATCCGCGAGCTCGAGCGCGCCGGCGTCCGCGCCGCCTTCCTCAACGCGATCCAGGCCGCGATGGACCGATCGCGGGAGCTCGCGGCAGGAGACGCGCGGTGAGCGAGGTCGAGCTCGTCGTCACCGAGGACGCCGACGAGGAGCTCGTCGCGCGCCTCGTCGCGGCCGTCCGCGCGGGCGGCTCGATCGGCCTCTCCGGCGGCTCGGGACCGCGCCGCGCCTACGAGGCGGCGGCCGAACGCGAGCCCGACTGGTCGCGCGCGGAGCTCTGGCTCGTCGACGACCGCTGCGTCCCTCCGGCGGACGACCGCTCGAACTTCCTCCTCCTGCAGCGGACGATCCTCGACCGCGTCGAGCGCGCGCCGCGGCGCGTGCACCGCATCGAGAGCGAGCACGGCCCGGAGGCTGCGGCGGCACGGTACGACGCCGAGCTCGAGGGCGTGCGGTTCGACCTCGCGGTGATGGGCATCGGCCCCGACGGCCACACGGCCTCGCTCTTTCCCAACGCGCCCGAGCTCGAGGAGCGCGAGCGGCGCGCCGTCGCCGCCGAGGCACGGTTCGAGCCGTTCGTCCCGCGCGTGACGACGACGATCCCGTTCCTCGCCGCGTCCGAGCTGATGGTCTACCACGTGACGGGCGAGGAGAAGGCCGACGCGGTGCGGCGCGCCTTCGCGGCGGCGCCGTCGCCGTCGACCCCGTCGAGCCTCGTGCGGGCACGGCGGACCGTCGCCCTGCTCGACCGCGCGGCGGCCGCTCGCTTGCATTCTTAGCCTGCTCTCGCCTATATGTAGCGCCGTGTCCGCGGAACCGTCGGCGCTCACGATCGGGCGCCCCGAGCAGCTCAAGGCGCTCGGGCACCCCCTCCGCCTGCGCGTGCTCGAGGTCCTCGGCGAGAGCGGGGAGCAGCTGACGAACCGCCAGCTCGCGCAGCGGCTCGGGGTCGATCCCGGGCACCTGCACTTCCACGTGCGCATGCTGCTCAGCGCCGGGCTGATCGAGCTCGTCGAGGGCGAGGGCCGCCGCGAGAAGCCCTACCGCGCCGTCGCGAGCAGCATCCGCGTCGCCCCCGAGCTGATCTCCACGGGCGAGGTCAACGACATGCGCGCGGCGATGCTCGACGCGGTGCAGCGCGGCTGGCAGGCGCACGCGGACGAGGGCAACTTCCGCTCGGCGCAGATCACCGTCCGCATCCATCCGGACAGGATCCGCGACGCGTTCGAGGCGTTCTCCGAGGCGCTCGACGAGCACGAGGACCCGCAGCAGGACGCGATGCTGATCACCGTGTTCGCGCACCCCCACCCGGGCGGCGACGCCGCCTAGCCTGCCGGCAGCAGCGGCGAGTCGAGCTCGGCCGCGATTCCGCGATTCGCCGCGAGCGCCTGCAGTGCGAGCACCGTGTCGGCGACGCGGACGTCCTCGAGGAACTCATCGCGGCGCTCGAACGACGCGAGCACGGACTCGACCGCGACCACATACCCCACGACGTCCTCGGCGGCGAGGAAGGCGAGCGCATCGGCGACGTCGTGCGGGAAGCCGTCATGCGTGCGGAGCTCGTCTGCGAGCACGCGCACGTCCTCCCACTCGCCGAGGACGGCGTGGGCGAGCGTCGCCGCGTACCGCCCGATCGGCGACGATGCCGCGGCCGCGCCCTCACCGAGCGTCCAGCGCGCGGCGTCGGCGGCCGGAAGCCCGGCGACGAGGAGCGCCTTGAGGATGGCGACGGGGCGGCCCCAGCTGTCCGGCGGCGCGTCGCGATAGCTCTCGCGGTAGCGGTCGGACGCGCGCTCGAGCCACGCGCGCGCGTCGTCGACGCGCCCGGCCATGAGCGCCGAGAGCCCGGCCGCCCACGCCGCGTTGCCCAGCCGCGTGAGCTGGCGCTGGCGCGCGTCCGGCTCGTCCGCCACGCGCTCCTCGCCGTCGCGGTAGCGCGCCTCCGCGCGGCGCGCCTGCTCGTCCCAGTCGGTCACGGCGCGGAGTATCGCGGGATCCCCGGGACGGGTGCTCCAGCGCGCGGCGCCGCATGCCGATGACGGGCGGAGGATGCGGTGCTCTGCGGTTCTCGTGGCGGCGGTCGTGGCCGCGGCGGCGTGCGCCGCCGGCGCGCGCGCGGACGTCAGCGTCGGCGTCGCCGACGACGGCGGCAAGTACGCCGAGGACGGCGGCGCCTCCTTCTTCGGGACGCTGCGCGAGCTCGGGATGGGCGAGAACCGCGTCACCGTCCTCTGGGATCCCGCCCGCCCGACCACGATCGTCGAGCGCGGGTTCCTCGACCGGTCGCTCCCGCAGGCCGCCGCGCACGGCGTCCGGATCGTCTTCGCCGTCTACCCGGCGCGCCCGACCGGCGTCACCGGCACGCCGGACGGCCCCGCCGGGTTCGCGGCGTTCGTCGCGCTCCTCGCCCGCACGTACCCGCAGGTCAAGCAGTTCGTGATCGGCAACGAGCCGAATCAGCCGCGCTTCTGGCAGCCGCAGTTCGCGCCGGACGGCACGCGGGTCGCCGCCGCGAGCTTCCTCGAGACGCTCGGGCGCTCGTACGACGCCCTGAAAGGCGTCGACCCGGCGATCCGGGTCATCGGCCTCGGGCTCTCCGAGCGGGGCAACGACAACCCCGCGGCGCCGAGCAACGCCTCCACGTCGCCGGTGCGCTTCCTCCGGGATCTCGGCGCGGCGTACCGCGCGAGCGGGCGGACGGCGCCGGTCATGGACGCGCTCGACTTCCACCCCTACCCCGAGTCCCCGCAGGACCCGTTGCTGAAGGCCTATGCGTGGCCGAGCGTCGGCGTCGGCAACCTCGACCGGCTCAAGCAGGCGGTCTGGGACGCCTTCGACGGCACCGCGCAGCCGACGGTCGAGACCGGGTTGCGGCTGCGGATCGGCGAGACGGGATGGCAGGTCGGCATCGTGGCCGGATCGGCGGCGGCGTACACGGGCATCGAGAACGTCGCGGTGACGGATGAGCCCACCCAGGCCGCGATCTACGCGCAGCTGCTCCGGACGCTCGCCTGCGATCCCGCGCTCGAGGCGGTGCACCTCTTCGGGCTCCAGGACGAGCGAGACCTCGACCGCTTCCAGGCGGCGCTCCTCCGCGCCGACGGCTCGCGCCGGGCGGCCTTCGACGCCGTCCGCGCCCTGCTCGCGGAGACGGGCGGCCGCTGCACGGGGACGCCGACGGCGTGGCGGCACACGACGGCGGTCGTCGGCGCGGCGGCGGCGTGGGGCGATCTCGGGCCGAGCACCGGTCGCCGCACCGCGTGGAGCTTCGGCGTGACGGCGGCCGAGGAGGCGACGTTCCGCGGCAGCGTCCACCGCCTGCCGGGCGACCGAAGGCGGCGGCGCGCCGCCCTCCGCGACCTCCAGCGCACGGGCGGCCGAGCCGTCCTCGAGGCGCGGGGGACGGTGCGCGCGGGCTGGACACCGCGCGTCGTCTTCCCCTCGCGGCGGCTCGGGCCGGGAACGTACGTCTACCGCGTCGAGCTCCGCGCCACGATGAACCCCTCCCGTTCCAGCACGTTCGTCAGCCGGCCGTTCGTCGTCCGCTGACGCGTTGACTGACCCGTCAATCGGCGCGGTAGACTCCGGGCCGATGGGCCGGGAGCTGCGTGAGGTCGTCTTCGTCGACGGCGTGCGGACCGTGTTCGGCAAGGCGGGTCCTGCGGGGCTCTTCTGGCGGACGCGCGCCGACGACATGGCGGTCAAGGCCGTGCGCGAGCTCCTGCGCCGGAACCCGCAGATCCCGCCCGAGCGCGTCGGCGACGTGATCATGGCCGCCACCGCGCAGGTCGGCGACCAGGGCCTGACCCTCGGCCGCGACGTCGGGTTGCTCGCCGGCCTGCCCTCCTCGGTCCCGGGCTTCGCCGTCGACCGGATGTGCGCGGGGGCGCTCACGGCCGTCACCGCCGGCGCAGGCGAGATCGCGATGGGCGCCGCGGACGTCGTCGTCGCGGGCGGCGTGGAGCACATGGGCCACCATCCGATGGGCGCCGACGTCGACTTCAACCCACGGTTCGTCGCCGAGCGGCTGATCGACGAGAGCGCGGCCACGATGGGCGCGACCGCCGAGAACCTGCACGACCGCTTCCCCGCGCTGACGCGCGAGCGCGCGGACCGCTACGCCGTCGCCTCGCAGCGGAAGGCGGCGGCCGCATGGGAGAACGGCGTCATGGCCCACACCGTCGTCCCCATGACCGTCTACGGCGACGACGGCTACCGGCTCGCCGACCGCGACGAGTTCCTGCGCCCCGACACGACGCTCGAGGGCCTCGCCGGGCTGCGGACGCCGTTCCGCGCAGGCGGGCGCGTCACGGCCGGCAACTCCGCGGGGCTCACGGACGGCGCGACCGCGTGCTTCCTCGCCGCCGCCGAGACCGCGGCGGAGCTCGGCCTCGAGCCGTCGATGCGCCTCGTCGGCTTCGCGTACGCGGGTGTGGAGCCGGAGATCATGGGGATCGGCCCGATCCCGGCGTCCGAGAAGGTGCTCGCGCAGACCGGCCTCTCGATCGACGACATCGATCTCTTCGAGCTGAACGAGCCGTTCGCGGTGCAGGTGCTCTCGTGGTGCGACGGGATGGGCGTCGAGCCCGAGGACCCGCGCCTGAACCCCTACGGCGGTGCGATCGCGTTCGGCCACCCGCTCGCCGCGACGGGCGTGCGGCTCCTCGCGCAGCTCGCGTACGGGTTCCGCGAGCGCCCCGAGGCGCGGTACGGGATGACGGCGCTCTGCATCGGCATGGGGATGGGAGCGAGCCTGGTCTGGGAGAACCTGCGCCATGGCTGAGCCCGTGACGCAGTTCAAGCTCGCGCGCGTCGAGACGCACGCCGGGCCCGTCGCGCTCGTGACGATGGACAACGGCGAGGACTACCGCAAGCCCAACGTCTTCGGCCGCGGCGCGATGGAGTCGCTGCTGGCACTGCTCCCGCAGCTCGAGGACGGCGACTGGGCGGCGATGGTGCTCACCGGGAAGCCGTTTGTCTTCGCCGCCGGCGCCGACATCTCCGAGTTCCCGCTCCGCGCGACCCGCGAGCTGGCAGAGGAGGGCTCCCGCGCCGGGCACGAGCTGTTCGGACGGATCGCGGCGCTCCCGTACCCGACGGTCGCGGCGATCAACGGCGCGTGCGTCGGCGGCGGCGTCGAGATCGCGCTGCACTGCGACGCGCGGACGATCTCCACCGCCGTCCGGCACTTCGCCTCCCCGGAGTGCTTCCTGGGGATCATCCCGGGCTGGGGCGGCACGCAACTCATCCCGCGGCTCGTCGGGCCGGCGACCGCCGTCCGCTTCGTCGTCGAGAACCCGATGCGCCAGAACCGGATGCTCGACGGGACGAAGGCCTTCGAGCTCGGCTTCGCCGACCGCCTCCTCGAGCCGGCCGAGTTCCTCGACGAGTCGCTCGCCTACGCGGTCGAGCTCGCGGAGGCGGGCGGGCCGGAGCAGCGTCCGACCCCCGACGCGGCCGACGCGGCCGACGTGATCCGCCGCGCACGCAGCCAGCTCGACGACTCGCTCCACGGCGCCGCACCTGCGCCGTACCGCGCGCTCGACCTGATCGAAGGCGCCTGCTCGGGGTGGACGATCGACGAGGGCTACCGCGCCGAGGAGGAGGCGTTCGGCGAGCTCCTGCCCGGGCCGCAGGCGCAGGCGTCGGTGTACGCGTTCGGCCTCGTCGAGTTCCGCCCGAAGAAGCCCGCCGGCGTCCCCGACGCCGAGCCGCGGCGCCTCGGCAAGGTCGGCGTCGTCGGCGCCGGCCTGATGGCGACGCAGCTCGCGACGCTGCTCCTGCGGCGGCTCGAGGTCCCGATCGCGATCCGCGACGTCGACGAGGCGCGCGTCGAGGAAGCCCTCGCGTCGATCCGCGCCGAGCTCGCAGGGCTCGAGGCGAAGGGACGCTACCCGGAGGGCAAGGGGCGGTTCCTCGGCGAGCTCGTGCGGGGCACGACGGGCTACGAGGGGTTCGACGACTGCGACCTCGTGATCGAGGCGGTGTTCGAGGAGCTCGGGGTGAAGAAGCAGGTGTTCGCGGAGCTCGAAGCGGTCGTCGGCGACGACTGCATCCTCGCCACGAACACGTCCTCGCTGTCGGTGACCGAGATGGGGGCCGACCTCGCGCACCCCGAGCGGCTCGTGGGCGTGCACTTCTTCAACCCGGTCGCCGTGATGCCGCTCGTCGAGCTCGTCCGCACGGCCGAGACCGACGACGTCACGCTCGCGACCGCCTCCGACCTCGTGAAGCGGCTGCGCAAGCGCGCGATCCTCGTGAAGGACGCGCCCGGCTTCGTCGTCAACCGGGTGCTGACGCGCATGACGCGCGTGCTGATGGACGCGCTCGAGCACGGCAACACGGTCGAGGAGACCGACGAGGCGATCCTCCGCCTCGGGCTGCCGATGGCGCCGTCGGTGCTGCTGCAGATGGTCGGCCCGCGCGTCGCGAACCACGTGCTCGAGACGATGCACGAGGCCTACCCCGACCGCTTCCCGCTCTCGCCGACGCTGCGGAACTTCGCGGACGGCAGCGAGGAGGTGGTCGTCGCCGAGCACGCACCGCGGTCGGTCGAGGAGATCACGGACGCCGCGCTCGCGGCGATGGCGGACGAGATCCGGCACCTGCTCGAGGAAGGCGTCGCCGCCGACGCGGCAGACGTCGACCTCGGGCTGCTGCTCGGCGCCGGCTTCCCGTTCTGGCTCGGCGGGATCACGAAGCACCTCGACCAGACGGGGATCTCCGCCCGGACGGTGGGAATGCCGCTCGCCGAGGTGCGCGCGGCGACGCCCGCCTGACCGGCGTAAACCGCTTGCCTACGCCGATCGTCGCCCCGCACGCCGATCCGTGAGGTATGCTCCGAGGAGCGACGCTCGCACCAGGGGTTAGAGCGAGCGGCGGATTCCTCAGCAGGGAACGCAGCGCCACAGGGCGCTGCCGCGATGCCAGTCACGACAGAGCAGCCGACGATCACGCCGGACGCGCTTGACGCCCTCGCCGACGCCGCGAAGCGCGCAGAGGCCTGGGCGGGGGAGCCGTTCCTCCGGCCGAACGAAGACCCGGCCACCGGGCTCGCGCCCGGGACGGCACGCCGCCGTGCGCTCGACGACGCACTCGCCGAGCTGGACGCGGGCAGCGCGGTGCCGTCGTCGCGGTGGAGGGTCAACTGGGGGCTGATGCTCGGGCTCGAGCGCGTCCTCAGCCAGGAGACGCCCACGCTCGCCTCCGGAACCGAGCTGCGACGCCATCAGGTGGACGCGCTCGCCGGGATGCTCACGGAGCTGATCGCGCTCCAGGAGGAGACCGCGGCCGAGAACGGCAACGGCAACGGGCACGCGGAGGCCGAGGCGGAGCCCGACGACGAGCTCGAGGACGAGCTCGGCCTCGCGGCGTCGCTCGACGAGGAGCCCGAGCAGGAGGGGTTCGAGGGCGACGATCCCGGCGCCGTGCGGCGGTTCCGGTTCCGCCATCCCACCGCCTCGGGCAAGACGATCGCGGCGGCCGGCTTCGTCGAGGCGGGCCGGACGCTCGGCGTGCTGATCCTCACCCACCGCCGCCTGCTCGTCGACCAGTTCACGCGCGACCTGAAGACGGAGGGCTACGGCGACCGGTTCGCGGAGGCGATCCTGACCGGCAGGACGCCGCCGCGGCCGAACCCGCTGACAATCCAGACGTACGCCTGGTTCGCCCGGCACCACCACGAGCTCTCGCGCGACGCCTACCACCTCGTGATCGCGGACGAGGCGCACACCGCGCTCGGGGACAAGACGTCGGCGGCGATCCGCGCCTTCTCCGAGCCGATCTACATCGGCATGACCGCGACGGAGCAGCTGATCGCGAAGCAGGTCTCCGACGTCTTCCCCGCGTCCGTGGACGATCTCCCGCTCGCCGAGGCGGCGCGACGGGGGCTGATCGCGCCGCTGCGCGACCTCCGCGTGCCGCCGGTCGCCGCGATCAACTCCGTGCCGATCGTCGGCGGCGACTTCGACCAGGAGATCCTGGCCAAGACCCTCGACCACCAGGCGCTGAACCAGGCCGCCGCGTCGCTCTACCGCGACCGGTTCGACAACACGCCCGGCATCGTCTACGCGGCGGGCGTCGAGCACGCGTACAACCTCGCGCAGGAGTTCCGCGCCGTCGGGCTCAAGGCGGAGGCCGTCAGCGGGAAGACGCCTCCGGTCCGCCTCGCGGAGACGCTCGCGGCATACGAACGCGGCGAGATCAACATCCTCATCAACGCCCAGCTCCTCGCCGAGGGCTGGAACTCCCCACGTGCGACGGTGTGCATGCACCTCGCCCCGACGGCGTCGAAGCGCGTCTACCAGCAGCGGATCGGCCGGATCATGCGGCTCCACCCGCGCAAGGAGGCGGGCGTCGTCGTCGACTTCGTCCCGAAGGGGGCGACGCACTCGGAGCGGGTCGTCTCGCTCCACTCGCTGCTCGACGCCGACTTCTACCGCGAGGGCGCGCGCGTCACGCCGGCGCCCCGGCGGCGCCATCAGCGGCGCGCGCGGCGCAAGCTCTCGCCGGCGCCGTGGCTCGTCCCCGTGACGCCGGACGTCCGCCGCCGGCTCGCGGTGATCCAGCGCGAGTGGCAGCGAGTCGACCCGAAGTTCCTCGACGAGGACGAGCAGCGCTTCTGGGCGTCGATCGCCGGCCGGCAGATCCGCTTCGACGAGCGCGCGGCGTTCGTGCTCAAGCTGACGGAGGGCCGCGCCTCGAAGGGTGCGCTCGAGACGTTCCTCGCGACCTGCGCCGCGGAGAACCCGAACCGGCGCCTGCGGATGATGGCGCTCGCCGACCGAGTGTCGATGAGGGTCGAGCGGGCGGACTTCGACGACCTCGTCACACTCGTGACCCAGGCCCCGCCGTGGGAGAAGGACCGGCTGCCGGGAATCCGCACGCTGCTCCGCGCGATCGCCGACGGCAAGCCGGACGCGCCCGAGCAGATCCTCGCCCGCTGGACGTGGCGCCTCGCACGCGCGTCGCGCAAGGCGCAGGACCGGCGGGCCTCGGCGGAGTTCCCCGAGGCGAAGCGGCTCCTCGGCGCGCTCGCGAACTCGCGCGGGCACCGGCACGAGGAGAACGCGGCGAAGCTCGTCAACGCCGCACGCGAGCAGCCGCTCGGCGTCGGCGTGGCGCTGCTCGCGTCGGCCGAGGGCTACACGCCGCGCGCGAACCAGCTGATCGACGCGGCGCGTGAGCAGATCGCGCCCCTGCCCGAGGTCGCCGCCGCGCTCGCCGAGAACCTCCCCGCGCCGAAGAGCGCGCCGAGCAAGCGGCGCCGACGTCGGCGGAAGAAGAAGGGCGACGCCGCGGCACCCGACGCCGCGCAGAACGGGACGCCCTCCGCGACCGCCGACCGGCCCGAGACGCCCACCGCCGACGGCGACGGCGACGGCGCGGCGGCGAAGCCGCGGCGGCGACGCAGGCGGAAGCCGGCCGCCCAGCGTGCGGGGGTCGACGGGCAGCCGAGCGACGGGCCGGCCGTCGAGGCCGCCTCCTAGGACTCGGCGCTACTGCCCGCGGGCGACGTCGGGCTCGTCGTCGTCGTTCTCGCGCTCGCGCAGGAACCGCGTGAGCTGCTCGGCGAGCGCGTCGCCCGACGGCAGCTCGTCCGGGTCGATCTCGTCGCTGCGCCGCTCGAGCTCCTCGACGTAGGCCTGCGTCTCCTCGTCCGTCGCGACGGCGTCGCTCACCTGCTCGGCGTACCGACTCGAGGCCTCCTCGAGGTCGACCGTCGGCACCGACGTGCCGAGGAGGTCGGCGAGCCGCTGCGACAGGGCGAGCGCCGCACGCGGGCTCGGCGCGAGCGAGACGTAGTGCGGCACCGCGGCCCACAGCGAGACGGAGTCGATGCCCTCGCGCCGGCAGGCGTCGTGGAGGATGCCGACGATCCCCGTGGGGCCCTCGTACCGCGACGCCTGCAGCCCGAGCCGCTCGACGAGCGCGGGATCGGTGGCGCTGCCCGTGACGGGTGACGGCCGCGTGTGGGGGACATCCGCGAGCAGCGCGCCGAGGGTGACGACGAGCTCGACGCCGAGGTCGCGGGCGAGGCCGACGATCATGTCGGTGAACGTCCGCCAGCGGAGGTTCGGCTCGATCCCGATCAGGATCACGACGTCGCGGTCGGCGCCGGGCATGGCCGCGTGGAAGAACTCGTTCTCGGGCCACTCGATCCGCCGCGAGAGCCCGTCGACGAGCGAGACGTGCGGCCGCGTCGCCTGGAAGTCGTAGAAGCCCTCGGGGTCGATCTCCGCGAACCGTGTCGCGTTCCACTCGCGCGCGAGGTGGCCGGCCGCGAGCGTCGCGCCCTGGCCGCCGTCGTTCCAGCCGCGGAACGCCGCGACGAGCACCGGGCGCCGGAGCGCGGGCCGCTCCACGATGCGGAGCTCCTCCATCGACCCAGTCTACGTTCGCGCGAGGGGGGCCGGCGTGCGCCAGAGCACGGTCGCGAGCAGCACGGTCAGCCCCCAGATCGCGGCGGCGAGCCCGACGTGGACGAGCACGACGCCCCACGGGAGGGCCGACCGCCACTGGATCTCGCCGACCGCCATCTGCGCGAGCAGGACGACGAGGAGGGTCGCGCCCACGCGGACGATCCCGGGCACGGCGGCGCGGCTGCGCCACACCCACGCGAGCAGCGCGGCGAGGAGCACGCCGAAGACGGCGGTCGCGCGCACGTGGACGTACACGGCGTCGACGAGATTGCCGAAGCGCCGGATGTCCGCGCCGCCCGAGTGCGGGCCGGCCGCCGTCGAGAGCGTCCCGGTGACGACGAGGACGCCGCACGAGGCCGCGAGGACGAGCGACGCCGGCCGCACCCAGCGCGGCAGCGCCGGCCGCGCCCACCCGCGCTCGTGCCCGAGCGCCTCGACGGCCACGACGACGGCGCCCGCCAGGACGACGAGGGCGAGGACGAAGTGCGACAGCACGAGCAGCGGGTGCAGGTCGGAGTAGATCGTGACCATGCCGAGCGGCGCCTGGCCGATCGTGCCGAGGAACGTCAGCCCGGCCACCCACGTCACCCAGCGGGGCAGCGTCGCCGTCCGCCACGCGCCGATCCAGAGCGCCAGCGACAGCGCGATCGGGACGAGGCTGAAGACGCGGTTGCCGAACTCGACGAAGGCGTGGTGGCTGTCCGCCGGGAAGAACGAGCCCGCCTGGCAGCCCGGCCACGACTCGCAGCCGAGTCCCGACGACGTGAGGCGCACCAGGCCGCCGGAGATCACGATCAGGTACAGCGAGAGGGCGGATGCGTACGCGAGCCGACGGAACGCGGTCGGCGACAGCTCGCGCGTGCGGGCGCGCGCGACGCGCGTGGACTCGACCGCCATGCCCCGAGTGTAGAGCTACGCCAGCGTGACGCCCGCGCCATCCTCGACGCGTCCGATCCGGGCGAGGAAGAGGCTCCGTGCGGCGAAGGACGCCGTCAGCACGGCGCCACGCTCCGACGGCAGCGAGACGAGCAGGCCGCCGGCAGTCTGCGGGTCGTAGGCGAGCGCGAGCACCTCGTCGGCGACCTCCGCCGTCACGTGCGCGGCCGCGAAGTCGCGGTTCCGCCCGTCGCCGCCGGTGCGCTCTCCCGCGCCCGCCGTCTCGAGCGCGCCGGGCAGTGCCGGGAGCGACGCCGCGTCGAGCGCGATCCGGACACCGCTCCTCGACGCCATCTCGTGGGCATGCCCGAGGAGGCCGAAGCCGGTGACGTCCGTGACCGCGCTCGGCTCGAACGGCCGCAGCACGTCGGCGGCGTCCCCGTTGAGCGTCGTCATCCAGCGGACCGCCTCGTCGAGCGCGACGTCGTCCGCGAGCCCGCGCTTGTGGCCGTGGAGCACGAGACCGGTGCCGAGCGGCTTCGTCAGGAACAGCGCGTCGCCGGGGCGTGCGCCCGCCTTCGGCCACACGGCGTCGGGGCGCACGGTGCCGACGACGGCGAGTCCGTACTTCGGCTGCTCGTCGCGCAGCGTGTGGCCGCCCGCGAGGATCGCGCCCGCCGCCCGCACCCGCTCGTCCGCGCCGTCGAAGATCGCGCGCACGACGCCGAGCTCGAGGTCCTCCGGGAAGCACGCGATGGAGAGCGCGAGCAGCGGCGTGCCGCCCATCGCGAAGACGTCGTTGAGCGCGTTCGTGGCCGCGATCGCGCCGAAGGCGCGCGGATCGTCGACGAGCGGCGGGAAGAAGTCGAGCGTGAACACGAGCGCGCGATCGTCGTCGAGGCGGTAGACGGCGGCGTCGTCCGCCGGGTCGAGCCCGACGAGGAGGTTCTCCGCCTCCGCCGGGACGAAGCCGCGGAGCAGCTCCTCGAGGCGTGCCGCGGAGTACTTCGCGGCACACCCGCCGGCGGTCACGAGCGACGTCAGGCCTGTCGCCTCCACGCGTCCGAGGATAGTCG
>JBLNEO010000131.1:0-4055 GCA_050262775.1 Pseudomonadota bacterium | reverse complement strand
GCTCTGCCGGGCGGGAGCCGACGCCGGCCCAAGGAGTGAGGGGCGCGACCGCCGCCCGGGCAGCGCCCCTCCGATCGGCCCCGATGTCGGAGCCGCTCTTGTCGCGAAGCCGCCCCCGCCGCATCGGGGCCGCCTCGATCCTTCGGCCGCCGGGCCCCGCCGCATCGGGCCGGACGAGCCGTGCGCCGCTCCTTCGGCCCCGCCGCATCGGGCCGGGTTGGGAACGTGCGTTGCCCCACCACTATCGCCGTGCGCCGGCCGGTTGATCCATCACCCGAAGGCGGTTGACTTGCCCGCTTCACTACAGTCGGGCGGTGGCCGGGAACCTGCTCGAGCGCCTCGCGTCGGGACCGCCGATCGTCGCCGACGGCGGGCTCGGTGCGCTCATCTCGGACGCCGTACCGCGCCTGCGGTGCCCCGAGGAGGCGAACCTCCGCGCACCGGAGAGCGTCGTCTCGGTGCACGTCGCCTACATCCGCGCGGGTGCCGAGCTGATCGAGACGAACACGTTCGGCGCGAACCGGCCGAAGCTCGCGTCGCACTTCCTCGAGGACGAGTTCGAGCGGATCAACTCGACGGCCGTGAGGCTCGCGCGCGAGGCGCGCGAGGTCACGGGCGCCGACGTCTTCATCGCCGGCGCGATCGGCCCCGTCGGCGACGTCGAGCTGCGGGGCGAGGCGCGGTCCGACCTCTTCGCGGAGCAGGCCTCCGTGCTCGAGGGCCGCGGCGCCGACCTGTTCATGGTCGAGACGTTCTACGACCTCGACGAGCTGGAGACCGCGGTGCGGGCGATCCAGGCGGTGTCCGGGCTCCCGATCGTCGCGCTGATGACGTTCGACACGGACGGGCAGACGCTCGGCGGCGTCGGTGCCCGCGAGGCGGCCGACCGGCTCACGGCGCTCGGCGTCGCGGCGGTCGGCGCCAACCACGGCGCGGGGCCGCAGGCGGCGCTCACGGCGCTGACGGACATGGCCGACGACGGGCGCGTGCTCGCGGCGCTGCCGAACATCGGCCTCGCCTCGCTCTCGGGCAACCGGATCGTGTACCCGCACGCGACCCCGGACTACTTCGCGGAGTTCGCCGCGCAGGCGCGTCGCCTCGGTGCCGGGATCGTCGGCGGCTGCTGCGGGACGACGCCCGCGCAGATCGCCGCCATCCGTGCGGCGATCGACACCGGCCGCGAGCCGACGGTGACGTTCGTCGCACGCGAGCGCGACTTGCTCGTCCCGGCGACGCCGAGCGACGAGCAGACCGAGCTCGCAGGGATGCTCCGCCGCGGCGAGTTCGTCGTCTCGGTGCAGCTCGACCCGCCCCTCGGCGCGGACGCGGGGGCGCTGCTCGAGACGGCCTCGGCGCTGCGGGCGTCCGGGAAGGCGCACTTCGTCGACGTCAACGACAACCCGCGCGCGCGTGCGCGCATGAGCGGGATGATGGTCTCCGTCGCGATCGAGCGGGCGACCGGGATGGAGACGATCCCGCACCTGACGACGCGCGACTCGACGATCGCCGGGCTCGAGTCCCTGCTCCTCGGCGCGCACGCGGAGGGCGTTCGCAACGTGCTCGCGGTCACGGGCGACCCGCCGGAGGAGGCCGACTACCCGGGCGCCCGCGGCGTCTACCAGGTCGACGCGATCGGGCTCACCGAGATCGTGACCGCGCTCAACCGCGGCGAGGACTACCACGGCCGCGCGATCGACGCCCCCACCTCGTTCTTCTGCGGCGTGGCGGTCAACCCGTCGGCGGACGACCTCGACACGGAGCTGCGGCGGTTCGAGCGCAAGCTCGAGGCCGGGGCGCGGTTCGCGATGACGCAGGTGCTCTTCGACCTGTCGTTCCTCGACCGCTTCCTCGCGCGGCTCGGCGGCGCCTCGCCGGTCCCGCTGCTCGTCGGCGTCTGGCCGCTGCCGAGCCTGCAGCTGGCACAGCGGCTGCACAACGAGGTGCCCGGCATCGTCGTGCCCGAGCCGGTGCAGGAGCGGCTACGCGCGGCGGGGACGGCTGCGCGGGACGTCGGGCTCGAGCTCGCGCGCGAGCTCACCGCCGAGGCGCGCGAGAAGGCCGCCGGCATCTACGTCGTGGCGCCGTTCCGGCGGCCGCTCGGTGTGCTCGACCTGCTCGCCTAGCGGGCGCAGGGCCCCGTGGACACCGGTGCTCCGGCGGCGTCGAGCACCTCGCGCACGATGTCGTTCGGGACGCCGAAGCCGCCGCTCGACCCGATGCGAGACGCGAACACCGTCGCCTCCACGTCGCCGCGCTCGTCGACGGCCGGCCCACCGGAGTTGCCGTGGCGGACCTCGCCCGCGAGCGCCGTCACCGCCCGGCGCACCGGGCCGCGGCCGTACGCGTCCTGGGAGATCACCGTGGCCGTCCGTCCGAGCCGCCCCGGGCTGGCGGCGAAGGGCCCGTTCTCCGGGTAGCCGAGAATCGCGACCGAGAGGCCCGGGGTGCCCGCACCCAACCGGAGCGGCCGTGCGCGCAACCCGTCGACGCGCAGCACGGCGACGTCGTTCCGCGGGTCGTACGCGACCGCGCGCGCACGCAGGCGCCGCGCGCCCGGCGGCTCGACGACCGTGTCGCGCTGGCCCGAGACGACGTGAGCCGCGGTGACGACGAGCCCCGGCGCCGCGACCCAGCCGCTGCCGGAGACGCCGAGCCCGCACGCGGTACCGAGGACGCGGACGACGCTGGACGCGGCCGCGCGGACGCCCGGCCGCCGCAGCGTCGCCGGGTCGGGCGGCTCGGACGGGCCGGCCGGGCCGACGATCGACGGGAACGGATCCACGCGCTGGATGGCGTCGAGCAGCCGCGCCGGCGGGACGACGTCGTTGAGCCGCGCCAGCACCTCCGATCGCTGCACCGCGCGCCGCAGCTCCGGCTGCCCCGGGACGTGCAGCGCCACCGCGCCCGCCACCCAGACGAGTGCGAGCCCTGCCGCCGCGCCGAGGACGAGACCGCCGATCGCGTCGAGCGGCGCGAGGGGCGTCAGGCGGAGCGACCGGCGGAGCGCGCCGCCCGCGAGCGTCCCCGCCGTCTCGAGCACGAGCGCGCCGACCGCCGCACCGGCGAGCGCCACGAGCGGCGTGTACGCCGACGTGTCGCCGCCGGGGAGCAGCGCCGGCGCGAGCCTGCTGCCGACGACGGCGCCCACCGCGACGCCGGCGACCGCGAGCGCGCCCGCGACGAGCCCCTTGCGGAAGCCAAGCACCGCCGCGACTGCGACGACGGCGAGCGCGCACCAGTCGATCGCGGTCACGCGCAGTAGGCTACGCACCTCGAGGAGAAGGCCCGGGCGGCAGCGCGCGGCAGTTCCGAATCAGGCGGCTCCACCGCCGACGCGACGCCGTGGAAGGCCGCCGACACGCCGGCGGTGCTCGCCGCGTCGGGGTTTCGCGAGCCGCCGGAAAACCCCGACGGTCGCCCGGAGAACGGCAACGGGCCCGTGCTCGGCTCCCCCGCCGTGCGGCTACACTGTCGCGGCGCTCGGGGGCGTAGTTCAGTTGGTTAGAACGCCGGCCTGTCACGCCGGAGGTCGCGGGTTCGAGTCCCGTCGCTCCCGTAAAACTTCCTGCAAAGCGGCAACGTTCGTTGCCAATGTCGGCGGAATCGCCCGCCGGCTTTCCAACCGGTCGCGTCGCTCGTCGTGCACGCGAACAGGGACCCCGGTCCGGCATCATCCCGCGGATCCTGCAAGCGAATGCGTCGAGCGGCGCATCGACGGCTGTCACAGATGCCCCGGCGCTGGCTTGGTGACTCGTCGGCGTGCTCGTCCCCGCCACCTGACCGCGACACCCACCGACCGAACTGGGAGCCCCCGTGAGCCAGCCACGACCCACCGATCGGATCGGATCCATTGGATGGACCGAACGCACCGGGGGAGTGCTGACCGCTCGGGAATGCCTAACACTTGCCCGGCCCCTGCTGCGGGGAGAGCTCAGCATTCTTGCCGGCCGTCTCGCGATGGTGCTCCGAATGCACTCGGGACGCCGGAAGTCCATCGATCCGGCGAGCCTGGTGCCTCCCGACTCCCCTCTCGCACGAGATGCCGAGGTCGCCGC
>JBLNEO010000130.1:0-6891 GCA_050262775.1 Pseudomonadota bacterium | reverse complement strand
CCGCCGACGGATGCGTGAGGCCGTAGGTCGCCTCCAGCGCCTGCAGGCCGAACCACACGAGGAGCAACGCGAGGGCAGGGGCGCGCAGGAAGAACATCGGCAGGACGAGCGTCAGGATCCGTGCGAACGGGAACAGGACGAGGTACGCGGCCATCACGGCCGAGATCGCGCCGCTCGCACCGATCGACGGGACGTCCGTCTCGGCGTGCGTCATGAACGCGAGCTCCGCCCCCGCCTCCGCGAACGTCGCCGCGTACCCGGCCGCGAGGTAGAGACACGCGTAGCGCAGCGCGCCGAGCTCGCCTTCGACGCGCGGCCCGAGCGCGAGCAGGAACGCCATGTTCCCGACGAGGTGCGCCCAGCCGCCGTGCGCGAACATCGACGTCGTGGCCGTCACGGTCCACGAGGTCGGATCGCCCGAGCAGTCGCCCGCGAGCGAGCACGCGCGGAAGCCGACCTCCTCCACGGACGCCTCCAGGCCGGCCGGTAGCTGGTACGCAGCCCAGACCGCGACGTTCGCCCCGAGGAGGGCGAGCGTCACCCACGGACGCCGGCGCGGCCTGACCATGTCCGTCAGCGGGAGCATCAGCGCCGCTCCCGCGGCGGGACGAGGCGGCGCGCGTCCTCGTAGACGAGCGACCACGCGGCGCCGAGCCACGCGAGCACGACGAGGAAGGCGGCCGCGTACGCCGCGAGTCCGACCGGCCAGACCCACGGGGCACCGGCGGCGGCGACGGCCGCCCCGAGCGCGATCGCGAAGAGCGTCGGGCCGACCGTGAGCAGCAGCCCGCTGACGAGCACGAGCCCCAGCGTGCGCCAGGTGCGGCCGGCGGTGAGCTGCCAGCTGCGGGCGAACGCGCCGAACACCCGGCGGTCCTCGAGCACGAGTGCCGGCGCGACGAGCGTCAGCCGTCCGACGAGGAGGAACGCCGGGAGGAGCGGCTGGAGCAGGAGCGCCACGACGAGGAGCAGCGCGAGCACGGCCGACAGCGCGTTCGTCCGACGCACGGCCCGTGCGACGACCCGGCGCAGCGGCGGGTTGCGCCCGGTGCGCGCGTCCTCCGCCGCGATCACGATCACGGCCTGCGTCCAGTAGACCCCGCTGACGAGGAGGAGCAGCGCGGCCTCGACGAAGAAGAGCACGGCCTCCGGGTCGGCGGGCGTGTCCGCCACGATGAGCAGGCCGAGCACGATCGCGAGCACGAGCAGCGCCCCGTAGACCACCACGACCGGCCCGAGCAGCAGCCGCGGTCGCGCCTCGAGCAGGGACAGTCCCCGCGCGAGGTAGCTCCCCGCCCCGGCCGCCGGCTCGAACACCTCCCGGAGCGCCGGCACCGTCGGCTCGACCAGCTCGTGGACCGGCCCGTCGAGCGCGATCCGCACGACCGTCGTCCGCGTCAGCCGGTCGGCGAGGGAGCGGCCCGACGCTGCCAGGACCACGAGATCGGCGACCGCCGGGACGAGGAGGAGCCAGAACAGGAGGCGGAGGTACGCGCGCCCGAGGGCACGCGCCGGAGACGGCCGCTCGTCGGATCCGGCGCAGCGGAGACCGAGGCGGAGCTCGAGCTGTCCCGGCGTCGCGCCGGTGTCGAAGGCGTGGTAGAGCGCGAAGTAGAGCGGGGCGAACAGCAGCGCCCAGCCGAGGGCGACCCACGCGACCGCCTCGTCCGTCGCGACCGCGAGGCTGGTGGCGAGCACGAGCGCGAGGGCGCCGACGACGAGGAGCGCGTCGATCGACCCGGCGGCGGCCCGCCGCGCGGCCGGGGCCGGCGCGCCGCGGCCGGACCGCGGCGGCGCCGCCGACGGCCCCTCGAGGACGTGCTCGAGCGTCGCGTCCACGGGACCTCGCCGCCGACCCTCGCCGCGCGGCGACACCGCGGCATCGGGGCCTCCGCGGTCTCCCGTCAGCGGATTCCGCGACGGGTGACGATGGATCCGGCAGGGCGGGAAAAGGTTCGGATAGCCCCCTATCGGGTCGCCGACGAGCCAGCGATGATCTTCGGCTGGGCGAGCCGTCTAAGGACGGAATGCGACCGACGAGGGGAGTGGATCGATGACCGGATACGGGACCGACACGAGAGGCGACGGGGCGCCGCCGCGGGCGGGGGCACGGCTCGCCGCGCACGAGCGCATGTCGACGGGCGCGCTCGCACGCTGGGCGCGGGCCTGCGCGACGCATCCCGGGCGCGTCACGCTCGGATGGGTCGGGATCGTCGCCGTCCTCGTCGCGCTCGTCTGGACCGTCGGCGGAGGGCTGAAGGACGAGTTCTCGATCCCGGGCTCGGACACGCAGAAGGCGACCGACCTGATCGAGTCGGAGTTCGCGTCCGAGCAGGGAGGCGTGCTCAACCTCGTGTTCGCCGCGCCGGAGGGCCAGCGCCTCGACACGCCGGCGCGCAAGGCGGCGATCGAGCGCGCCGTCGCGAAGATCCAGACGTCGCCGTTCAAGGCGACGAAGGACCGCGCGGGCGTCGAGAGCGTCGGCGACCCGTTCAGCGACCAGACGTTCTCGGACAACGGGCGGATCGCGTACGCCGAGGCCCAGTTCGACCGGGTGATCTACGACAAGGACCGCGAGGCGGTCGTCGCCGTCGAGGACGCCGTGCGGTCGACGGTCGAGCCCGCCGGGGTCACGGCCGAGTTCAACGGCGACGCGGAGTTCCCGCCGATCGAGCAGGGCACACAGGAGATGCTCGGCCTCTTCGCAGCCCTCCTCGTGCTGCTCGTCGTCTTCCGGACGTTCGTCGCCGCCGCGATGCCGATCGCGCTCGCGCTCGCGGCGCTCATGAGCGCGTTCCTGCTGCTGTTCATCCTCGCGGGACTCACCGACATCAACACGATCACGCCGCTGCTCGTGTCGATGATCGGGCTCGGCGTCGGCATCGACTACTCGCTGTTCATCGTCACGCGCTTCCGGCAGCTCCTCCACGAGGGGTTGCCGCCGCGCGACGCGGCCGCGGAGGCCGGCGCGTCCGCGGGGCGCGCCGTGCTGTTCGCCGGCCTGACGGTCGCGATCTCGGTGACGGGGCTCGCGTTCTTCGGCCTCGACTTCGTGACGAAGCTCGGCATCGGCTCGGCGCTCGGCGTCCTCACGACGGTGCTGATCGCGAACTCGCTGCTGATCGCGGTGCTCGCGAAGCTCGGCCACAAGATCGACCGCCTGAAGGTGCCGTTCCTCAGGCCGCTCGACGACTCGGAGGCCGCCCGCGAGCGGTCGGTCGTCGGGCGCTGGGGCCGGTTCGTGACGAGGAGGGCGACGATCCTGTTCGTCGTCCTGCTGCTCGCCGGCCTGGCGCTCGCGTCGACGTCGGGGCTCGTCCGCCTCGGCGCGTCCGATCAGGGGACGCAGCCCGAGGGCCAGACCGCGCGCCGCGCGTACGACCTGCTCGCGGAGGGCTTCGGCCCGGGGTTCAACGGGCCGATCCCGATCGTCGTCGATGTCAACGGCGACGCGGGTGCCCCGCAGCGGATCTACGACCGCGTCCGCGCGCTCGACGGTGTCGCGTCCGTCGCCGAGCCGCAGCTCAACGACGAGAAGACGGTGGGGATCGTGTTCGTCACCCCGTCGTCCGCGCCGCAGGACAAGGCGACGGACGATCTCGTCCACCGCCTGCGCACCGACGTCGTCCCCGCCGCGACCGCCGGCGGCAACTCGGTCGCGTACGTCTCCGGCCTGACGGCCGCGTTCGCGGACATCGCCGACCGGATCATGGAGCGGCTGCCGTTCTTCCTGCTCTACGTGATCGGCGTGACCTTCATCGTGCTCGCGATGGCGTTCCGCTCGATCGTGATCTCGCTGACGGCCGCGATCACGACGCTCCTGTCGGCGTTCGTCGGGTTCGGCGTCCTGACGCTGATCGTCCAGGAGGGCTACCTGCTCCGCTTCACGGGTCTCGACCGGACGGGGCCGATCGAGACGTTCGTGCCCCCGATCGCGTTCGCGATCCTGTTCGGGCTCTCGATGGACTACATGGTCTTCATCATGAGCCGCATCCGCGAGGAGCACGTCCACGGCCTCGTGACGCGGGACGCGGTCGAGCACGGCATCGCGGCGATCGGTCGCGTCGTCGTCGCCGCCGCGCTGATCATGGGCACGGTCTTCGCGGCGTTCACCCTCACCGCCGACCGGATCTCGAAGGAGTTCGGGATCCTGCTCGCGATCGCGATCCTCACGGACGCCCTCGTCGTCCGGATGACGCTCGTCCCGGCGTTCCTGACGCTGATGGGCGAGCGCGCCTGGTACATCCCGCGCTGGCTCGATCGGCTGCTGCCGAACATCACCATCGAGCCGCCGCACGACCGCGAGGCGGCACCGGCAGGCGTCGTCGAGGCACCGGCCGCGGCCAGCCGGCCCTAGCGCGAGGGGCCGGGGCGGCGCGCGCCGTCGCCCCGGCCCCTGTCGACCGGCGCCGCTCTGCGAGGATCGTCGGGTGCCGTCGCTCGTCACGATCGGGGTGTACGGATGGACGTGGGACGCGTTCCTCGGGGCGCTCCGCGACGCCGACGTGCGGCTGCTCCTCGACGTCCGTCAGCGTCGCGGCGTCCGCGGCGCCGAGTACGCGTGGGCGAACGCAGGGCAGCTGACGGCGGCGCTCGACGCCGCGGGGATCGCGTACGAGCATCGGCAGGAGCTCGCCCCGACCACGGAGCTGCGGCAGCTCCAGTACCGCGAGGACGAGCGCCTCGGTGCCGGCAGGCGCTCCCGCGGCGCGCTCGCGCCCGAGTACGTCCACCGCTACGCGACGGAGATCCTCGACCCTGCCGACCTCGCCCCGGTGGTCGCGCTCCTGCCGGACGACGGCGCCGCCGCGCTGCTGTGCGTCGAGCGCGACCCGGAGGCCTGCCACCGGTCGCTCGTCGCGGAGCGGCTCGCCGCCGAGGCGGGCGTCCCGCTCGCGCACCTCCGCCCCTAGGTCGGGACCTCGCCGCGTGCGCCGCCCTCGACGCGCATGTACTCGCCGCTCGCGATGTCGAGCTGCTCGTCGATCGCGGCGTAGATCCGCGTCCGCACCTCGGTCGGGAGGCCGCCCACGGCCGCTCCTTCCTCGAGCGCCTGCACGAGGCCGCGCACCGTCGCGAGGCTGCTGAGGATCCGGTGATGGTCCTGCAGGCTCCGCACGGCGCGGACGGTGTAGAGCGCGAGCCACGCGATGAGCAGGACGAGGACGCCGTTCATCGCGGCGACGAGGATCGCGGTGTCCGCAGGCGACCAGGCGAGGACGGGCACGGGGGCGAACGCTAGCGCGCCTCGACGCGGTAGAGGAACGCGCAGACGGCGTCGAGGTACCGCTCCGTCTCCTCGAGCACGGGGGTGTGCGAGCTCTCCGCCAGCACGACCGCCTCCGCGTGGGGGATCCCGTCGGTGAGCGTCTTCGCGATGCCCTCGGTGGACAGGTCGTGCGCGCCGCGCAGCACGAGCGTCGGAAGGGTCAGCTCCCGCAGGCGCGGGCGGACGTCCCACCCCTCGAGCGCGCCGGTGATCGTCCACTCGTTCGGGCCCCACATCGCCTCGTACACCGCGGTTCCACGCTCCGCGCGCATCCGCTGCAGCTCCGACGGCTCCTCGCCGCGGCGGTAGAAGTGGCGCGCCTCGAACTCGCGCTCGACGACGTCGTCGTCGCCCGGGATGGCGTCCCGGAGGCGTCTCGCCTCGGCCGCCCACTCCGCGGCGCTCGCGAGCGTGGAGCTGAGGATCAGGCTCTCGAGCGTCCCCTGCCGCGCGAGCGCGTGCTCGAGCGCGAGCATGCCGCCCCACGAGGTGCCGAGCAGATGCACGCGGTCGAGCTCGAGCTGCTCTCGCACGACGTCGAGCTCCTCGAGGAAGAGCGCGAGATTCCACTCGACGTCGTCGGGCCGGTCGGAGGCGCCGCAGCC
This sequence comes from Pseudomonadota bacterium, assembly GCA_050262775.1. Classification (GTDB taxonomy): domain Bacteria; phylum Actinomycetota; class Thermoleophilia; order Gaiellales; family Gaiellaceae; genus DATHTC01. The sequence goes on along the minus strand of JBLNEO010000130.1, from coordinate 1,017 downwards.
CAGCTGGTCGTACACGACGACGCGCCGCTCGCCCGAGAGCCGCTCGAGCGGGCCGAAGTAGTGGTGCGTCGAGCCGGGGCCGCCGTGGAGGCAGAGGAGCGGCGTCCGCCCGCCCTCGCCCGCGACGCGGTACCAGGTCCGTCCGGCGCGCCAGTCGATCCGTCCCTCCACTAGACGACCTCGAGCGCGCGGTGCGGCTCCGGCGGCAGCTCCACGACGATCGCGTCGCCGGGACGCACCTCGCCCTCGGCGCGCACGACGGCCATCACCCCCGCCTTGCGGACGAGCTCGCCCGCCGGGTCGCGCGCGAGGACGGCCGCCGTCAGGCCCTGCCGGTGACGGTCGAGCTGCACGCACGGGTTCCGGAGCCCGGTCACCTCGACGACCGCATGACCGCCGAGGTGGAGCAGGCTCCCGGCGGGCAGGCCGAGGAGGTCGACGCCGCGCGTGGTGACGTTCTCGCCGAGCTCGCCGGGGCCGATCTGGAACCCGGCGTCCCGGAGCTCGCGGTGGAGCTCCTCGTGGATCAGGTGCACCTGGCGGAGGTTCGGCGCGGTCGGGTCGCGCCGGACGCGCGAGCGGTGCTTCACGGTGGCGCCGAGGTGCGCGTCGCCCTCCACCCCGAGGCCTGCGAGCAGGCGGATCGCCGGCACCGTCGGCTTCGAGAAGGTATGCGCGTGGCTGCGGCTGACGGCGGTGACGACCGGGGGCACGCGCAGAGCGTACGCGGCGCGGCAGCCGGGGACGCCCGCTACGTCCGCGGCCCGAGCGCGACGGCGAGCACGACCTCGGCCGCGACGACGCCCGCGGTCGCGGGCCAGAGCCGCAGGGCCCACACGGGCAGCTCCCTCGTCCGCAGGACGCGCCACGCGGTCGCCGCGACCACCGCCGCGGTGGCGCCGGCATAGAGCGCGAGCGCCCAGGCACGGTCGCGGGGGGGGGGGGGGGGGGCGCCCGCGGCGCGGGGGCGGGCCCCCCCCCCCCCCCCCCGGGGGAGGCGGGCGCGCCGCCCCCCCC
>JBLNEO010000129.1:0-9657 GCA_050262775.1 Pseudomonadota bacterium | reverse complement strand
CACTTCCTGTTACGGCTGCGCGACCGGTGTGTTCGCGGGCACCGCGGGCGCCGCGCCGCCGCCGCCCCTGAGCGCGCGGGGGGGCTCGTCGACGTTGACGAGGACGACGAGCCGCGGCTTCGTCGCCGGGACGAACCCGACGAACGAGGCGACGTACCGGGTCGACGAGTAGCCGCCACCCGGCTCCGGCTTCTGCGCCGTCCCGGTCTTCCCGGCGACGTAGTAGCCGGGGATCGCCGCGGCTGTGCCGGTGCCGCCCTCGTCGACGACGCCGCGCAGGAGCGTCTTCAGCGTCGCGGCGACGCCCTCGGTGACGACGCGGCGCCGCTTCGGCGCGACCTCGGGCCGGGCGCCGATCCGCGCCACGAGGTGCGGCTGGACGAGCACGCCGCCGTTCGCGATCGCCGCGTACGCGGACGCCATCTGGATCGGCGTGACGCCGATGCCCTGGCCGATGGGCACGTTGCCGATCGTCGAGCCCGACCAGTGCTCCGACCGCAGCACGATGCCGGCGCTCTCGCCGGGGAAGTCGATCCCCGTCGGCCGCCCGAAGCCGAACTTCCGGATCCAGCGCTGCACGCCGTCACGGCCGAGCAGCTCGGCCAGGGTCACCGTGCCGACGTTCGACGAGTGCGAGAGGATCTGCGCGACGCTCATCCGCTCCGTCCCGCGCGGGTGCGAGTCGTGGATGACGCGGTCGGCGACGTGGATCGAGTACGGCAGCGTGAACCCGGTCGTGGGCGACACGAGCCCCTCCGAAAGGACCCCGGCGACGGTCACGAGCTTGAACGTCGAGCCGGGTTCGTAGACGTCGGTCACCGAGCGGTTGCGGGTCCGGTCCGGCGGCACCCGGCCGAACCGGTTCGCGTCGAACCCCGGCGCCACGGCCATCGCGAGCACCTCGCCGGTCTGCGGGTCGAGGACGATCGCGCTCGCGGCCTTCGCGCCCCACTTCCGCACCGTCTCGCCGAGCACGGACTCGGCCTGCGCCTGGATCGTGTGGTCGAGCGTGAGGTACACGTCGCGTCCCTGCCGCTCGGGCACGCGCGAGACCACCTCGATCACGCGGCCGAAGGGATCACGGACGACCGTCTCGCTGCCTGCCTTGCCGCTCAGCACGCCGTCGAGCGAGCGCTCGAGCCCGGCGAGGCCCCGGTTGTCGACCCCCGCGTACCCGAGGACGTGCGCGCCGACCGAGTGCTGCGGGTACGACCGCCGCTCCTCGGCGTACGTGCCGATGCCGTCGAGGCCCTTCTTCGCGAGGCGCGCAGCCCGCTCGGGATCGGCCTGGCGCGCGACGTAGACGAAGCCGCGGCTGCGGTCCGCGAGCTCGCCGGCGAGCCGGTCGGCGTCGATGCCCAGCTCCCGCGCCACCATCGTCGCAACCGCGCGCGGCTCCGTGATCTGCCGCGGGTCGGCGTAGACCGTGGTCGCCCGCTCGCCGAGCGCGAGCAGGCTCCCGGTGCGGTCGTAGATCGTTCCGCGGCGGGCGGGGAGGTCGACGTGCTCGCGCTGCTGCCCCTGCGCCATCCGCGCGAGCGGCTCCGCGCGGACGCCCTGAACCCACACCGCGCGCCCGAGCGTCGCGGCGAAGGCGAGCGTCAGCACCGCCAGCAGCAGCCGGATCCGGCGGTCGACGGCCTGTCCGCGACGGCGACTCACCGGCGCGGCGACGGCTTCAGCTGCACGTAGGTCGTCTGCTCCGGCGTCGCCGGCTCGAGCCCGAGCCGCTTCCGCGCGAGCGCCTCGACCTGCGGGGTCGCGCCGGCGCTCGACAGCTGCGACGAGAGCGCCGCGTTCGCCGCCTGCAGGTCCGCGCGCTCCTTCGCGAGCTCGTCGAGGCGGACGTTCGCCTGCAGCACGGCGACGTTCAGCGCCACGATCCCGCCCAGGAGGGCCGCGAGCAGCGCGATCCACAGCACGCCGCCGACGGGCGCGAGGCGCGCATGGGCCCGCGTGCGCGGCGCGGGCTTCGGCTGCGCCGGCTTCCGGCGCGGCCGGGGTGCGGGCGCCGGGACCCGCGCGGCGTTGTCGGCCCACGCGGCCATCAGGTCTTCACCGCGACGCGGAGGCGCGCCGATCCCGCGCGCGGGTTCTCCGCCGTCTCCTGCGGGCCCGGTCGTACCGCCTTGCGCACGACGGAGCGCAGCGTCGGCTCCTTCCCGCAGACACAGATCGGGAAGTCGGGCGGGCACTCGCAGCCGGCCTCGAGGTCGCGCACGAAGCGCTTCACCGTGCGGTCCTCGAGCGAGTGGAAGGAGATGACCGCGAGGCGGCCGCCCGGGCGCAGCATCTCCACCGCGGCGGGCAGCGCGGCCTCGAGCGCGCCGAGCTCGTCGTTGACGGCGATGCGGAGCGCCTGGAACACGCGCTTGGCGGGATGCCCGTCGCCGAACCGCGCCGGCGCGGGCATCGCCGCCTTGACCGTCTCCACGAGGTCGCCCGTCCGCTCGAACGGCCGCTCGGCGCGGCGCCGGGCGATCGCCCGGGCGATCGGCTTCGCGTACCGCTCCTCGCCGTACCGCTTGAAGATCGACGCCAGCTCGGCCTCCGGCGCCTCGTTCACGAGGTCGCGCGCGGAGAGCTCGGCCGTCGGGTCCATCCGCATGTCGAGCGGCGCGTCGGCCGCGTAGGAGAAGCCGCGGTCGGGGCGGTCGATCTGCATCGACGACACGCCGAGGTCGAGCAGGATCGCGTCCGCCTGGACGCCGTTGTCGGCGAGCTGGCGCAGCACGACGGAGAACTCGCCGCGCAGCAGGCGGGACTGCAGGCCGGGGAACCGCCGCTGGAAGCGCTCGAAGTACGGCCGCACCGTGGGGTCGCGGTCGATCCCGATCAGCTTCCCGCGGCCGCCGAGCCGCTCGGCGAGCAGCGCACTGTGCCCCCCGGCGCCGAAGGTCGCGTCCACCACCGTCTCGCCGGGCTGCACCGCGAGGAGGTCGACCACCTCGTGGGCCAGCACGGGAACGTGGTCAGTCGTGCTTGGCAAGGCGTTCGGCAACATCTTCCGCGCTCCCTTCGACCTCCGCGAGCTCGCGCTTCCACGCCTCGCGGTCCCAGATCTCGACGTGGTCGTTCACGCCCGCGACCACGACCTCCCGCCCCAGTCCTGCGTGCTCCATCAGCGCCGCCGGGACGTTCACGCGCCCCTGCTTGTCGAGCTCCCCCTCGGCCGCGCCCGAGAAGAAGAACCGCTGCATTCGACGGCCCTCCTTGCTGAGCGGGTCGAGGGTGGCGAGCCGGCTCGCGACGAGGCCGTCCCACGCGCCCTGCGTATACGCGTACAGACATCCGTCCATGCCGCGCGTGACGACGATCCCCTGCGCGAACGCCGCCCGGAACCTCGCCGGGAGCGTGAGCCGGTTCTTGTCGTCGATGGTGTGTTCGTATTCGCCGAGCAGCATCGGGGGCTCCGTGAGCGTCTCCCACTTTCCCCCACAGTAAACCACCATCCCCCACCTCGCAACTCATTTGTCCCACGTTCCCCCTTCCGGGGTACGGTCCGGCCGTGCGCATCGAGACCGTGCGCGGCGACATCACGACCGAAGCGGTGGACGCGATCGTCAACGCCGCCAACGCGTCGCTGCTCGGCGGAGGCGGCGTCGACGGGGCGATCCACCGCGCGGCGGGGCCGGGGCTCGTCGCCGAATGCAGGACGCTCGGCGGCTGCGCGCCGGGCGAGGCGAAGGCGACCGGCGGCTACCGGCTGGCGGCCCGCCACGTGATCCACACCGTCGGCCCGATCTGGCGGGGCGGCGGGAGCGGCGAGGCCGCGACGCTCGCCGCCTGCCACGGCGCGGCGGTCGCGCTCGCCGCCGCGCTCGACTGCCGCTCGCTCGCGTTCCCTGCGATCTCGACCGGGGTCTACGGGTACCCGCCGGAGGAGGCGGCGCCGGTCGCGATCCGCGCGACGGCGGAGGCACTCGCCGAGCAGGAGACGGTCGAGCTCGTTCGATTCGTCCTCTTCGACGAGGACACGCGCGCGGTCTACGCGCAGGCGCTCGCCCGCGCGGTCTGAACGTCGGTCGGCGCCGGGGACCGTCAGGCCGCGACGTCGCGTCCGAGCGCGCCGCGGCGGGTGAGCGCCTCCGCCCCGCACGCTGCCGCGAGCGCCAGCGCGTCGTCGAGCTCGCGCCCTTCCGCCAGCCCGAACGTCAGTCCCGCCGCGAACGAGTCGCCGCAGCCGTAGGCGTCCTCGAGCGGCCCGGGTGGCGGCACCGCGCGGTACGGACCGCCGGGCTGCGCCCACCCGCCGAGCGGGCCCGCCGTGGCGACGACGAGCCTCGGCGGCGGATCGAGGTCGCCCGGCCGGTAGCGCTCGCCGTCGTCGTCGCCGCTCCCGACGAGGGCGTCGAGCTCGACGCCTGCGAGCCGCAACGTCTCCAGCTCGCGGGGCGTCGCGACGAGCGTGCGGGCCGTGCGAGCGGACCGCAGCGCCTCGACGTCGCCGCTGACGAAGAACACCGCGTCGGCGCGTGCGAGCTCGTGCCACGGCAGCCCGGCCGTGCCGCCGCGGGGGACGAGCTTCCGACCGATCACCGTGATCGTCCGCTCCCCCGCCGCGTCGACGTGGACGATCGCGCGCCGCGTCGGTTCGCGCGTCGTCGCCGTGTGCACCTCGATCCCGAGCGCCTCGAGCCGCGCCCGTGTCCGCTTGCCCAGCTCGTCGCGGCCGAGCCCCGTGTAGAAGGCGCACGAGCCGGCGAGCCGCGCGAGCTGCGCCGCCGCGACCGTCCCGCCGCCGCCCGGCTCCTCCCACCGTTCGTGCGCGTGCACGATCCCGCCGGGCGGCGGGAGCTCCTCGACCCGGAGGAACTCGCACCACTCGACGTGCCCGACGACGGCGACGTTCATCGCGCGGCGGCGTAGAGGCGCCAGCGCCCCGGAACGCCCTTGAGCTCACGCTCCCCGCGGTCGTCGAACCCGATCCCGGAGCCCGCGACGAGGTCCTTGACGGTCTGCGAGACGAGCACCTCGGCCGGGTCCGCGGCGGCCGCGACGCGCGCGGCGACGTGGACGGCGATTCCGCGAAGGCCGTCGCCGACGCGCTCGACCTCGCCCGTGTGGACGCCGGCGCGGAGCGCGAGGCCGAGGTCGCGAACCGCCGCGCCGGCGGCGAGCGCGCAGCGGATCGCCCGTGCCGGGCCCGTGAAGCTCGCGAAGAAGCCGTCGCCGGCGGTGTCGACCTCCTTCCCGCCCCACCGGTCGAGCTCGCGGCGCACCGCTGCGTGGTGGCGCTCCACGAGGTCGCGCCAGCCGGTGTCGCCGAGGCGGGCGGCATGCGCGGTGGAGTCGACGATGTCGGTGAACAGGAGCGTCGCGAGGACGCGGTCGGCGTCCACGGCGGTCCGCGAGCCCGTGAGGAACTCCTCGACCTCCGCGACGATCGCCTCGGAGTCCCCGACCCAGGGGAGGTGGTCCCCGCCGGGGAGCTCGACGAAGCGTGCGCCGGGGATCCGCGACGCCAGCCACCGGCCCTCGTCGACGGCCACCTCCCGGTCGTCGCGGCGGTGGAGCACGAGCGTCGGGACGCGGATCGTCGGCAGGATCCCGCGGATGTCGATCTCGCTGTTCATCCGCAGGAGCGCCGCGGCCGCACCCGGGCTCGCGCTCCGGCGGAGGTAGGTCAGGAGGCGGCGCTTGAACGCCTCGTCCTCGATCGCGCTCGGGACGAGGACGTCGAGATCCATGTCGCCGCCCCACTCGCGCTCGACCAGCTCGATCTGGGCCTCGCGCTCCTCCCGCGTCGGCGCCCAGGGGTAGTCGTCGCTGCGGATGCGCTTCGCGAAGACGCCGAACGTGGCGAGCGCGACCGTGCGCTCCGGGTTGCTCGCGGCGAACATCGTGCTGAGGTTGCCGCCCTCGGAGAAGCCGAACAGGGCCGCCCGCTCGCTCCCGACCGCGTCCATCACCGCACGGACGTCGTCCACCCGCTCCTCGAGCGTCGGCAGCGCGTCCGTGGGGACGCGGTCGGAGAGGCCGGTCCCCCGCTTGTCGAAGAGCACGAGGCGCGCGAACGACGCGAGCCGGTTCAGGAACCGGTCGTGCGTCGGCTCGTCCCACATCAGCTCGACGTTCGAGACCCAGCCCGGGACGTAGACGAGGTCGAGCGGGCCGTCGCCGACGACCTGGTAGGCGATGTTGACCCCGCCGCTCTTGGCGTACCGGGTCTGCGGCATGGCGGCAGTCTCACACGCCGGCGCGGCGCCGCGTCCCCGCGCCGCGCGTCATCCGGCCGCGGCGAACAGCTGCCAGCGGCCGGGGACGCCCTTCAGCTCGTGCTCGCCGCGGTCGTCGAACACGAGCCCGGATCCGGCGACGAGATCGGTCACCGTGCGCGACACCAGCACCTCCCCCGCGCCGGCGAGCGACGCGATGCGCGCGCCGATGTGGACGGCCATCCCGCCAACGTCGTCGCCGCGGAGCTCGACCTCGCCGGTGTGGATGCCGGCGCGGATCGCGAGACCGAATCGGTTTGCGTCGCCCGCGATCGCGCGCGCGCACCGGACGGCGCGGGCCGGGCCGTCGAACGTCGCGAGCGCGCCGTCGCCCGTCGTCTTCACGAGACGCCCGCGGAACCGGGCCACGTGACCGGCGACCATCGCGTCGTGCCGGTCGAGGAGCTCCCGCCAGCGGCTGTCGCCGAGCTCCGCGACCCGCTCCGTCGACCGCACGACGTCGGTGAAGAGGACGGTCGCGAGGACACGGTCGAGCGCGATCTCCGCGCGGACGTGCTCGAGGAACCGCTCGATCGTCTCCACGACCACGTCCTGGTCTCCCTCCCACGGCACGTGGTCGTCGCCGGGCACCTCGGCGATCGTCGCGCCCGCCACGTGCTCGCCGAGGTACCGGCTCGCCTCCCGCAGGTACTCCCCTTCGCGGTAGACGACGAGCGTCGGCACGTGAATGCTCGGCAGCACCTCGCGCACGTCGATCTCGCGGTTCATCGCAGCGAGCTGGGCGGCGGCTCGCGGGCTCGCGCCGCGCACGAGGTACGAGGCGTACCAGCGGACCGCCGCATCGTCCTGGGCGACCGACGGCGCGCGCTGCGCGAGGAACCACCGTGCGGCCGGCACGCCCCAGTCCTCGGGCCGCGGCTCGTGCCACGGGCTCGGCGTCGTGAACCCGATCGGGTAGTCGGGCGCCCACATCCGCCGCGCGTAGGTGCCGATGCCGACGAGCGCCGCCGTCCGTCCCGGAGAGGTCGCGGCGAAGAGCGCGCACATCGGGCCGCCCTCCGAGATGCCGAGGAGCGCCGCGCGCTCGGAGCCGGCGGCGTCCATCACGGCACGCACGTCGTCCATCCGCTCCTCGAGCGTCGGGATCAGGGCCACGCGGTCGGAGAGGCCGGTGCCGCGCTTGTCGAAGAGGATCAGTCGCCCGATCCGCGCGAGGCGCCGGTAGAACCGCGCCAGCGCGGGCCACTCCCACCCCGGGTGGAACGAGCAGACCCAGCCGTGCACGAGCACGAGGTCGATCGGGCCGTCGCCGACGGTCTGGTAGGCGATCGAGACGTCGCCGCTGCGGGCGAAGCGAACCTCAGGGGCGTCCACGCGGAGGAGTCTCACACGCCGACGCGCTCGGACGTTTCAACGGATGATGGCAGCCGTGGCGATCCCGCCCTTCGAGCGCTTCTACGTCGCCCACCGGGACGAGGTGTTCGGACTTCTCGCGCGCCGGCTCGGCCGGCAGGGGGCCGAGGACGCGTTCCAGGAGACCTTCCTGCGCGCGCTCCGGGCGTACGACCGGCTCGACCACGGCGAGCACCTGCGAGCGTGGGTGCTCACGATCGCGAGCAGGGTCGCGATCGACACGCTGCGCCGCAGGCGCCCGGAGCCGCTCGACACCGAGCCGGCGTCCCACGACGAGCGGCCGGTGCTGGCGCAGCTCGAGCACCTCGCCGACGAGCTTCCCCCGACCGAGCGGACGGCCGTCGTCCTCCGGTACGGGTTCGACCTCGACTACGCCGACATCGCCGCCGCGCTCGGCTCGACGCCGGAGGCGGCCCGCCAGGCCGCGTCGTCGGGCGTCCGCCGGCTGCGGCAGAAGGAGCGCTCATGACCGTCCCCTCCGAGCTCGACGCACGCTTCCGCACCGCCGCGGCCGCGGACGGGCTGCTCGACGCGGGCTACGACGTGATGGACTCGCCCGTCGGGCCCCTGTTCCTCGCGGCGACGCCGCGCGGCGTGTGCCGGATCTCCTACGACGTCGACGCCGACCGCCAGGAGGCGCAGCTCGCGGCCGCGTACGGTCTCCGCGTCCTGCGCGCGCCGCGCGCGGTCGACGAGGCGAAGCGGGAGCTCGACGACTACTTCGAGGGCCGCCGGACGACGTTCGAGCTGCCGCTCGACCTCGAGCTCGTCGCGCCGTTCCACCGCGAGGTGCTCGCCGAGCTGGCGCGCGTGCCGTTCGGCGAGACGACGACGTACGGGACGCTGGCCGCGCGCACCGGCCACCCGACGGCGGCGCGGGCGGTGGGCACCGTGATGAACCGCAATCCGATCCCGATCGTGCTCCCCTGCCACCGGGTGCTCGGGGCGAACGGGAAGCTCGTCGGCTACGCGGGCGGGCTGCACGTCAAGGAGGCGCTGCTGCGGCTCGAGGGCGCGATGCTCTAGGCCCGTGGTTTCCCCCGATGCGCGAAGGGCGCATCGGGGATTGCCTCCGAGGTGGATGATCGCCCGGACCGAGGCATGCGTCCCGTCGCCGGCGAGCGGGGTCGGCGCGGTCGTCGGCGTCGCCGGACTCGGCCTCGTCGCCGCCGGGCTGTGGGGTCGATTCGACGTCGCACGCGCGCTGGCGCGGGAACGGGTCGTGCTGCCCGAGGCCGACCCGCCCGGCCGGATCGTCGCAGGCGCGCGCGACGCGCGTGCGATGGCCGAGTTCATCAGGCGCAACACCCTGGAGACGACGGCCGGGCGCACGTACGCCGAGACGGACCCGTACGTCGATCCGGACGGCCGCCCCACCGCGGAACGCGCCCTCGCGGCGACGGACGAGCGGACGGGCGAGCCGGTCGAGAGTCCCGACCACGCCCTCTGGATCCAGTCGACGACGCTGCAGACCGCGCTCATGCAGGCGTACGTCGCCTTCCGGCTCTCGGAGCTGACGATCGCGCTCGGCGGCGCGTTCGTCGCCGTCGGGCTGGGACTCGCCGCCGGCGGGCGGCGCTAGCGGGCGCCGCCGGCCGTCGCCGCGGGGGCCCGCTCCCGACCGGGAGCCGGACGCGCCGATCGAGCGGCCGGACGCGGGCGCCAGCGGCAGACGAGCGGCACGTCCGCCGGCGAGGTCACCTCCGCGGGCGCGTGCCGATGCTGCGCGCGCCCGCCCTCGGCCGCCAGTCCCACGACGACGCAGGCGACCGCGACGACGGCCACGAGCACCTGGGTCGTCCGGCGTCCCTCCTCCTCGAGCGAGGACACGCGACGGATCTTGTCACCTCAGGGGCCGTGGTGGACCCCAGGGCAGCCGCTCGTCGTCGATCGCCCCGCGCGACCTCCACGCCGTCGGACGAGACGCCGAGAATGTGACAGGTTGCACAAATTTGCGCTATGCTCTCCGAGCGTCTGGTCGAGCGTCGAAGCCGCCGAGGCACTAGCACTCCTCTTCAGCTGTTCCATTGGGCCCGCGCAGCAGGGAGCTCGTTCGAGCTCTCCT
>JBLNEO010000128.1:0-4200 GCA_050262775.1 Pseudomonadota bacterium | reverse complement strand
CTCGCCGCGCTCGAGCCGAGGCATCCACTCGAGCCACCGCGGCAGGTACCAGTTCCAGTCGCCGAGCAGCGTCATCGATGCGGGCAGGAGCACGGCGCGGACGATCGTCGCGTCGATGAGGATCGCCGTCGCGAGCCCGACGCCGAACTGCTTGAAGAACAGCATCGAGAGCGTCGCGAAGATCGCGAAGACGAAGACCATCACGATCGCCGCGCTCGTGACGACGCCGGCGGTGGACTTGATCCCGTACGCGATCGCCTCGTCGGTGGTCGCGCCGCGGTCGAACGTCTCGCGGATCCGGCTGATGATGAACACGTGGTAGTCCATCGAGAGGCCGAACAGGATCACGAACAGCAGCAGCGGCACGACGGGATCGATCCCGGTCGTCGAGCTGAAGCCGAGCAGCCCCCTGCCGACGCCGTGCTGGAAGACGAGCACCAGCACGCCGTAGGCGGCGGCCACCGACAGCAGGTTGAGCAGGATCGCCTTGGCCGCGATCACGAGCGAGCGGAAGGCGAACAGCATGAGCCCGAACGCGAACGCGAGCACGAACGCGACCACGAGCGGCAGCTTCGACGTCGTCCGGTCGCTGCCGTCCTTCCACTGGGCGGTGAGCCCGGTGACGCCCGACTCGACGCCGGGGAGCGCGCCCACGGTCTCGGGCACGATCTCGCCGCGGAGGGCTGCGACGGCGGCGTTCGACGCGGCGTCGGTCCCCGTGCCGGCGATCGGGACGGTGATGTTCGCGACGGTCGCGCCCTCGTTGACGTCGACCGTGATCGGCTCGAACATCCGGCCGCTCGCGATCGCCCGCTGCTCGAGCCGGTCGATCGCCTCGCGCACGGCGAGCGCGTTCACGTTCGGCGCCTTGACGACGACCTGTGCGGGCAGCGCCGTCCCGGGGAACGCCTGCTGCATCCGCTCGTACGCCTTCACGGCGTCGAGGGACTTCGGGAAGGTGTCCACGCCCGGCTTGGCCATGTGGAGCTGGAGCGCCGGCGCTGCGATCGCGAGCAACAGGCCGCCGGCGAGGACCGTCGACAGCACCGGACGGCGCAGGACGCGGTCGACGATCGCGCCCCAGACCCGGCCTTCGCCGTCGTTGCGGCGGCCGCCGACGAGCGGGACGCGGAGACGGTCGACCTTGTCGCCGAGCCTGGAGAGCAGGGCGGGCAGTACGGTCAGCGACCCGAGCACGGCCACTGCCACGACGACGATCGTCGCGAGGCCGAGCGAGGCGAAGGTCTTGTCGCCCGTCAGGAACATGCCCGCCATCGCCACCATCACCGTCAGCCCCGAGATGAGCACCGACCGGCCGGAGGTGGCGGCGGCGGCCTCGAGCGCCGCGCGCTCGCTGCGTCCGGCGGCCCGTTCCTGACGCTCGCGCTTCAAGTAGAACATCGAGTAGTCGACGCCGACGGCGAGCCCGATCAGGAGCACCATCGCGGGGGCCTCCATGGCCACCGGCAGGAACTGGCTGGGCAGCGCGATCAGCGCGAACGTCGCGAAGACCGCGGTCAGCGCGAGCAGCAGCGGGATGCCCGCCGCCACGAGCGCCCCGAACGCGAGCACGAGGATCGCCAGCGTGATCGGGACCGACAGGAGCCCGGCCTTGCCGAGGTCCTCGCCGTACGCCGTCGCGACCGCATGGACGGCGCTCGCGTCGCCGAACTCGCCGATGAAGAGCCGCGGGTGGGCCCGCTGCACCTCGGCGACCCGGTCGAGCACCGGGGCGATCTTGTCGGCCGCCTCGTCGGGATCGCCGCGGATCTCGAACTCGACGAGGGCAGCGTGCCGGTCCTTGGCGATCTGGCCCGCGTTACCGGGAGCGAGCGGCGAGCGAACGGCCCGAACGGCATCGAGCTTCGAGATGCCGGCGACGACGTCCGCGATCGCGGCCGCGAACGCAGGATCGTCCGCGCGGAGCGAGCTGCTCTGGACGAGGACGCTCTCGCCGGCGGGCTGCGTGAAGCCGGCGTCGAGGATGCGGTCGGCGCGGCCGGACTCGCCCGGGCCCGCCGCGTTCGGGTCGACGGTCGTGGTGCCGACCGCGCCCCCGAGCGCGAACGCGACGACGACGAATGCGAGCCAGCCGAAGGTCGCGGTCTTCCAGTGATCCGCACTCCAGCGGCCCATGCGGGCCGCGAGGTTGTGGGCGTGCGCCGACGTCGTCGTCGGAGCGCCCGCGGTGCTCCCGTCGCGCCTGCGACTGCGATGCGTGCTGCGAAACATGGTGGTTCCTCCTTCGACTTCGTCGTGATCGGCCATGTGACGAGTCTCGGCGCGCCCACCCGGGCCGGCCTCGTCGCGAGGCCCGATTCGACCTCGGACCGCGCGACGATTTCCGGCTCCTACTCGGGTAGGAGGCGACCCGGAGGCACCTGCAGTACGTTCACCGCGTGAGCCGGATCGAAGCCCTCGCGCGCAGGTACGGGTTCGACGCGCTCGTCGCGTTGCTCGTGATCGAGGCGATGATCGAGGTCGCCGTCAGGCGCGACTCGCCCAACGCGCCGACGACGACGCTGTGGTTCGCCGTCCCCGCCCTCGCGGTGATGGTGCTGCCGCTGTTCGCGCGCCGCCGCTTCCCCTTCGCCGCCGCGGCGGCGTACTGGCTGCTGGCCGTCGGCCTCTCGTTCGTCGACGGCCGGCTGGTCACGTTCATGACCAGCGTCTTCGTCCTCGGGATGGCGGCGTCGTTCCTGCTCGGGAACCTGCGGGACGCGCTGCAGGCCGGGATCGGGCTCGGCATCGTCCTCGGCGGAGCGGCACTCGTGGTCTACAACCTCCCGTCGCACTCGGCCGCCGAGCAGATCTTCATTCCGCTCGTGTTCGGGATCAGCTGGGTCGGCGGCTTCGCGGTGCGCGAGCGCGTCGAGCAGGCCGAGGCGGCGGAGGAACGCGCGACGCGGGCGGAGCGGGAGCGCGAGATCGCCGCGCGGGTCGCCGTCGCGGAGGAGCGCGCGCGGATCGCCCGCGAGCTCCACGACGTCGTCGCCCACGCCGTCAGCGTGATGGTGCTCCAGGTCGGCGCCGTGCGGCACAAGCTCCCGCCGACGCTCGAGGAGGACAAGGACGCCCTGCAGCGCGTCGAGCAGGCCGGCCGCACCGCGCTCGTCGAGATGCGACGCCTGCTGGGCGCGATGCGGCAGGACTCCGACGGCCTCGAGCTCGCACCGCAGCCGGGCCTCGACGGTCTCGACTCGCTGCTGGACGAGGTCGGCCGCGCGGGGCTCCCCGTCGAGCTGCACGTCGACGGCGACCCGTTCCCGCTTCCGCGCGGGATCGACCTCTCGGCGTACCGGATCGTCCAGGAGGGGCTCACGAACGCGCTCAAGCACGCGCACGCGAGCCACGCGGACGTCACCGTCCACTACGCGCCCCGGGAGCTTCGGATCGAGGTGCGCGACGACGGCGCGGGCGCCGCGGCCAGCGACGGGCTCGGTCACGGGCTCGTCGGCGTCCGCGAACGCGTGAAGATCTACGGCGGCGAGATGACCGCGGGCGCGGCGAACGGCGGGTTCGTCCTCAGCGCGCGGCTGCCGATCGAGGGCGCGCCGTGAGCATCCGCGTCCTCGTCGCCGACGACCAGTCGATGGTCCGCGCGGGCTTCCGGATGCTCCTGTCCGGCGAGGAGGACATCGAGGTCGTGGCCGAGGCGAGCAACGGGCTCGAGGCGGTCGACAAGGCCGCCCGCTTCCACCCCACGGTCGTGCTGATGGACATCCGCATGCCCGAGCTCGACGGGCTCGAGGCGACGCGGCGGATCCTCGCCGCCGGCGACGCGCCCCGGATCCTGATCCTGACGACCTTCGACCTCGACGAGTACGTCTACGAGGCACTCAGGGCCGGCGCCAGCGGGTTCGTGCTCAAGGACGACCCGCCCGAGCAGCTCCTCGCCGCGATCCGCATCGTCGCCCGCGGAGAGGCGCTGCTCTCGCCCGCGATCACGAAGCGCGTGATCGAGCGGTTCACGCGCATGCCGCGTCCGACGCCTCCGAGACGGCTCGATGAGCTGACCGACCGTGAGCTCGACGTGTTCCGCCTGATCGCCCGCGGGCTCTCGAACGCCGAGATCGGCCGGGAGCTCTACATCAGCGACACCACGGTCAAGACGCACATCACGCACATCCTCCAGAAGCTCGACCTCCGCGACCGCGTCCAGGCGGTCGTGCTCGCGCACGAGACGGGGCTCTTCGACGC
>JBLNEO010000127.1:0-40578 GCA_050262775.1 Pseudomonadota bacterium | reverse complement strand
ATCGCACGGATCCGTGCCGGATCCGTGCCGATGCACACACGAAAAAGCCCGCCGCGAGGACGGGCTCTCTCATCGGGGTGCCCAGATTCGAACTGGGGACCTCTCCGACCCGAACGGAGCGCGCTACCAGGCTGCGCCACACCCCGAACGGGCGACAGGGTAGCCGAATCTAGGTGCTCAGCTCCGTCGACTCCGGCTCGCCGCGGCCCCACGTCATCGTGAAGAACGCGACCACGATCGCGAGCGCGAGCGCCGCGCCGCCCCATGCATAGCCGGAGAGCTCGTCGTCCCACCCGATCGCGTGGTCGAGCGAGAAGCGTCCCGGGCCGCTCGTCGCGAGGGCGATCGCGGTGCCGAGGATCAGCAGCTCGAGCTCGTAGCCGCCGGCGCCCGCGAAGAAGCCGTATCGGTACTTGACCGACTCGATCGCGTTCAGCATCACGACGCCGATCCCCGCGGCGGCGAGCGGCGTCAGGAACCCGGCCGCCAGCCCGAGCCCACCGAGGAGCTCCGCCAGTCCCGCGAGCAGCGCGAAGACGGCCGGCGACCGGTAGCCGAGGCTCGCGAAGAACGCGGCGGTGCCGGACGGGCCGCCGCCTCCGAACCAGCCGAAGAGCTTCTGCGCCCCGTGCGCCGCCATCGTCAGGCCGAGCAGCAGGCGAAGCAGGAGGAGTCCCTCGTCCACGGTCCTATCCTCGCGCAATCGAGCCGTGGACGACGGCGGTACAGCGGTCCTCGACGTACTCCAGCCCGCCCTCGCGTGCGATGCGCTCCGACTCCTCGGAACGGATCCCGAGCTGCAGCCACAGCGCACGGGCGCCGACGGCGACGGCCTCTCGTGCGACCTCGGGCGTGTGCTCCGCACGCCGGAAGACGTCGACGAGATCGATCGGCTCCTCGATCTCCCGGAGGGAGGCGACGACACGCTCGCCGAGGATCTCCGCGCCGGCGCAGGTCGGGTTGACCGGAATCACGCGGTAGCCCTGGCCCAGCAGGTACCGCATCACGCCGTGGCTGGGACGCCAGGGCTTTCCGGAGGCGCCGACGATTGCGATCGTCCCGGACTCGCGGAGGAGCTCCTCCGGCGTCATGCCGCCGAGCGTACCTGCGGCCAGGCGAGCGGGACCGTCCAGACGACGAACGCGATCGCGGCACCGCCGGCCACGATCGCGGCGGCGGACGCGCTGTCGGCGACGAGCGCGGACAGGGCGTATCCGATCGGAAGGAGCCCGAACGAGCCGAAGAAGTCGACGCTGACGACGCGCGAGAGCTTCGACTCCGGCACGAGCTCCATCAGGAGCGTGCTCCAGATCCCGATCCCGAACCCGATCGACGCGCCGCGGAGGAACACCATCGCCGCCGCGGCCTCGTACGAGCCGAGGAGGGCGAGCCCGACGACGAAGAGGTCGTTGAGGGCGAAGAGGACGTACATCCACACGATCCGGTGGCGCCGGGGGTTGACCTGCCCGAAGGCGAGCGTGCCCAGCGCCATGCCGAGCGACTGCAGCGTGAACAGCGTCCCGTAGGCGCCGACGCCCCGGCCGAACTCCTGCTTCACGAGTTGGGGAAGGAGCGACTGGAACGGCGCCATCGTCACCATCACGGCGAACGCCGCCACCGCGATCGAGATCCACAGCCACGGCACCGATCCGACGTAGCGGAGCCCGGCGACGATCTCGCGGACGGTTCCCTCCCCGGGCTCCGCCTCGATCCGCCGGGGCCGCGCGAGGAAGAGGAGCGCGGCCGCGATGAGGTAGGTGACCGCGTCGATGCCGAACACGGGGGCGGAGCCGAGCACGCCGTAGACGACGCCGGCGATCGCGGGGCCCACGACGAACCCGACCTGGCGCGACAGCCCGATCAGCGTGTTCGCCGACGCGAGCAGCGGCTGCTCGACGACGAGGGGCACGATCCCTCCGAACGCGGGGTGGAAGAACCCGTCGGCGAGGCCGACGCCGACCGCGAACGCGATCAGGAGGCCGAACGACAGCGTGTCGGTCGCGTCGCAGACGACGAGCGCGCCGACGATCCCGAAGCGCGCGAGGTCGGAGAGGATCATCAGCGCGCGCCTCGGGTACCGGTCGGCGAGCGCGCCGCCGACGAGGAGCGTCGCGAGCATCGCCGTGGCGTTCGCCATCAGCACGACGGCGAGCGAGGTCGACGAGCCGGTGAACTGGACGGTCTTCCAGCCGAGCGCGACGACGAAGGCGCCGTTGCCGATGAGCGACAGCGTCTGGCCGAGCCACAGCAGCCGGAAGTCGCGGCTGCGCAGCGCGTGGAGGGCCCGGAGGCGGCCTTCCTGGGGTGCCGGGAGCGCGGTGTCCACGGGAGGCGCAAGGGTATCCTCGCGGCGATGGCCGATCGTCTCCGCGTCGCGTGCGTCCAGCTGTCCAGCCGGGACGACAAGGACGCGAACCTCGCGCGCGCCGAGCGGCTCGTCGCGCGCGCCGCGGCGGCCGGCGCCGACCTCGTCGTCCTGCCCGAGAAGTGGAACGGGATCGGCGACGCGGCCGCCCTGCTCGCGCTCGCGGAGCCGCTCGACGGCGGCGAGTCCGTCGAGGCGATGAAGGGCTGGGCGCGGGCGCACGGCGTCGCGCTCGTCGGCGGGTCGATCACCGAGCGGCGCGAAGGACGGCCGAAGCTCTCGAACACGTGCTGCGCGTTCGACGCCGACGGCCGGCTCGCCGCCGTCTACCGGAAGATCCACCTGTTCGACGTCGAGGTCGCGGGCGTCGCGTACCGCGAGTCGGAGGCCGAGGAGCCCGGGGAGGAGCCGGTGCTCGTCGAGCTCGCCGGCTGGCCCGTCGGGCTGTCGGTCTGCTACGACCTCCGGTTCCCCGAGCTCTACCGGATGCTCGCCGTCGAGGGGGCGGAGCTGCTCACGGTGCCGGCGAACTTCACCCTCGTCACCGGGAAGGACCACTGGGAGCTGCTGCTGCGTGCGCGGGCGGTCGAGGACCAGTGCTTCGTCGCCGCGGCGGCGCAGGTCGGCGAGGTGCGGCCGGGCCGTCCGAGCTACGGCCGCTCCATGGTGGTGGACCCGTGGGGGATCGTCCTCGCGGCGGCACCCGACGAGGAGACGGTGGTGGTCGCCGACGTGGATCGCGCACGCCTTCGCGCGGTGCGCGAGTCGCTGCCGTCGCTCGCGCACCGGCGGCCGGAGGCGTACCGGTGGCCGACGCCGGCGTGACGCTGCGCGCGGTTCTCTTCGACGTCGACTTCACCCTCGCCCGCCCCGGGCCGGAGCTCGGGCCCGACGGCTACCGGCGGGCGGCGGAGCGCCACGGCCTCGTGCTCGACCCCGCCCGCTACGACGAGGCGCGCCGCGCGGCGCTCGGCACGCTCGAGGCACATCCCGAGCTCGTCCACGACGACGAGGTGTGGATCACCTTCACGGCGCGCATCGTCGAGGGGATGGGCGGCCGCGGCGACGCCGTGCGCCGGCTCGCGGAGGAGATCACGCGCGCGTGGGAGGTGCACGACAACTTCGAGCTGTACGAGGACGTGCACCCCGTGCTCGAGGAGCTGCGGCGGCACGACCTGCGCATCGGCCTCGTCTCCAACACCGCGCGGGACCTGCACGCGTTCGTGGCGCACCACGCGCTCGACGTCGACGCGGCGATCTCGTCGGGCGCGCACGGGTACGTCAAGCCGCACCGGAGCATCTTCGAGTCGATGCTGCGGACGCTGGCGGTGGCGCCCCGGGAGGCCGTGATGGTCGGCGACTCGCCCGCGGACGACATCGACGGCGCCCGCGCGCTCGGGATGGTCGCGCTCCTCGTCGACCGCGACGGGCGCCACGGGATCGCCGATGCCCTTCCGGACCTCTACGCGCTCCCGGCCGCGCTCGGGCTTCCGCGTCCCGACTAGACGGGCTGCTTCTTCGTCCCCGGCACGGCGCCGAAGCTGAGCATCAGCTTGCGGAGCAGGTCGTTCAGCTGCTCCTTCTCGCCGTCGTCGAGCGCGGCGGCGATCATCCGCTCCTTCTCGGCCTGCACGCCGACGGCCTCCGACCACATCCGGTCGCCCTCGTCCGTCAGCTCGATCTGGAGCACGCGCCGGTCGGCCTCGTCGGGGACGCGGCGGACGAGACCGCGACGCTCGAGCTTGTCGAGCCGGCTCGTCATCGCGCCCGGCGTGATCGAGAGGTGCTGCGCAAGCGTGCCCGCGGTCTGCCGGTAGGGCGCTCCCGCCGCGCGCAGGCTGCCGAGCAGGCCCCAGTCGGCGTGGGTCAGGCCGTAGGACGCGGCCGTCTCGTTGAGGCTTCGGTTCAGCAGCCACGCGAGGCGCTGGATCCGCTGGACGACGCCCTCGGTGGGGAGGTCGATCTGCGGCAGCTCGCGGCCGAGGACCTCGAGCTTCGCGTCGACGACGTCCGGTTCCACCCGCGGATCCTAGCGTGTCCGTTCACGGTTTGACAGTACATAATCGAAATGTTTAACTTCGAACCGTTCGATGGCGAAGAACCCCTCCCACCTCCTCTTCCGCCTCGCCGGCGGTCGCCCGGAGCCGGGCATCGGCCCGCTCCTCGTGACGCTCGGGTTGGGCATGACCGCGCAGTACGCCCTCTGGACGTTCTTCGCGATCTGGGCGATCGAGGAGCTCGGCCTCTCCGGCGCCGACGTCGGCCTCGCCTTCCTGGCCGCCGCCGGCGCCGGCATGGCCGCCGGGGTCGCCGGCGGACGCCTCTCCGACACGGTCGGCCGCCGGCGCGTCATCCTCGGGGCCACCGTCTTCCAGTGCACGCTCCCGCTGCTCGCGCTGATGGGGACGCCGGCGGCCGGAATCGCGGTGCTGATCGGGCTCTCCGCCGCCACGCCCGTGCGCGGCGCGGCGCTCTCGGCGCTCCTCGCCGATCTCGTCCCGGACGATCGGCGCGAGCACGCGTTCGGGTCGATGCGCGTCGTCTTCAACCTCGGCGCGTTCACCGGGCCGCTGCTCGGCGCCCTCCTCGTCTGGCTCGCGTGGCCTGCGCTCTTCGCGGGCGTCGGGCTCCTCTATGCGCTCTCCTTCGCGGCCGTGGTGCGCCTGCCGTCGCTCCCACCGCCCGCGGCGGAGGACGGCGAGGGGGTCTCGGTGCGGATGTTCGCGCAGCGGTCGTTCGCGCTCGTGTTCGGGGCGGGGATGCTCGCGATGGTGGTCTACAGCGCGTTCGAGACGCTCATGCCCATCTCGCTGACGCAGACGCACGGGCTCGAGCCGGCGGCGTGGGGCGTGCTCTTCGTCGTCAACCCGCTGTTCGTGACCCTGCTCCAGCTGCGCGTGACGCGGTGGGCGGCGCCGGTCCCGGCCGGGCCGAAGCTCGCGCTCGCGCTCGCGCTGATGGGGACGTCGTTCCTGCCGCTCCTCGCGAGCGCCGCCGTCCCGGTGCTGCTCCTCGTGCTCGTCGTGTTCGTGCTCGGCGAGATGCTGTGGTCGCCGACGGCCGACGCGCTGCTCAGCAGGCTCGCACCGGCGCACGCCCGCGGCACGTACATGGGCACGGCGAACATGTCGCTCTGGCTCGGCGGCGCGCTCGCGCCCGCGCTCGGCCTGCGGCTCCGCGACGCCTGGGGCGACGGCTCGATGTGGATCGCCGTCGCGCTCGTGAGCCTCGGTGCGGGCGCCCTCTACGCGGCGGCCGCCGCGGCGGGCGCGCGCCGCGCCGACCCCGTCCCCGAAGCGGTTCCGGAGGCAGCGTGAGCACCGAAGACCACCGCTTCCACGTCGGCCCGGCCGGCTGCTAGCGCCGCGGCGGGCAGCGCTCCGACGCGTCGCAGCGCCGGAGCACCACGACCGACGGCGCGTGCCCCCGCCCGTGCGGCCAGCCGATGCGGAGCCGCACGGACGCGGCGTTGTTCGCGAGGTCGAGCTCCCGGATGCGGCCTGTCGGATTCGCGCGGTGGACGAGCACGTAGATCCCGGCCGGCACGTCCGTCAGCTCGACGTTCTGCCCGTGGAAGTTCGCCGGGTACCGGTCGGTGTAGCCGACGGACGTGCCCTGCTCCACCGACTGCGCGCGCGGCTCGAACTGTCGGCAGCTGCCGAGGAAGAACGGCGCGGCGACCCGGACGCGCGCGCCCGCGTGCCCGTAGTGGTCGGCGAGGCAGAAGCCCGTCTTGTGATCCCGGACGACGAGCGAGAAGTCGTCGGCGCGCCGCAGCTCGTAGCGGTCGAAGTCCATCACGTGCCAGTGGAAGTGCGGGGCGTCCGCCGTGTAGCGGATCCATCCCACCTTCCGGACGAGGCGCGTGCCGCCGGTGCGGAGGCGGACGACCTGGTCGGCGTCCATGCGCGTCGCGAACAGCGTGCGGCGCGTCCCCCGGAGCCACAGCGGGCCGCGGCCGACGTTGTCGACGGCGGACGCGAAGCCGAGCGTCCAGCGGCCGGGCCCGCCGCCGACCACGAGCGCGTGCGGCGCGCGCTGGTCGAGGTCGGGGAGCAGCTCGTTCGGGTCGGGCCTCGGCGGGGGCTCGGGCCTCGGCGGCGGCCGCAGGAGCGCCGCCCACGTGGGGTGCGCGTCGCCGGGAAGGCTGCCGCGGAGCGGCGAGACGGCGAGCGTGGCGAGGTCGACGGTCACGAGCGTCGTCCCCGCGAAGCCGCCGGCCTCGACGACGAGCCGCGAGCCGTCGGGCGACCACGCCGGCGCACCCGGCGCCTGCAACGGCAGCTCGAGCGGTCGTGTTCCCGTTGCGTCGAGGACGGCGATGCCTCGTCCCGTCGCGTAGGCGATGCGGGAGCCGTCCGGCGACACCGCCGGCGCGAGCTCGTCACCCGGGTCCGAGGTCAGGCGCAGCGGGTCGCCGCCGGCCGCGTCGACCCGCCAGAGGTCCCACGAGCCCTCGCGGTTCGACGAGAAGACGAGGCTCCGTCCGTCCGGCGTCCAGGCCGGCGACCGCCCCTCGGCGAGCGGTGCGGCGCCGTCGACCGAGATCCGCCCGTCGACGACGACCGCGAGCTTCCCGTCGGGCGAGTAGGCCGGCTCGATCCCGCGTCGCGCCCGCGTCGTCCGCCGGGTCGCGCCGTCGAGCACGAAGGTCTCGCCGCCGCGCACGAAGGCGACGCGTGCGCCGTCGGGCGCGACCGCCGGGTCGGCCCCGCGGGCGAGTACGGCCCGGGCGCTGCCGTCCGGCGCCGCGGCGAGCACGCTGCCGCCGCGGTCGAACACGATCCGCTGCGCGCGGGTCGGCGCCTGCGCAGCGAGCGCGCCGGTCGCGGCCGCGACCAGGACGAGGGCGAGCCCGGCGCCGAGCGCCCTCACGCGGGGACGCCCAGCTCGCGCCGCCAGGCCTCCGTGTGCTCGCCGAGGCCGGGTGCGGCACCCCCCGGGCCGAGCCCGAACTCGCGCGCCGCCTCGGCCAGCGTCGACACGGGTCCGACGCACACGTCCTCGTGCTCGAACAGCTCGAGCCAGGCGTCGAGCGGCCGTGCGGCGAACGCCGCCTCGAGCGCACGCACGAGCGGCGCCTGGTCCTCGTCGTACTGGCGCTCCGCGAGCCCCACGAGCCCGAGCAGCTCGCAGAGGCGCGAGAAGAAGGCGGGCTCGAGCGCCGCCACCGTCAGGTAACGGCCGTCGGCGCAGGCGTACACGCGGTAGCAGGCGAGCGCCCCGGTGAGCAGGCGGCCGTGTGGCTCGCCACCGAGGCGGTGCGAGCCGAGGCGGTGCGCGCCGTGCGTCATCGAGACGACGATGTGGGCGCCCTTCCCGGTCGCCGCGCGGACGAGCAGCGCCGCGAGCACCTCCACGACCGCGCCCAGCGCGCCCGCGGCGAGATCCGCGAGCGGCAGCGGCGGCAGGCCCGGCGCGGTGTCGGGGAGCAGGCCGGCCCAGCCGACGTAGTTGAGGTCGTGCGCCGCGCGACGGGCGTGCCGCCCCTCGGTGCCGAATCCCGTGATCGAGCAGTAGACGGCGGTCGGCGGAGCGTCGCGGGGGCCGATCCCGAGCCGCTCGGCGACGCCGGGGCGGAAGCCCTCGAGCACCACGTCGGCGCGCCGGAGCAGCGCCTGCGCGAGCGACGGGTCGGCCTTCAGGTCGCAGACGACCGATTCCTTGCCGGCGTTGACGGCGTCGTGCCACGCGGAGGCGGTGAACCGCATCGGGTCGCCGTCCGGCGCCTCGACGCGAACGACACGCGCCCCCAGCCGCTGCAGCTCCCGCGAGGCGTAGGCGCCGGGGAGGTAGCGCGTGAGGTCGACGACGAGCGTTCCCCGGAGCGGCTCCACCGGGTGCGAAATCTACGTCGTACAATCGGCCGGCACTTGACTGACCGGTCGATCAACCAGGAGCAGCGGCGCGCGGGGCTCCTCGCCGCGGCCGTTCGCGTGTTCGCGCAGAAGGGGTTCCACGGCGCCCGCGTCGGCGACGTCGCCGCCGAGGCCGGGGTCGCGCACGGGCTCGTCTACCACTACTTCTCGTCGAAGGACGAGCTGCTCGAGACGATCTTCCGCGAGACGTGGACCGCGCTCCTCGCGGCGATGCGCGAGGTGGAGGAGTCCGACGACGCAGCGCGCGAGCAGTTGCGCAAGGTCGGGGCGATCGTGCTGCGGACCTGGACCCGCGATCCCGACCTCGTGCGCGTGCTGGTGAACGAGGTCACGCGCGGGCCGCAGCTCCAGCACGAGATCGCGGAGATCCGGCATGCGTTCGAGGCGATCGAGCGGATCGTCGCAGCGGGGCAGCGGCGCGGCGAGCTCCGAGACGGGCTCGATCCGCGTCTGGCGGCGGTCGTGTTCTACGGCGCCCTCGAGGAGATCCTCACGGGCTGGGTCCTCGAGGAGCTCCCCGGCGGCGAGGCGGACGTCGCCGAGGCCGAGCGCGCGGTCGTCGACATCCTCTGCGGCGGCCTCGACCGCGTGCGCGTGCCCGCGTGACCGTCGTCGACCCGCGGATCCTGCTGCAGGGAACGCAGCGCAGGCTCGTCTGGATCCTCGGCCTCGGCGCGTTCGGGCTCGCGTACTCGCT
Organism: Pseudomonadota bacterium; assembly: GCA_050262775.1. Taxonomy (GTDB): domain Bacteria; phylum Actinomycetota; class Thermoleophilia; order Gaiellales; family Gaiellaceae; genus DATHTC01. Next base: position 31,637 of record JBLNEO010000127.1, on the reverse strand, counting down.
GACGACGACGGCGGCGTACCTCCCGCCGCTGCTCGGCGAGTTCACCGGCTCGACGACGCTGATCGCGCTCGTGCTCGCGGCCGAGGGGCTGTTCGCGCTGACCCTGCCCGTGGTGATCGGCCCCTGGAGCGACACGTTCCACACGCCGCTCGGGCGCCGGCGGCCGTTCATGCTCGTCGCGCTGGGGCCGATGGCGTTCAGCCTCGCGCTGCTCGCGTTCATGCCCAGCTTCTGGACGATGGCGCTGATCGTCTTCGCGTTCTTCTTCGCGTACTACGTGTACGAGCCGCCGTACCGCGGCCTCTACCCCGACCTCCTGCCCGAGGACCGCTACGGCTCGTCGCAGGGGGTGCAGCACGTGCTCCGGGGCACCGCGCTCGGGGCGGCGCTCGTCGGCGGCGGCTTCCTGTTCCACGTCTGGCATCCCTGGCCCTTCCTCGTCGCCGCGATCGTCGTCACCGCCGCGTGCGCGGTACCCGTGCTGTGGGTGCGCGAGGACGGCGGCCACGGCCGTGTCTACCGCGGCGTCCGCGCGTACCTGCGCACGAGCTGGGACGTCTTCCACGCGGAGCGGCTCGTCCGGCGCTTCCTCGTCGCGAACGCGATGTGGGAGGGGACGTTCGCCGCCGCCCGCACCTTCGTCGTGCTCTACATCACCGTCGGGCTCGGGCAGTCGCTCGCGGTCTCGTCGGTCGTGCTCGCCGCGGTCGCGGGCGGCTACGTGGTCGCCGCCGTCGTCGCCGGGTGGCTCGGCCGGCGGTACGGGATCGCGCGCGTGATCGTCGCCGCGTCCGCCGTCTACGCCGCCGGCTTCTTCGTCGGCGGCCTCGCCACGGAGTGGCACGCGTGGTACCTGCCGCTCATCTTCGGCGTCGCGATCACGGGCGGGCTCGTGATGACGCTCTCGTGGGGCCTGCTCTACGAGCTGATGCCGGACGAGCACCGCGGGACGGCGTCCGGCCTGGCGACGTGGACGAAGGGGTTCGGGCTGATCGTCGGGCCGGTCGCGGCCGGCGCCGCGATCGACGTCCTCGCGCCGCACCTCGAGGAGACGGACGGCTACCAGGCGCTGTGGCCGGTGTGCGGCATCCCGATCCTGCTCGCCATTCCCCTCGTCGCGAGCCTCATCGGCAGCGAGCGACGTCGGACCGCATGAGGCCGAACCCCCACAGCTGCTCGTCCGAGACGTAGAAGACGGTCACCGCACCGTCGCGCGGCAGCGACAGGGCGTAGTAGGTGCCGCACTCGGTGCGCGTGAGCGGCCCGTAGACCTCCGTGATCCGCGCGACCGTCTCGCCGAGCACGAGGCCCTCCCGCGTCCGCCAGCCCGAGGGCTTCCAGAGCGTGAACGCGGCGGCCACCCGGCCCCCGCGGAGCTCGACCCCGGCACCCTCGGGGGCGAACGGCTTCCGGTTGAAGTACCACGTCGTGTGCGCGCACCCGCGACAGACGCCGTGGCGCCGCCCCCACACCCGGAGCACCGCGGCCGGGGTCATCCCGGGGGAGACCCCGGCGAGCGAGCGGCCGGGGACGAGGACGCCGACCTCCGGGGGCGCGGCCCGCGCGCCCGACGCGAGCACGAGCGCCGCGACCAGCACGAGCTTGCCGACTCGCCTCACCGCAGGGAGGATAGGCGGCGTGCCCGAGGTGAACCTCCACCGCGCGGCCTTCGAGGGGCCGAACGACGACGACCCGCCCGGGTTCCGCTCCCGGTGGGCGCGTCTCGGCCCGTCCCTCGGCGCGGAGAAGCTCGGGGCGACCGTGTACGAGCTGCCGCCGGGTGAGGCGATCTGCCCGTACCACTACGAGTATCCGAACGAGGAGTGGCTGATCGTGCTGGAGGGCGATCCGACGCTGCGGACGCCGGACGGCGAGCGGACGCTCGAGCCGGGTGACGTCGTCTGCTTCCCGACGGGCCCCGCGGGCGCGCACGCGGTCCGAGGCGGCACCGGGACGGCACGTGTCGTCATGCTCTCGACGAAGCAGAAGCCCGACGTGAGCGTGTACCCCGACAGCGACAAGATCGGCGTCTTCCCGGGAAACGACGACGACACCAGGCTCTTCCGGCGCCGCGACGCGGTGCCGTACATGGACGGCGAGGGCCCGAGCTAGCCGCGACCGAACGCGTTCTCGCCGGTCAGCGCCTGGCCGACGACGAGCGTGTGCACCTCGTGCGTGCCCTCGTAGGTGAGGACCGACTCGAGGTTGTTCATGTGCCTGATCACGGGGTATTCGAGCGTGATCCCATTGCCGCCGAGGATCGTGCGTGCCGTGCGGCAGGCCTCGATCGCGCCGCGCACGTTGCCCATCTTCCCCATCGAGACGTGCTCGGGACGCAGCGTGCCCTCGTCCTTCATCCGGCCGAGGTGGAGCGCGACGAGCGACCCGCGGTTGACCTCCAGCGCCATCTCGGCGAGCTTCTGCTGCGTCAGCTGGTAGGCCGCGATCGGCCGCTTGAACGCGACGCGCTCCTTCGAGTAGTCGAGCGCCGCCTCGAAGCAGGCGCGCGCCGCGCCGACGGCGCCCCACACGATCCCGTACCGTGCTTCGTTGAGGCACGAGAGCGGGCCGCGGAGCGTCCGCACCTCGGGGAAGACGTTCTCGTCGGGCACGCGGACGTCGTCGAGCACGAGCTCGGAGGTGACCGACGCGCGCAGGGAGAGCTTGCGGTGGATCTCCGGGGCGCTGAACCCCTTCGTCCCCCGCTCGACGAGGAACCCGCGGATCTCGCCCTCGTCGGTGCGCGCCCAGACGGTCGCGACGTCGGCGATCGTGCCGTTCGTGATCCACATCTTCGTGCCGTTGAGGATCCAGTCGGAGCCGTCGCGGCGCGCGTGCGTCCGCATCGCACCGGGATCCGAGCCGGCGTCGGGCTCGGTCAGGCCGAAGCAGCCGATCGCCTCGCCCTCGTGCATCGGCGGCAGCCAGCGCTGCTTCTGCTCCTCGGAGCCCCAGCGCCAGATCGAGTACATCGCCAGTGAGCCCTGGACGGAGACCGCGCTGCGGACGCCCGAGTCGCCGGCCTCGAGCTCCATGCAGGTGAGGCCGTACTGGACCGAGCTCGCCCCGGGGAGGCCGTAGCCCTCGAGGTGCATACCGAAGAGGCCGAGCTTCGCGAGCTCCCCGATCAGCTCGCGGGGGAGGATCCCCTGCTCGAACCACTCGCCGATCTCCGGCAGCACGCGTTCGCGCACGAACTGCCGGACGGTGTCGCGGATCGCCTTCTCCTCGTCGTCGAGGAGCGCGTCGAGGCCCAGGAAGTCCCGGGGGTCGAGCGCGGGCGGTGTCGCGGCGACGGCCACGGACGCATCGTATCCTCGCCGCGGTGCACGCACTCGCGCTCCTGAACGCCGCGGCGGCGCTGCTCGCGGGCGGCGACCCTCGTGTCGCGGCGCTGACGCCGCGGGAGAAGGCGGCGCTCGTGGTCGTGTCGGGGCAGCCCGCGCCGGCGGGCGTCGGCGGGGTCTTCGTCCGCGGCGACCGCGAGCCGCGCCCTCGCGGCGCGCTCGTGTTCGCGGACCAGGAGGGCGGGCTCGTGAAGGACCTCCCCCGGCTGCCGCCCTGGAACTCGGCACGCGCCTACACCTCGGAGGGCGAGGCGCGGCTCGCCGGGCGGGCGACCGGACGCGCGCTCCGGCGCGCCGGCGTCGACGTCGACCTCGCGCCCGTGCTCGACACGGCCGGCGGGCCGCTCGGCTCACGGCACTTCCGGCGGCCCCTGATCGGCGTGGCATTCGCCCGCGGGCTCCTCGACGGCGGCGCCGGCGCCTGCCCGAAGCACTTCCCCGGGCTCGGGACGGCGGTCGTCTCGACCGACGAGCGGCCGCACGTCGAGGCGCGGGTGACGACGCCGCAGCTGGCGGCGTTCCGCTCGGCGGTCGCGGCGGGCGTCCCGTGCGTGATGGTCGGGCACGCGTTCTACGCGAGCCTCGGCGGCGGCCGCTTTCGCGCGACACTCGAGCCGGCGGCCTACCGCCTCCTGCGCTCGCTCGGCTTCCGCGGCGTCGCGATCACCGACTCGATGAACGTCGTCTCGTCGCCCCCGGCGTACTGGCCCGCGAAGGCGATGCGGGCGGGTGCGGACCTGCTGCTCTACACGAACCCGCGCTACGCCCGGCGGGCGATCGAGGCGCTCCTCCCGCTGGCGCGCCGGGGCGAGCTCGACGCGGCGGTCGCGCGGGTGCTCGCGCTCCGTCGCCGGTACGGCGTCACGGACGCGTCAGCCGGCCCGACGTCGCGGCGGGGCTAGGCCAGGATCTCGCGGACGGCGTCGACGAGCTGCACGAGCCCGACGGCGGTCACGGCCGCGACGAGCAGGACCCCGCCGATCCGCACCGGCCGGCGCCGGAGGAGCCGCGGCTCGCGCGGCTCGAACCGGTCGACGAGCGCCCCGAGGATCGTCCCGTAGAGCACCGGGCTCGCGAGGAGCAGCACGATCGCGACGGCGTCCTCGTCGAGCAGCGCGAAGTCGAGGTTCTCCGAGTCGACGAGGAGCGTCCCGAAGGCGGCCGACAGGAGCACCCCGTAGACCGTCCCGCGGCGCCAGCCCGACCACGGCAGCCAGCTCCGCACGACGCCGTAGAGGAGCCCGAGGACGACGCCGCCGGTCGCGCCGGCGAGCAGCACGCCGAGCGTCCCCGAGAGCGTGATCTCGCCGACGACGTTGCCGTTCTCGGTGAAGACGAAGGCGTCCCGGTTCAGGAGCGCGACGACGCGCATCGCGACGCGGAGCCCGACCCCGAGGCCGACGACCCCGGCGACGGCGCCGCCGACGGCCGCCGCGACGGGGAGGCGGGCAGCACGCACGAGCGGGACGGCGACGGCCGACACGAGCGCGGAGGCTACCTGCGCCGACGGCCGCGTTCCTCGTTCGAACGCGGAAACGTGACAGCCTGGTGCGTCGTCACGTTCGCGCCGGGTCGGCGTCGCCGGGATCGTCGCGGCGTCCGCTAGCCCGTGAGCACGCCCGTGACCCACATCGCCGCCACGCCGGCGAGGAAGCCGCCCGCGGCCCAGCCTGAGGTGAGGCCGCCCGGCGCCCTCGCCGCGACGAAGCGCCCGACCTCGACGAGCACCTCGAGGGCGGCGCCGGCGGCGGCCGCGAAGAAGACCACCGCGAGCACGTCGTTCGACGCGTAGCCGCCGACCCACGCCCCGAGCACCGCCGGCAGGCCCGCGACGGCGGCGAGCATCGCCAGGCGCCCGACGGACGGCCGGCGCCGCCGGTCCTCCGCCATCGGTGCCGCGATCCCGAGCCCCTCGGTGACGTTGTGCACCATGAAGCCGACGACGAGGAACGTCCCCAGCGCGAGCTCCCCGACCGCGAACGACGTTCCGATCGCGAGCCCCTCGCCGAGGTTGTGGAGGCCGATCCCGACGGCGACGAGGAGCGCGAGCGTCGCCCCGGTCGCCGCCGACCCGCCGCCGAGCCGCGAGGACACGACCGTCATCGTCAGGAAGCTGCCGGCGACGCCCAGCAGGACGAGTCCCGCGCCGCCGAGACCGCCGGGGAGCGACGCCTGGAGCGCGAACGCCTCGGCGAGCGCCTCGACGCCGAGGAACGCGAGGAGCCCTGCCGTCAGCGCCATGAACGCGGCGAGCCAGCGGTCGTCGGCGCGCCGCAGCGAGGGGAGCCACAGCAGCCCGAGCGCGACCGGTACGACGCCGACGAGCAGCCCGATCGCGCCGTAGCCGAGGAACCCGCGCGCCGACGCCGTGGGCGTCTCGACCGCAGCGGCGATCTCCTCGACCGTCTCGATCCCCGTCGAGCTCGTGAGCCCGACCGTCACCGGCTCGTCCTCGACCCAGTCGAACGGGACGACCACGGTGGCCGAGCGCAGGCGCCCGAGCGTGCGCGGCCCGTCGACCGTGAACGGGACGATCGCGTCGTCGACGGCGACGGACGCGAGCGTCAGCTCCTCGGGCTGCGGGTTCGTCACCCGCACCCGGATCTCGCCGGGGTGGAACTCGACGCGACGCACGTCGAAGGCGTCGGCGGGCGGCGGGTTCCGGCCGATGAGGTCGACGAGCGACGACCCCGACGTGACGAACGCGCCGACGGCGAGCGCGAGCAGCAGCACGGGCAGGAGCGCCCACAGCCGCCACGCGCCGCCTAGTCGACGACTTCGAAGTACCCCATCCATCCGAGCTCCGTGAACTCCGACTGGTGCGCGTGGAACATGTGCAGCCCCGGGTGGGCGAACGTGACCTCGACGACGCCCCGCTGTCCCTGGCACTGCATCACCGTGTCGGTGTACTCCCAGCGGTCGCCGGTTCCCGTCGGCTGGTAGCGGAAGAAGTCCGCGTGGAGGTGGAACGAGTTGACGAGGTCGAACTCGGTCAGGTTCGCGAGGTAGATCCGCACGAGCTCCGAGCGGCGGACACGGATCGGGTAGCGCGCGTAGTAGAAGCTGCGACCGTTGACCGAGTAGAAGTTGTTCGCGCCGTCGCCGTCGGTGTCGAACCCGTTCATCACCATCACGAGCTCCCGCGCCGGCGGCCGCGGCTCGCGCGGGTCGACGATGAACGCGCCGTAGAGGCCCGTGTGGATGTGCTTCTTCAGCGGCGTCGCGTGGCAGTGGTAGAGGTGGAAGCCCGCCGGGCGCGCCTCGAACTCGTAGGTCAGGTGATCGCCGGTGCCGACGATCTCGAACACGCCGTCCATGTCGACCGGATGGATGCCGTGGAAGTGGATCGTGTGCGGGTGCGCGCCGGCGTTGTGGAAGTGCACGCGCAGGAGGTCGCCCTCCGTCGCGCGGATCACGGGGCCGGGGACCGTGCCGTTGTACGTCCACGCGGGGAAGAACACGCCGGGCGCGATCTCGAGCTCGCGGTCGGCGGCCGTGAGCGTGTACCGGCGCTCGCGCCCGGGGCGGTACGGCTGCGGGGGTGGCGGCAGGAGCAGGGCATCGAGGTCGTGCGGCCCGCCGACGGCCGGTGCGCCCTCGCCGACCATCGCCGCGTGCCCCAGCGTACGCTCGTGGCCGTGCCGTCCCTCGTGCGTCGCGAGGCGCTCCGTGCGGGAGCCGTCCGCGAGCGCGAGCCGGGCGAGCGGCCCCGCCGCGACGACCGGGGCGGCACCGGCGATCAGGCGGCGGCGCGTGAGTTTCGGCACGACCGCACCCTACAGGAAAGTTAGGCGCGGCTAAACTGAGAGAGAGATGGCACCCCCGATCTCCGCCTTCGAGTACGAGTCCGACCGCACCGTCTCGGCGCTCGAGCGCATCCGTGCCCGCGGGCGCGTCCGGAGCACCGCGATCCTGCTCGGGCCGGCGTTCGTCGCCGCCGTCGCATACATCGATCCCGGCAACTTCGCCACGAACATCGAGAGCGGCGCACGGTTCGGGTACACGCTCGTGTGGGTCATCGTCCTCGCGAACCTGATGGCGATGCTCGTCCAGTACCTGTCCGCGAAGACCGGCGTCGCGACGGGCCGCAACCTCCCCGAGCTCTGCCGCGACAACTTCACCACGCCCGTCCGCTTCGGCCTGTGGATCCAGGCCGAGGCGATCGCGATGGCGACCGACCTCGCCGAGTTCGTCGGGGCCGCCGTCGGGCTCAACCTCCTGTTCGGGATCCCCCTGTTCCCGGCCGGCCTGATCACGGCCGTCGTCGCGTTCGCGATCCTCGCGCTCGAGCAGCGCGGCTACCGACGCTTCGAGCTCGCGATCATCGGGCTCCTCGCGCTCGTGCTCCTCGGGTTCGCCTACGACCTCACGGTCGTCGGCGGCGACGCGCAGGCCGTGGCGGACGGGCTGATCCCGAGCTTCTCCGGCTCGGACAGCGTCCTGCTCGCCGTCGGGATCATCGGCGCGACGGTGATGCCGCACGTGGTCTACCTCCACTCGGCGCTCACGCAGCGGCGCGTGGAGACGCGCGACGTCGAGGAGAAGCGGGCGCTCCTGCGCTTCCAGCGGCTCGACGTGGTCGTGGCGATGTCCGCCGCCGGCCTCGTGAACCTGTCGATGCTGATCATCGCCGCGTCGCTCTTCAACGAGACCGGGCACACCGGCGTCGACTCGATCGAGGCCGCCTACGACGGGCTCGACCGGCTCGTCGGCGGGGGCGCCGCCCTCGCGTTCGGCGTCGCCCTCCTCGCCTCGGGCCTCTCCTCCTCCAGCGTGGGCACGTACGCCGGACAGGTCGTGATGCAGGGGTTCATCCAGCGCCAGATCCCCGTGTTCGTGCGGCGGGCCGTGACGATGGCACCGTCGCTCGTCGTGCTCGGCCTCGGGCTGCCGACGACGGACACGCTCGTCGTCTCGCAGGTCGTGTTGTCGTTCGGCATCCCGTTCGCGCTCGTGCCGATGATCGTGCTGACCCGCCGACGCGACGTGATGGGCGAGCTCGTGAACCGGCGGGCGACGACGGCCGCGGCGAGCGTGGTCGCCACGGTCATCATCTGCCTGAACGTCTACCTCCTGTACGCGACGTTCTTCGGCTGATCGACGCCGGCCGCCGCGAGCTCGCGGTCGGTCAGCTCCCAGCCGCGCTCGAACAGCGACCGCTTGTCCTCTTCCGTCCACATCTCCGGCGTGCGGTAGCGCGGTTCGAGGCTCACGTCGGCGACCGCCGCGCGGACGGTGATCCGCGGCACGAGGCGATCGTGCCGGAACGGGAACTGCGCGTCGGCGAAGCGCTCGCGGACGACGCGCACGAGACGCTCGCGGTCGTCGCTCGCCGGGACGTGCTCGCGGATGAGCGTCTCGACGTCCGCGCGGAGGGCGGCGAGCGCCCGGATCGAGGCGTCCTTCTCGTCGGCCGCGCGCTCCTCGAGGAGCGTGTTGCGGAGCACGACGATCCGCATCAGGCGCGTGATCATGTCGAGGAGGTGCGCCGGCTCGCCGCGCGCCTCGCGCTCCTCCGCGATCCGGAGCTCCTCGATCAGCGCGCGGACCGGCGGCACGCGGCCGAACCGGCTGAGGCGGCGCCGGATCGTCGCGAGCGGCGTCCCGTCGATCGGCGCGTAGCGCGCGAGGTAGCGGAAGGCGACGATCATCCCGACGCCGGGCCGGTGGTAGGCGTGCGCGAGCGGGTAGTTCCGCGACCACGCGCCGTCGGTCGCGATCCGGTCGCCGACGCGGACGGGCATGACGAGGGTGGACACCGCGCCGGAGGCGAGGATCGCCTCCGCCATCGTCGTGGGCTCGGTGGTGCGGGACGAGTAGACGAGCTCCGAGTCGAGCGGGTTGTCGCCGCCGGTCGTGTCCGTGACGTCGGTCGCGCACACGACGAGCTCGATCGGCGAGTCGGCGAGCGTCGCCGCGAGCTCGCGGATGTCGCCCAGCCGCTCGTCGATCGTCTGCGGCAGCGCGTACTCGTGCGTTCCGAGCAGCGGCAGGCGCCAGAGCCGGTTCGGCCGGAACGCGTCGGGGCCCTGGAGGTCGAGGAGGAAGCGCTCGAGGTCGTCGAGGCGGTCGACCGCCGCCATCGTCCCGGAGAGAGCGCCGGCGGAGGTGCCGAAGATCCACCCGACGCGGTCCCACAGCGGGCTCTCGCGCACCCGGCGCAGGAACCCGAGCTCCATCATCACGCCGTTGACGCTACCGCCGGAGAGCACGAGCGCGACGTCACGCTTCACACGTCCAGCGTACTCCGTTACGCTCTTGACTGACTAGTCAATCGATGCCCTGGAGAGCAGACTGATGGCCACGATCGAGCAGGCGGTCGGCGGGATCTCGTTCGCGCTGACGGAGGAGCAGCGGGAGCTGCGCGCGCTCGCGCGCGAGTTCGCCGAGAAGGAGATGCGGCCGAAGGCGGCCGAGTACGACGAGCACTCGACGCATCCCGCGGACGTGATCGCGAAGGCGCACGACGTCGGCCTGATGAACGTCCACGTCCCCGAGGAGTACGGGGGCCCCGGGCTGCCCGGGTTCGAGGGGATGCTGGTCGGGGAGGAGCTGAACTGGGGCTGCTCCGGGATGGGGACGTCGATCCTCGCCAACACGCTCGGCGCCGGGCCCGTCCTGCTCGCGGGCTCCGAGGAGCAGAGGCGGCAGTGGCTGCCGCCGCTCGTCGAGGAGCCGATCCTCTGCTCGTTCGGCCTCACGGAGCCCGATGCGGGCTCCGACGTCGCGCGCATCAAGACGACGGCGGTGCGCCGGGGCGACGAGTACGTGCTCAACGGCTCGAAGACCTTCATCACGAACGCCGGCCACGCGTCGTGGACGGTCGTGTTCGCGAAGACGGATCCGTCGAAGGGGCACAAGGGCCTGTCGGCGTTCGTCGTGCCGATGGACGCGGGCGGCGTCGCGATCGAGCAGCACCTCGACAAGATGGGGCAGCGGTCGACGGACACGTCTGCGTTCTCGCTGTCGGAGGTCGTCGTGCCGGCCGCGAACCGGCTCGGCGAGGAGGGCGACGGGTTCAAGATCGCGATGCAGACGCTCGACATGACGCGCCCGGGCACGGCCGCGGGAGCCGTCGGCGTCGCCCAGGCCGCGTTCGAGCTCGCGAAGGCGTACGCGGTCGAGCGGGTGACCTTCGACCTGCCGATCGCGATGCACCAGGGCGTCAACTTCCTCATCGCGGACATGGCGACGGAGATCGAGGCCGCGCGCCTGCTCGTGTGGCAGGCCGCGTGGATGCTCGACAACGGCTACGGCCGCAAGGCCACGCTGTACTCGTCGTTCGCGAAGCGGTTCGCTGCCGACACCGCGATGAAGGTGACGACCGACGCGGTGCAGGTCTTCGGCGGCTACGGCTACATCAAGGAGTACCCGGTCGAGAAGCTGATGCGCGACGCGAAGCTGTTCCAGATCTACGAGGGGACGTCCCAGATCCAGCGGCTCGTGATCGCGAAGGAGCTCTTCCTGCCGAAGGACTAGCTCGCCAGCCCACGCTGGAACGGCGGGAGGAACCCGGGCGAGAAGCGGACCTCGCCGAGCCACTCGGCGAGCCGCTCCGCCTCGGCGTCGATCGCGGCGAGCGCGTCGGCGCCGACGTCCTCGAGCACGCCGTAGGCGATCTCGCCGTCGCGGCGCTGCGCCCAGCCGCCGACGACGCGGCCGTCCCACCAGACGGTCGGGCCGGCGTTCCCGTTGGCGTCGAAGAGCGTCTCGGCGTGCGGGCCGAGGTACCACCCACGCTCCTTCCACCCCATCGTCGTGGGGTCGAGGATCGGGAGGAGCGCGGCCCACGGCCGGGGGGGCTCGACCGGCTCCGCGTCGCCGGCGAGGACGACGCCGGTGCCGCCGTCGAGCTCCACCGTCTCGTGCGGGACGGCGGCGAGGGCCGCCCGCACCTCCCGTGCCGTCCAGCCCGTCCACCAGCGGAGGTCGGTCTCGGTGCCCGGCCCGAAGGCGCCGAGCCAGCGGCGGAGCAGCTCCGCCTGCGCGGCCGCCGGGTCGACCTGCTCGATCGCGTCGCCGAGCCAGCGGGCCGCCGGCACCCAGCGGTACTGCCCGTTGCTCCACGAGCCGCGCGGGCGGCCGCGGAGGAGCTTCCCGTCCATCGCGAGCTGCGGCAGGACGCGTGCGGCGGCGCTCTGCGTCGTCTCGAACCGCGTGCCGACGCCGAGGCGGAGCTTCGTCGCGAGCATCGGCACGTCGCGGGTGACGTCGGTCGTGAACGCCTCGCCGCGCGCCTCGACGGCCGCGAGCGCCGCCCGCTCCGCACGCCCGAGCCATGCGGCCGGCCGCGTCGAGATGCCGCTGTCGCGGACGAAGCCCTCGAGCCGTCGCCGCTCGCGCGCCGCGACGGCACGGGTGCTCCCGGCGAGCACGGCCGGGAGGAGGTCGTGCGGCACGACCCAGAGCGTCCGCCGCATCGCGAGCACCCGGACGAGCAGCCGGTCGTCGTAGAGCGCGCCGTCGACGTCGGCGGGCAGGGCGCCGGACGTCCGCGCGCGAACCGACAGGTAGACGGTGACGGGATCGGTCGAGTGGAGGGCGACGACGGACCGCGCCGCCTCGAGGGCGCTCGCGGCGCGGTCGGCGGGTGCGAGCCGGTGGCGGCGTGCCAGCCTCGCGCGCCGCTCGTCGGCGGAGATGCGACGCACGCGCGCGTTCTACCAGCGTCGGAATAGGATCGTCGCGTGGCGCTCGAGATCGACCTCTCCGGCCGCGTCGCGCTCGTCACGGGCGGCTCTCGCGGGCTCGGTCGCGCCGACGCGCTGACGCTCGCCCGTGCAGGCGCGGACGTGGTCATCGCGGACATCCAGGTCGAGTCCGACTCCGGCGAGGAGGCAGCGGGGTACGGCGTGCTGGCGCAGGCGGCGCGCGCGCAGGGGATGGTCTACTCGGAGGCGACCGCGCAGGAGATCCAGGGTATGGGACGGCGCGCCGCGGCGATCAAGTGCGACGTGACCGACCGCGCGCAGGTGGACGCGACCGTCGCGCGCGTCGTCGAGGAGCTCGGGTCGGTCGACATCCTCGTCAACAACGCCGGGACGCTCGACCACGCGGCGCAGTTCCACCACCAGTCGCCGGAGCTGTGGGAGCGCGACCTCCGCGTCAACCTCACCGGCGCGTTCAACTGCGCGCAGGCCGTGTGGCCGCACATGCGGGAGCGGGGCTGGGGGCGGATCGTGAACATGGCCTCCGTCGCGGGCACCCTCGGCGGATTCGGCCAGGCGAGCTACTCGACCACGAAGGCCGGCGTGCTCGGGCTCACGCGGACGCTCGCGATGGAGGGCGGCCGTCACGGCATCACCTGCAACGCGATCGTCCCGGGCGTGATCGGGACGGAGGCCTTCAACTTCGCCAACCCGGAGATGAACCAGCGCATCGTCGACCGGACGGTGTTCAAGCGGCCCGGCGAGCCGCAGGACGTCGCCAACGCGATCGCGTTCCTCTGCTCCGACCTCGCCTCGTACGTGACGGGGATCGAGCTCAACGTCTCGGGCGGCGTCGAGCTCTTCGTCTTCTGAGCGGCCGGCCGGAGGCCCGGCGGTGTCCGGGATGCCGAGGGGCTGCCGCTAGACTCCGCGGCCGGTGCGTGCAGAGGCGACGTCGACGCCGGTTCGTGTCCGCCGCCGTGGTACCCGCGCGTTCGGGGTCGGAGCGGTCGGGCGCGGCGTGCTCGCGCTCGGCGGCCTCCTGCTCGTGGGCGCCGCACTGCTCTGGATCGCCTTCGCGGGCTCCCCTGCACGCCTCGCCGACGGCGTCTCGATCGCGGGCGTGGACGTCGGCGGGCTGACGCCGGCGCAGGCGCAGCGAGCGCTCGAGCGCCGGTCGACCGCGGTCGAGGCGACCCCCGTGACGTTCACGGCGGGCGACGAGGCGTGGCGCCTGACGCCGCGCCAGCTGGGCGTCGCCGTCGACTGGGCGGCGGCGGTCGAGGCGGCGCGCCGCGAGGGGGAGGGCTTCGGTCCCGTCCGCGGCATCCGCCGCCTGCAGACGCGCGTCTTCGGGACGGACATCGCGCCGCCGGTGCGCGTCTACGACGCCGCGCTCACCTACCACGTGAGCCGGTTCGCGAGGGCGGTCGCGCAACCGCCTCGCGAGGCGGCGATCGAGCTTCGCGGCCTGACGCCGAGGCTCGTCCCGGCGCAGACCGGGCGGGCGCTCCACGTGCGCGCGGCGGAGGCGACGATCGTCCGCGCGCTCGCGGCGTTCGCCCGCGCGCCGGTCGGTCTGCCGGTTCGCGTCGAGCCGCCCGAGGTCACGACGGCGGCGCTCCGGCCGGTCGTCGAGCAGGTCCGAACGGCCGTCTCCGCGCCCGTTCGGCTCGCGCTCGGCGAGACGCGTTGGCGGCTCCCGCGGTGGCGGATCGCGCAGCTCCTCGCGCTCCCGGCGCGCGGTGCGAGCGCGCTCGCGGTCGGCGGTCCGACCGCCGAGCGCTGGCTCGACACGCTCGCGACGCGGGTCGACCGTCCCGCGCGCGACGCGTCGTTCTCGGGCAACGAGGACGGCACCGTGTCGATCGTCCCGGCGGAGGCCGGCCACGAGCTCGACCCCGTCGCGACGGCGCGCGCCCTCCTCGCCGCCGCGCTGTCCCCGTCGCGGCGCCTCGCCACGGTCGCCGTCGTCGACTCGCAGCCGTCGTTCACGACGGCGCAGGCGCAGGCGCTGGGGATCACCCGGGTGCTGTCGACCTACTCGACCGCGTACGCGGGCAGCGCCGACCGGATCACGAACCTCCGCCTCGCCGTGAGGCTGCTCGAGGGCGCGCGCGTGGCGCCGGGAGCGACGTTCTCCTTCAACACCCGCGTCGGCGAGCGCACGGAGGAGCGCGGCTTCCGGCCCGCGCCGGTGATCGTCGGCGGGACGTACGAGGAGGGCGTCGGCGGCGGCGTCTCGCAGGTCGCGACGACGGTCTTCAACGCCGCGTGGGAAGCAGGCCTACCGATCCCGGAACGCAATCCGCATGCGCTGTACATCGGGCGCTACCCGCTCGGTCGCGACGCGACGGTGAACTACCCGAACCTCGACCTGAAGTTCGTGAACGACACGGGCGGTTGGATCGTCGTGCACGCGGGCGCGGGCGGAAGCGGGATCTTCGTCACGCTGATGGGCGTCGACACCGGACGACGCGTCGAGAGCACGCCCGGCCCGCTGCGCGAGACAGGCCCGCCGAAGACCGAGCTCGAGCGCGACCCGACCATGGTGAGGGGCCAGACCGTCGTCGAGTTCGACGGCGAGCCTTCACGCGCCGTGAGCGTCGAGCGCGTCGTCTACGACCGCGACGGCACCGTCCTGCGGCGCGAGACGTGGGCGACCCGCTACCGGTCGGAACCCAAGCTCGTGCGCGTCGGGACGAAGCCGCGCCCCGAGCCCGCGAAGCCCGCGAAGCCGGCGACCCCGGGCGACCCGACGGCTACGACGCCGACGGCGACGGGGACGACGCCGGCGTCGACCGAGCCTCCGCCGCAGCGATAGCGTCGACGAGCCAGGCCGGGATCCGCGTCGGGCGGAACGTCGCCGCGTCCACGGTCGCGTGCGCCGTCCAGCCGTCGGCAACGCGCGCGCCCTCGCGCTCCACGAGGTACTCGTAGCGGAACCGCGCTCCGCGCACGTCGACGCAGCGGCAGTGGATGCGGAGGACGTCGTCGAAGGCGGCCGGGGCGCCGTACCGCACGTGCGACTCCGTGACGAGCGCCTCGACGCCGCGCTCGCGCAGCGCCGCGTAGCCGCCCGCGTACCGCGCCAGGTAGTCGACGCGCGCGAGCTCGAACCACACGAGGTAGACCGCGTTGTGGGCGATCCCCTGGGCGTCGGTCTCGGCGAAGCGCACGCGCACCTCCGTCGTGTGGCTGAACCCGTCCATCGCCGCCGTAGTATCGAACGCGTGGACGCCGCCCGTCTCGCGGAGCTGCTCGTCGAGCGGCAGCCGGCCGTCGCGCTCACCGGCGCGGGGATCTCGACCGAGAGCGGGATCCCCGACTTCCGCTCCGCCGACGGGATCTGGTCGCGCTACGACCCGATGGCGTACGCGACGATCGACGCCTTCCGCCGTGATCCCCGGAAGGTGTGGGAGTTCTACGGCCTCCGCCTGCGCGTCCTCGCGGACGCGGAGCCGAACGCCGCCCACCGCGCCCTTGCGACGCTCGAGGAGCGCGGACTCCTGCGCGCCGTCGTCACGCAGAACATCGACACGCTCCACGAGCGGGCCGGCTCGCGCGACGTCGTCGAGGTGCACGGCTCGATCCGTCAGGCCGTCTGCCTCGTGGACGGGACGCGCGTGCCGCGCGCGGAGGTCGTCCGCCTCGTGGACGAGCTCGGCGTCCCGCCGTGTCCCGCCTGCGGCGCGATCCTGAAGCCGGACGTCGTCATGTTCGGCGAGCTGCTGCCCGGCGACGCGATCGACCGCGCCACGCGCCTCGCCCGGGAGGCGGCGCTCCTGCTCGTCGTGGGGTCGACGCTCGAGGTGTGGCCGGTGGCCGGCCTCCCGCACGAGACGATCGCCGCGGGCGGGGTGGTCGCGATCGTCAACCGGGGCCCGACGGCGTTCGACTCCTACGCGGCGCTGCGGCTGGAGGGCGGCGCCGGCGAGACGCTGGAGGCGGTGGTCGATGCGCTATGACGTCGCCGTCGTCGGGTCGGGGTTCGGCGGCGCCGTCGCCGCGCTGCGCCTCGCCGAGAAGGGCTATCGCGTGGTCGTGCTCGAGGCTGGGCGCCGGTGGCGGGCAGACGAGTTCCCGCGCACGAACTGGAACCTGCGGCGGTACCTCTGGCTGCCGCGGCTCGGCTGTCGGGGGATCCAGCGGTTGACGCTCCTCGACGACGTGCTCGTCCTCTCCGGCGCGGGCGTCGGCGGCGGCTCGCTCGTCTACGCGAACACGCTCGCCGAGCCGCTGGAGCCGTTCTGGCGGGATCCCCAGTGGGCCGGGATCACCGACTGGCGCGACGAGCTCGCGCCGTGGTACGAGCACGCGCGGCGGATGCTCGGCGCCGCGACCGTGCCGGAGGACACGCCGGCCGACCTCGTGGTGCGCGAGGTCGCGCGCCGGATGGCCGTGGAGGACACGTTCCGACGCACCGACGTCGCCGTCTTCTTCGGCGAGCCCGGCGCCACGGTCCCGGATCCGTACTTCGGCGGCGACGGTCCGGCCCGCGCCGGGTGCGTGCACTGCGGCGGCTGCATGGTCGGCTGCCGGCACGGCGCGAAGAACTCGCTCGACCGCAACTACCTGTGGCTGGCCGAGCGCCTCGGCGTCGAGATCCGTGCCGAGCGCGAGGTGCGGACGATCCGGGGCGTCGCGGGCGGGTGGGAGCTCGTCTCCGAGCGGCCGGGGGCGTGGATGGGCAAGGGGCGTGACGTCGTCGAGGCCGAGCAGGTCGTCCTGGCGGCCGGCGTTCTGGGAACCGTCGCGCTGCTGCTGCGGTCGCGTCTCGTCGGGATCTCGGGCCGGGTGGGCGAGATCGTGCGGACGAACTCGGAGGCGATCGTCGGCGCCGCCGCGCCGCGGCCCGCCGGGCTCTCGCGCGGCGTCGCCATCACCTCCTCGTTCCACCCCGATCCCGAGACGCACGTCGAGCCCGTGCGCTACCCGCCCGGGTCGAACGCGATGGGGCTGCTCGGGACGATCCTCGTCGACGGCGGCGAGGGACGGCGGTGGCTGCGGTTCGTCGGCCAGGCCGCGCGGCATCCGATGCTGCTCCTCCGCAGCCTGTCCGTGCGCCGCTGGTCGGAGCGGACGCTGATCCTGCTCGTGATGCAGGCGCGCGACAACCGCCTGCGGCTGACGCTGCGGCGCGGACGGCTACGCTCCGAGGGGGCCGACGTCCCGAGCTACATCCCGCAGGCGAACGCCGTCGCCCGCCACGCGGCCGCCGTCCTCGGCGGCGAGCCCGGGAGCTCGCTCAACGAGGTGCTGCTCGACCGCTCGACGACCGCGCACGTCCTCGGCGGCTGTGCGATCGGGGCGACCCCGGACGACGGTGTCGTGGACGCGTACCACCGCGTCTTCGGCTGTCCCGGGCTCCACGTCGTCGACGCGTCGGCGATCCCCGCGAACCTCGGCTCGAACCCGGCCCTCACCATCACCGCGATGGCGGAGCGAGCGGTCGCGCTCTGGCCGGAGCGTGGCCGCGACGACGAACGCCCGCCGCTCGGGGAGCCCTACCGCCGGATCGCGCCGCCCCCGCCGCGGACGACCGCGACGGCGGGCGTTCGGCCGACGGCGCGCTAGGCGGCCGCGCGCCGCAGCGGGCGCTCGTCCAGCACCTGGCGGCAGCTCGAGCAGACGGTCCGTTCCACCTCGTACGGAACGCCTGCCTGCTGCCGCAGCGCGTGAACGACGACCAGCTGGTGCGTGTGTCCCCGGCGGAGCCGGGGGGCGGTCAGGTTCATGGCGTGTCTCACGCTACGTCTCCCTTCGGACGATTCGACGCCCGAAAGGGGGAAACGTTGCGCACAATTCCATCGTGAAGCCGGGTTTTTACAGCTTGTTGACAGTTCTCGTGCTCGCCGGCTGCGGCGCGACGACCGACGCGCCACGGGACCGCGACGCGGCGCGGATCGCGGAGCCGCCGCGCGACGCGTCCGTCTCGCCGCGCCCGCGCTGCGACGCCGGGACGTACCGCCGGCTGCGAACGCGCGCCTCGACGCCGGCCGCCGTCGTCGTGCGGCCGACCGCGACGGCGCCCGCTCCCGGCGCGCACGCCACCGCGCGCTTCGGCGTCCGCAACGTGAACGGCGTCCCGACCGTGCTCGGCGTGCTCGGCGCGCGCCTCCGGCACGACTGCACCCCGGCGTGGTACCGCGTGCAGCTCCCCGTGAAGCCGAACGGCGCGACGGGCTGGGTCCGCGCGGGCGACGTCGAGCTCGGCACGGTCCGCGCACGGATCGTCGTCGACCTCTCCGAGCGGCGCGTGACGCTCTTCCGCCGTGGGCGTCCCGTGTTCGCCACCCGCGCGGCCGTCGGCTCGCCGGCGACGCCGACGCCCACGGGCGCGTTCTACGTGAACCAGCGGCTCGTCCCCGCGGACGCGGGCGGGCCGTTCGGGCCGGGAGCGATCGGGATCTCGGCGTTCAGCGAGGTGCTCACGGGGTGGGTGCAGGGCGGCCCCATCGCGATCCACGGGACGAACCGGCCGGACCTGATCGGAAAGGCCGTGTCGAACGGCTGCATCCGCGTGCGCAACGACGCCCTCCGGCGCCTCTGGCGCCACGCGATCGCGGGTACGCCGGTCGTCGTCCGGGCGTGAACGCGCCCCGCGCGGGGAAGTAGGCTGTCCAACCCCAGACGACCGAGGGAAGGAGACACGTGGCGCGACCGCGCAAGGACATCCTGACGAGGCTCGCCGACGCCGGCGAGGAGGCGATCGCCCGCTTCACCGACGCGCCCGGCGCCGACCGGATGCTCGGCGCGGTGACGTCGATGCGCGACCGCATGGACGAGCTGCAGCGGCGAGTCCGGGGCATCGACGAGCTCGAGCGGCGCGTGGCCGAGCTCGAGCGCCGCCTCGACGCACTCGCACCCGCGAAGGCGACGCCGTCGCGGTCGTCGGCCTCGAAGGCGCGCTCCTCGGCGGCGAAGCAGAAGCCGGCGTCGAAGACGCCCGCGAAGGGCTCGGCGCGGCGGACCGGCCCGGAGTCGCCGGGCTAGACGGGGACGCGCAGCCGGAGCGCGCGCGGCACGACCTCGAACCGCACCGGCGTCGTCCCCGGCTGCTCGCCGTCCAGCTCGACCGGGAGCGGCTCGTCGGCGTCGACGGTGACCCACGACCCGCGCAGAAGCTCGGCCTTCGGGTGCGGCAGGTGCGTCCCGCGGTAGATCTTCGGCATCGTCCGCAGCAGGTCGAGCTTCGTGATGTCGCCGATCAGCAGGACGTCGAAGAGGCCGTCCTCCGCGCTCGCCTCCGGGCAGATCCGCATGCCCCCGCCGAACGTCGAGCCGTTGGCGACGATCACGTCGTGCATGGTCCCGCGCCGCTCCTCGCCGTCGACCCGGACCGTGACGAGGTCGTTCTTCCAGCGCGCGAAGACCGCGAGCGTCGCGATGAGGTACGAGGCCTTCCCGCCGAGCGCCTTCGTCGTCGCGTTCGCCCGCTGCGCGATCGCGCCGCTCATCCCGGCGCTCGCGATGTTCGCGAACCACGTGGCCTGATCCGTGCCGCCCCACGAGCGGTACGTCGCGCGGCCGAGGTCGATCGTTCGGACGGCGCCGTTCGTCGCCGCCCGCGCCGCCTCCGCCACCGACCGCGGCAGGCCCTGCGAGCGCGCGAAGTCCCACCCGGTGCCGCGCGGGATCATCGCGATCTCGATCCCGTCACGGCCCCCGACCCCGTTCGCGACCTCGTTGACGGAGCCGTCACCGCCCACCACCACGAGCAGGGTGGCGCCGTCGTCCGCGGCTCCGCGTGCGAGCTCCGTCAGGTGACCGGGACGCTCCGAGAACAGTGCGTCGCCCGTGAGCCCCGCGCCCGCGGCCTCGTGGGCGAGCTGCGGCCAGCGCTTCCCCGTGGCGCCGTTGTCCGACGCCGGGTTGACGAGGAAGACGATCCGGTCGGCCAGCGCTAGTGCTCGCCGGTGATCGTCTCGAGCGCGAGCTCGGTCATCTGGTCGACGGCGCGCTTCATGTCCTCGTCGGAGATGCGCACGAACTCGCCCTCGACGACCACGTCGCTGACGATCAGCAGGCAGCCCGTCTGGATCTTCCGGAGCGCGCCGATCGTGAACAGCATCGCCGCCTCCATCTCGACCGCGAGCACGCCGCGGTCGGACCACCGCTGGTACTGCCCGCCGTCCGGGTTGTAGAACACGTCGCTGGAGACGATCGGCCCGATGCGGACGTCGCGCTCGAGCTTCTTCGCCGCGTGCGCGGCGTCGTGGAGGAGCTCCCAGGAGGCGGTCGGCGCGTGCGGCTCGCCGCCGATCAGGTGGATCGGGGTCTGGTCGGCCGGGACGGCGGACATCGCGATGATCAGGTCGCCGATCGAGAGGTCGGGCTGCAGCCCGCCGCACGTGCCGACGCGCAGGATCCGCTTCACCCCGAGCTGTACGAGCTCCTCGATCACGATCCCCGCCGACGGGCAGCCCATCCCGCTCGCCTGGACGGAGACGGGCCTGCCGCGGAACGTGCCGGTGTAGCCGAGCATCCCGCGCTCGGCGTTGCGCTGGACGACGTCGTCCATGAACGTCTCCGCGATGTACTTGGCCCGCAGCGGGTCGCCGGGGAGGAGGCATGCCTCGGCGTAGTCGCCCGGCTCGGCTCTGACGTGGAACGGCACGGCGGCGCAGCCTAAAGGAAGAGAATGGCGCCGTGCTCGGACTACGGCGCACGAAGGAGCCGACGCTCGACCGCATCCTCGCGTTCTGCGCGCGCGATCCCGTGGAGCGCGTGTTCCTCGAGGACGTCGCTCGGCGCGGCCTCGGGCGGTTCAGTGCCGTGGAGCACGAGGGCGGGTTGACGGCGCTCTGCCACGTCGGCGCCAACGTGGTCCCGTCCGGGGAGGGCTGCGACGCGTTCGCCGACGTGACGCTCCGCGGGCGCGCGCGCATGATCATCGGCGAGGAGCGGGCGGTGACGGAGCTGTGGGAGGCGGTGGCGTCGCGGATGCCGGCACCGCGCGAGGACCGTCCGGGTCAGCCCGTGTACGCGCTGTCCGAGCCGCCCGAGCCGGGCGGCACCGGGATCCGCGCGGCGACCCTCGACGACCTCGACCGCCTCGTCCCCGCCTGCGCCGCCGCGCACGAGGAGGAGATCGGGATCGACCCGCTCGAGCGCGACCCCGAGGGCTTCCGCTGGCGCACGCGCGCGCAGATCGAGGAGGGCCGCTCGTGGCTCTGGCTCGAAGACGGCACGATCCGCTTCAAGGCCGAGGCGTCGGCGTGGACGCCGTCCGTGGTGCAGCTGCAGCAGGTCTGGACCGATCCGGAGGCGCGCGGCCGCGGCTATGCGTCGCGGGCCCTCTGCGACCTGTGCCGGCTCCTGCTCGAGCGCGTCCCGACGGTTTGCCTGTTCGTGCGCCCCGAGAACGCCCCGGCGCTCGCGCTGTACGACCGCGTCGGGATGGAGCGCACGCACACGTACCGGTCGCTCCTCTTCTAGGCTCCGGACGATGCGGGAGCTGATCGTCGCGCGCCACGCGGAGAGCACCTTCAGCGAGCGGCGCGTGATCAGCGGCGACCCCGACGCGTGCGGCGGCCTGACGGAGGCGGGCCGCACGCAGGCGCGGGCGCTCGGCGCACGCCTCCGGGACGAACGGCTCGACCTGGCGGCGACGACGACGTTCCTGCGCACCCGGCAGACGGCGGACCTCGCGCTTGCGGGCCGTGCGGTCCCGCGCCTCGTCGTCCCCGAGCTCGACGACATCCGCGTCGGCAGCTACGAGGGCGGGCCGCTCGACGCGTACCTCACGTGGGCGTGGGGGCACGGGCCGCGGGAGTCGGCGCCCGGCGGCGGCGAGAGCCGCGCGGAGGCGGCGGCGCGGTTCGCACGCGGGTACAGGATCCTGCTCGAGCGGCCGGAGGAGCGCGTGCTCCTCGTCGCGCACTCGCTGCCGCTGCGGTACCTCCTCGGCGCCGCCGCGGGTGCCGACCCCGCCGCCCGCTCGGAGCTCGTCGACCATGCGACCGTCGAGACACTCGCGGCCGCCGGCGTGGAGGCCGCCGTCGCGCGGCTCGAGCGGTGGAGCGCCGCACCGGCGTTCGCCTGATCGCGGCGGCTGCCGTCGCCGTGTGGGTCGGCCGCTGGGCTGCGCTCGAGCTCGCGGCGGTCGTGGCCCGGCGCCGGCCGCACGGGCCGCCGCCGCTCGACTCGCCGCGTCAGCCGGGACGGATGCCGCTCCCGCCCGAGCTGCCGTAGGCGACCCCTCGTGCGGGTGATCGAGCGCGGGCGAGCGCTCCACCGATAGGGCTGGGACGTGCGACTCCTCGGCCTCACTGCGGCAGGCCTGGTGTGCGGCTCGATCTTCGTCCTCGCGGCGGCATGGACCGCGAGCGGCGCGGGCGCCGCGCCGGACTCCGTCGCGCACACGTGCTCGGCGACCGACCGCGCGTTCATCCGCACGGCGAGCGTCAACATCGCCGCCGTCGGCAGCTGGGGCCGGGACTACCTCGCGGGCGAGGCGAACGGCAAGGAGGTCATCCGCAACACCGAGGCGGCGGCGGAGCGCGTCGCCGGCACGAAGCCCACCGACCCGGCGCTGCGTCGGGCGCGCCTCGTGATGGGCGCGATGCTCTGGGAGTACGGCCGCGCGATCCGTGCCCGGGAGAAGGGGCGCGACGCAGGCCCGCCGATGTACCGCGCGTACGGCCTCGCGAACTTCGCGGCGGACACGCTGCGGCAGGCGCAGCCCGCGCTCCTCGAGCGGGGCTGCGACATCGCCGAGCTGCTCTAGAGCCTCTACGCTCTCCGCATGGAGCCCGCCGCCCTGCGCGACCGCGTCGAGCGGTTCGTCCGCGGGCGCGACCTGATCCCGCGGGGCGGCACCGTCACGTGCCTCGTCTCGGGCGGCCCCGACTCGACGTGCCTCCTCCACGTGCTCCGCACGCTCGGCTACCGCGTCTTCGCGCTGCACATCGCCCACGGCCTGCGCGGAGCGGCGTCGGACGAGGACGCGGGCTTCTGCCGCGAGGCGCTCGGCGCCGAGGTGGTCGAGGCGCCGGGCGCAGGGCGCACGGAGGCGGAGCTTCGAGCGCTCCGCTACGCCGTCCCGGTCGACGGGCTGCGCGCGACGGGCCACACGGCGTCCGACCAGGTCGAGACCGTGCTCTACCGCCTCGTCTCGAGCGCCACGACGAAGGCCATCAAGGCGCGCCGCGAGGACGGCGTCGTCCGGCCGCTGCTCGAGGTGTGGCGCGAGGAGACGGAGGCCTACTGCCGCAGCGAGGGGCTCGCGTTCCGCGTCGACCGGTCGAATGCCGACACGAAGCGCGGGCTCGTGCGCGAGGAGGTCCTGCCCCTGCTCGAGCAGCTCCACCCGGCCGCGCGCGCCAACCTCCTGCGGCTCGCGGACGAGCGCCCGCCGCTCTCGCCCGCGCTCGCGTCGCTGCTCGCGTCGCGGGCCGGCTCCCGGCGCGTCGACCTCGGCGGCGGCGTCCAGGCGGTGCGCGAGTACGACCGCGTGTGGCTCGAGCACGCTCCCGTCCGGCTCCGCGGCGAGGTGCGCTGGGGCGAGTGGACGATCAGCAGCCGCGCGCGAGGGCTTACAGTACGCGGGTGGCGGGCCGGCGACCGGCTCGCGGGGAGGAGCAAGAAGGTGCAGGACGTGTTCGTCGACGCGAAGGTTCCCCGGTCCGACCGCGAGGCGTGGCCGCTCGTCGTGCGCGGCGACGAGGTGGTCGCCATCCCCGGCCTCGTGGAGCATCCGGACGTGCGGGCGGAGCGGACATGAGCCAGACCGAGCTCGAGAAGGGCGTCGGCGAGATCCTGATCGAGCACGACTCGCTGCAACGCCGGATCGCGGAGCTCGGCGAGGAGATCTCGGAGGATTACGCCGGCCGCGACCTGCTCCTGATCGGCGTGCTGAAGGGCGCCGTCTTCTTCATGGCCGACCTGATGCGCCAGCTGACGATCCCGTGCGAGATCGACTTCATGGCGATCTCGAGCTACGGCGCCGCGACCGACTCCTCGGGCGTCGTGCGCATCCTCAAGGACCTCGACATCAACATCGAGGGGCGAGAAGTCCTCGTCGTCGAGGACATCATCGACTCCGGGCTCACGCTCTCGTACCTCGTGCGGATGCTCGAGTCGCGCGAGCCGGCGTCGCTCGAGATCTGCGCGCTCCTGACGAAACCGGAGCGGCGCGAGATCGAGGTCGACGTCCGCTACACCGGCTTCGAGATCCCGAACCGGTTCGTGATCGGATACGGCCTCGACTTCGCCGAGCACTACCGGAACCTGCCCTACGTGGCCGTCCTCCACCCCGATCTGATCCCCGAGAGCCACTAGCAGGAGGGGAGGTCCGGGGGCCCGAACGGGGGGAGGCACCTCGCATCCATGCTGCTACGCTCCGCCGGAGGCCGCACGTGAACCGCTTCTTCCGCAGCGCGCTCTTCCCCCTCATCATCCTCGTGGTTCTCGCCTGGGTGGCGATGAACACGCTCACGGGCGGGGGCGACAAGGTCGAGAAGGCCACCTACTCGGACCTCTACACGCGCGTCCAGAGGGAGCCGGACTCGATCGAGCTGGTCACGTTCGACCCGCGCAAGCAGCAGGTCACCGCCGACCTGAAGGGGAACGACCAGCGTCGGATCGTCGTCAACTACCCGACCGAGGAGTCGCAGCACGACCTCGAGCGCCAGCTCCGCGGCGAGGGGATCAAGTACGACTCGAAGGGGACGGGCAGCTCGCCCTGGTGGTCGCTCCTGACCGCGCTGCTCCCGTTCGTGATCCTGATCGCATTCTGGATCTTCCTGATGAACCAGGTGCAGGGCGGCGGCTCGAAGGTGATGTCCTTCGGGAAGTCGCGTGCGAAGCGGATGACGCCCGACTCGCCGAAGATCGGCTTCAAGGACGTGGCCGGCGTCGACGAGGCCGTCGAGGAGCTGCACGAGATCAAGGAGTTCCTCGAGAACCCGAAGAAGTTCCAGGCGCTCGGCGCGCGGATCCCGAAGGGCGTCCTCCTCTACGGGCCCCCCGGCACCGGCAAGACGCTCCTCGCGCGTGCGGTCGCCGGCGAGGCGGGCGTGCCGTTCTTCTCCATCTCCGGCTCGGACTTCGTCGAGATGTTCGTCGGCGTCGGCGCCTCGCGTGTGCGCGACCTCTTCGAGCAGGCGAAGCAGGCGAGCCCCTGCATCATCTTCATGGACGAGATCGACGCCGTCGGCCGCCACCGCGGCGCCGGCCTGGGCGGCGGCCACGACGAGCGCGAGCAGACGCTCAACCAGCTGCTCGTCGAGATGGACGGCTTCGAGATGAAGGACAACATCATCCTCATCGCCGCCACGAACCGCCCCGACATCCTCGACCCCGCGCTGCTCCGGCCGGGTCGCTTCGACCGCCAGATCGTCGTCGACCGTCCCGACCGGAACGGCCGCCGCAAGATCCTCGAGGTGCACTCGAAGGGCAAGCCGCTCGCGTCCGAGATCGACCTCGACACGCTCGCGGCGGGGACGCCGGGCTTCACGGGCGCCGACCTCTCGAACCTCATCAACGAGGCAGCCCTCCTCGCCGCCCGCCGCGGCAAGAAGACGATCGAGCAGGAGGAGCTCGAGGAGGGGATCATGCGCGTGATCGCCGGGCCGGAGAAGAAGGCCCGCCTCCTCTCGGAGAAGGAGCGGAAGATCACCGCCTACCACGAGATGGGGCACGCGATCGTCGGGCACTACCTCGAGAACACGAACCCCGTCCACAAGATCACGATCGTCTCGCGCGGCCAGGCGCTCGGGCTGACGATCTCGCTGCCGACGGAGGACCGGTACCTGACGACGAAGTCGGCGCTGATGGACGACATGGCGATGACGCTCGGCGGCCGCGCTGCGGAGGAGCTCGTGTTCCACGAGATCACGACCGGTGCCGCCAACGACCTCGAGAAGGTCACGGCGACCTCGAAGTCGATGATCATGCGGTTCGGGATGAGCGAGAAGCTCGGCCCGCGCGTGCTCGGCCGGAACCACGACCAGCCGTTCCTCGGCCGCGAGCTCGGCGCGGAGCCCGACTACTCCGACGAGATCGCCCGCGAGATCGACGACGAGATCCGGCGCGTGATCGAGGAGGCGCACGACGCCGCCCACCGCATCCTCCGCGAGCACATGGAGGAGCTCCACAGGCTCTCGCAGATCCTCATCGAGCGCGAGACGATCGACAAGGACCAGTTCGAGCGGCTCCTCGCCGGCGAGGACGAGGCCTCCGTGTTCGTCGACGACGTGACGCCCGAGCCCGCGCCGCAGACCGAGGAAGAGCGGAAGCGCGGCCCGCAGCCGACGAAGCCGCGGCCGTTCCCCCTTCCGGGCGCGACGATGCAGCCGCCGCCGCCCGATCCCGCGAAGGGCTGAGCCTCCGTCCCCGCGAAGCGCTGGCGCGCTTCGCCGGGCACGCGGCCGGCCGCGGCGCGGCTAGCGCGGGCCGGGGATCAGCAGGCAGAGCCGGACGGACACGACGACCGGTGGGCCCGGGAGCACGATCGAGACGACGAACGCGAGCCGGACGAGCGTGCGCGAGACGCCGAAGCGGTCGGCGATCGCCGCGCAGACGCCGGCGATGATGCGGCCGTTCCGGGGCCGGACGAGCTGAGGTGCCGCCACACCGGACACGGTAGCGGCGTCAGGCGCGTGCGCGGATCAGGAGCCGCCCGGCGCCCGCCCGCGCGCCGACCTCGAACCCGGCGTCCGCGGCCGCGGCGGCCGCGTCCCCGACGACGATCTCGCCCGGGTGCGCATCGCGGACGAGGAGCGCCACGGCGCCCACCGGCGCCCCGGCGACGAACGCGCCGCCGTCCGCCCTGGCGCCGGCGAGCACCTCGCCCGTCTCGACGGCGAGCCGGACGTGCAGCGGATCGAGCCGCTCGCGCAGCGAGAGCGCCGCCGCGAGCGCCCGTGCGACGTGCTCGTCGCCCGCGAACGTCGCGAGCACCGCACCCGCGATGCCCTCCTGCATCGTCCCGCCGCGCGCCGCGACGGCGGCCGCCGCCACCGCCGAGGCACGCGCGAGCTCGTCGCCGGCGCGCTCGGCGTCGACGTCGTCCGCGGCCACGCCGAGGTCGGCGAAGATCACCGTCGCAGGGAGGCGCGCGGCGGCGAGGTCGAGCCGCGGATCCTGCGCGAGGATCGCCTGCTCGAGCCGCCGCAGCGCCGGCCCGGGCTCGATCCCGAGCCCGTCGACGAGCGCCTCGCGGGCGGCGCGGTAGGTCGCGAGCGCGTCCGCCTGTCGCCCGGCGCGGTAGAGCGCGAGCATCAGCTGCGCGCGTGGACGCTCCCGCAGCGGATGCGCCGCGACGAGCGCTCGAAGCTCCTCGACCACCGCGCCGTGGTGCCCGAGCGTGAGGTCGGCCTCGATCCGATCCTCGAGCGCGGTTGCGCGCAGCTCCTCGAGCCGTTCCGCCGCCCGTTGGGCGAACCGCTCGCGCGCGAGGTCGGCCAGCGGCGGCCCGCGCCACTCGTCGAGGGCCCCCCGGAGGAGGGCCGCGCCGCGTTCGGTGTCGCCCGCGGCGAGCGCCGCGCGCCCCGCGGCGGCCGCCGCCTCGAACCGGAAGAGGTCGAGCGAGCGTGGCCCGACCTCGACGACGTACCCGGGCTCGCGCGTGACGATCGCGCCCGGGCCGAGGGCCTTCCGCAGTCGTGAGACGTACACCTGCACGGCGGTCGACGCGGTCGCGGGCGGCCAGTCCTCCCAGAGCTCCGACACGATCCGGTCGGCGGGGACGACGCGGTTCGCGTCGAGCAGGAGGACGGCGAGCACCGAGCGCTGGCGGGTGCCGCCGAGCGGCACCTGCCTGTCGCCGTCGTGTGCGTCCAGCGGGCCGAGCAGCCGGTAGTCCAACCGGGCCTCCGCAGCTTCAGCGGTCGTTTAGTGCGCGCCTCCCCGGAGTTTTAGCGCGGCGGCTCACGGTTGTCCCAGAGCCGGCCGCCAGGGGGCGTCCGGGGCGACGAGAGGAGCGAGATGTCCAGGAGCGAGAAGCGGCGGCGGATCCGGCGGCTGCTGGTGGGCGCGCTCGTGGGAGCCGCGGTGATCGTGCCGTCCGCGTCCGCGATGCCGGTCTTCGACACGGCGGGGTCCGGGGAGACGTCGACGACGGTGATCCCGTACCTCAGTCAGGGCCAGGCGTCCGTGCCGGTGCCGGCGGGCGGGTCGGTCGGGGAGCAGCGCGCCCTGCGCGCCGACGGGCCCGACGGGCGCGTGGCACGGCAGCCGACGCTGCGTCGTGGGGTGCCGGACGGCTACACCCCGCAGCGGTACGTGACCTCGGCGCCGGCGGGCGACGACGGCGCGAGCTTCGACTGGACCGCCGGCGGCATCGGCGCGGGCTCGGCCGCGCTGCTGCTGGCGCTCGCGGCCGGCGCGGCGCTGATGGTGTCGCGGGGGCGCGGCCGCGGGGCGCGCGCATAGCGGCGACCGCACCCCGCCCTCGGCCTCCGGCATGCGCGGGAGGCCGAGGCGCGTCCCGGCCGTAGACTCGCCGCGTGGACGCCCTCGCAGCGCGGTTCCCGCGCCCCTCGGTGATGGGGATCGTCAACGTGACGCCGGACTCGTTCTCCGACGGCGGGGTCGCGCTCGATCCGGCAGATGCCGCCGCGGCCGCGCGCAGGCAGGTGGCGGAGGGCGCCGCGATCGTCGACGTCGGTGGTGAGTCGACGCGACCCGGAGCGGCGCCGGTGCCGCTCGACGAGGAGCTGCGCCGCGTCGTCCCGGTGCTCGAGGAGCTCGAGGGCGAGCTCCCGGTGTCGATCGACACGGCCAAGGCCGCCGTCGCCCGCCGCGCGCTCGAGCTCGGCGCCGCGCGCGGGAACGACGTGACGGCCCACCCCGGCGACCCCCCCATGGCGGAGACGATCGCCGCCGCGGGCGCTGCGGTCTGCCTGATGCACATGCGCGGCGAGCCGCGGACGATGCAGCTCGACCCGAGCTACGACGACGTGGCGGCAGAGGTCGCCTCCTTCCTCGAGGACCGGCTCGCAGCCGCGGTCGCCGCCGGGATCCCGGAGGAGCGGGTGCTCCTCGATCCCGGAATCGGCTTCGGCAAGACGGTCGAGCAGAACGTCGAGCTCGTCCGGCGCCTCGACGTCCTCGCGGCGCTCGGGCGGCCGATCGTCGTCGGCTTCTCGCGCAAGAGCTCCCTGGGCCGGATCCTCGGCGACCCCGATGCACGCACGGGGCCGCTCTCGGCCAGCCTCGCCGCCGCGGTCGCGGCCTACGAGCGCGGCGCGACGATCCTGCGCGTGCACGACGTGCGCGCGACGGTCGAGGCCCTCGCGGTCGCCGAGGCGGTGTACGGCGGGTGAGGACGACGATCGAGCTGCGCGGGCTCGAGCTCCACGGCCACCACGGCGTGCTCGCCTCGGAGCGCCAGCGCGGGCAGCGGTTCCTCTTCGACCTCGAGCTCGACGTCCCCGCCCCCGTGGAGGACGACGTCGCCGCGACCGTGGACTACCGGGACGTGGCCGCGACGGTCCGTGCGGTCTCCGACGCCCGCCCGTACGCGCTGCTCGAGACGCTCGCCGCCGCGATCGCCGCGGAGCTCCTCGCGCGCTTCCCCGCCACGCGGGTGAGGGTGCGCGTGCGCAAGCCGGAGGTCGAGCTCGACCCGCCCGTCGAGTGGTCGGCGGTCAGCGTGGAAGCCGACTCGTCGTCAGCGTGAGCGCGTAGCTCGCGGTACCGCGGCCGAGGGAGGCGGCGAGGTAGAGCTCCCGTCCCGCGCGGCCGGCGTTCCGCAGCTCCACGCCCGTCCGCGTCGCGACGGCCCGGACGCCCTTGTGCGCCGTGCCGAGCAGCCTCGTCGTGACACCGGTGTCGGCGCTGCGCAGCGTCACGACCACGCGGCGGCCGGCCGGCACCCACACGCGGTACACGTCGCGCGGATCGTCGGCCGCGTCGAGCCGTGCGGTCACCGCGGCACGCTGCCGGGCGGCCGTGGTCAGGGGCGCGGTCGCGCGGTGCAGGACCCCGTCGCCGCGCACGAGCGCGATGCTGTCGTTCGGCTCGGCGCTGTCGCGTGGGGGCGCGGGCGCGGCGAGCGCCGCGGGCAGGTCGACGAGGCCGAAGCCGCTGTCGTCGTCGCGTCCGGGCGTCCCGAGATCGCGCGCCGACCGCCGCAGGAGCTCCGCCGCCTGGCTCGCGTCGAGGTCGCTCCGCACCGTCCACACCCACGCGAGCGCGGCGGCGGCGATCGGGGAGGCGAAGCTCGTCCCGTCGACGAACCCGTAGCCGCTCGCCGCGAACGAGGTGGGGATCGCGGCGACGATCTCCTCCCCCGGGGCCACGACGTCCATTCCGGGCGACGACGACGAGAACGACGTAACGGCGCCGTCGCGGTCGACGGCACCGACCGTGATCACGTGCGGAAGGCTCGCCGGGTACGTCGGCGGGTCTCCGGACTCCCGCTCGTTCCCGGAGGCGGCGACGACGACGGAGCCGCGCGCGACGGCGTCGTAGACCGCGAGCTCCTCGAGCGACGACCGCGTCGTCCCGCCGACGCTGAGGTTGATCACCCCGGGGCCGTTCGCCGCTGCCGCCTCGATCCCGAGGATCACGTCCGTGCTCTTCAGCTGACCCGACGGGCTCGCGTCCCAGGTCTGGAGCAAGGCCGCCGGGTAGACGCCGACGAGCCCGACGCCGTTCGCGGGCGCGGCGGCGACCGACGCGACCGCGGTGCCGTGAAACTCGTCGTTGCCGGCGACCGACTGGCCGTTGAGCGCGCGCGTCGAGGGGCGGCCCGCGAACTCCGGGTGCGACAGGTCGACGCCGGAGTCGACGAGGGTGATCGGCTTCCCCGGTCCGGTGGGCGGCTCGACGCGGGTGGCGCCGATCGCGTCCAGCCACCACTCCTCGGACAGGAGCGGGTCGCCCTCGTCGAGGTGTCCCGTGCGGCTCCGGGGCAGCTCGCGCTCGACCTCGAGCAGCGCGCCGGAGACCGCGAGGCGCGGGACGAGCCGCTGCGCCGCCGCGCTTCGCAGGCGCCAGATCCCGAGGCGGCGCGACACGAGGGTGCCGCCCGCGCGGCGGACCGCGGCCTCGCCCCGTGCGCCGTCCAGGCGGACGAGCGCGTGGGACGACCGTGACAGCGAGGCGAGCTCGCGCGGGACGAGCGGCGCCGCATCGGCCGGCGCGGCACCGACGAGCGCCGCGGCGAGGATGGGCAGGAGCGCGCGGCGCATCGACCTCGACGGTAGCCGTTCCGGATTAAGGTCACGTGAGCGTGGCGCGCGCCTTCGTCGGCATCGGTGCGAACCTCGGCGACCGCGAGGCGACGATCCGCGCCGCGCTCGACCGGCTCGCGGCGCGTGCCGACGTCGCCGTCGTGGCCGTGTCGCCGCTGCGCGAGACGGCGCCCGTCGGGTACCTCGACCAGCCCCCGTTCCTGAACGGCGCCGCCGAGCTCGCGACGACGCTCGCTCCGGCCGCGCTGCTCGCCGCGCTGCTCGACGTCGAGCGCGCCCTCGGGCGGGTTCGCGGCGCCGGTCCACGCTACGGCCCGCGACCGATCGACCTCGACCTGCTCCTGTACGAGGGCGAGGTCGTCGACGAGCCCCGGGGCGTCGGCCCCCACCCCCGCCAGCACGCGCGGCGGGTCGCGCGCGAGCCCCACGCCCACCGCGACCCCGCCCACCTCGTGCCCCGCCGCGGGCCGGTGTCGTCGCTGCACCCGGAGCTA
>JBLNEO010000126.1:0-3512 GCA_050262775.1 Pseudomonadota bacterium | reverse complement strand
GGCAGCCGCGCTTAGCGCGGCAGCGCCCGCGCCGCCGCGAGCAGCTCGTCGAAGTCCGGCACCTCGCTCGACTGGTAGTGCCACGCCCCGCGGATCGTCCCGCCGCTGTCGACGAGGAACGCCGACCGCTCCGCGACGTCGCGCATCCCGTTCCAGCCGGAAGCGACGCCGAACGCCCGCACCGCGTCGCCGTTCCAGTCGGAGAGCAGCGGCACGTCGAGGTCGAGCGCCTGCGACCACGCGATGTGGCAGTACGGCGAGTCGCGCGAGATCCCGTACGCGGCCGTCCCCACCTCCTCGAACTCCGGTCTCCTGTCACGCAGGAGCGTCAGCTCGTCCGTTCAGGTCCCGGTCCAGTCGAAGAGGTAGAAGAGGAAGAGCGTCGCGCCCCCGTGCCCGAGCTCGAGCGTGGAGGCCTTCTCCCGCGGCGCCGTCCAGACGACGACGTCCGGGCAGCGGTCACCGGGGCCGAGCACTACTCGGCGACTGGCTCGGTCGCGCCGGCGACGGTCGCGGCCGCGAGCTCCGCGACGACCTCGGTGATGTCGCGGTTCGCGTTGAAGACACGGAGCTGGCGGTCCGAGCCGTTGCCGGACCCGAGGATGTCGCGGATCCCCTCGAGCTCGCGCTCGCAGCCGAGCTCCCGCGCGTGCGGCTCGATCGCCCGCAGCGTCCTGCGCACCATCTGCGCGACCGGGATCCGGTTCCGCTTGCCCGTGACGAGATCCATGATCGGCGCCTCGAGGCCGTACCGTGCGGCGAGCCACTTGTTCTCGGTCGTGAGGATGCGGTGGTACGACGGGATCTCCTCGCCGGCGTCGTACTGCTCCGACAGGAGCTTCACGAGCGACTGGCAGTACGCCGTCAGCGCGACGGCGTCCTCCACGCGCGTCACGCCGTCGCAGATGCGGATCTCGACCGTGCCGTACCGCGGGTGCAGGCGGATGTCCCACCAGATGTGCGTGTAGTCCGCGATGCAGCCCGTCTTCTCGAGCTGGCCGATCACCTCGGCGTAGTCCTGGTAGTTCCGGAAGCGAGGGGGCGGGCCCGAGCGCGGGAACGCCGCGAACACCATCTGCCGGGAGGACGCGAGCCCCGTGGGCTCGCCGCGCCAGAAGGGCGACGAGGCGGACAGCGCGAGGAGCGGCGCGAGCTGCGGCAGGAGCCCGTTCACGACCTGGATCGCCTTCTCCGGGTCGTCGACGGCGACGTGGACGTGGAGCCCGAAGATCAGCTCGCGCCGCGCGATGTACTGCATCTGGTCGACGAGGTTCCGGTAGCGGTCGCGCGCCGTGATCCGCTGGCGCTCGAACAGCGAGAACGGGTGGGTCCCCGCCGACGCGACCTTCAACCCGCGCTGCGCCGCCGTCTGCGCGACGTAGCCGCGGAGCGTGCGCAGCTGCGACTCGACCTCGGCCGCGTTCCGGCACACGGGCGTGGCGATCTCGAGCACCGACTGCATCAGCTCCGGGTTCACCAGCGGCTCGAGCTCGTGCCCCGTCATGTCGCCGAGCACGGTGTCGATGTGCTGGACGAGGTCGAGCGTGTCGCCGTCGAGAAGCATGTACTCCTCCTCGACGCCGAGCGTGTAGGGGTCGCCCCGGCCGAACGTGTGGTCGAGCACGCTGCCGCCGGCCGCGAAGCCCTTGCCGGTGATGGAGGCGGGGTAGATCTGCTTCATGTCCCCCTACAACGCCCCGTCCTCGGCCCGCGATTCCGGGAGCACGGCGTCGGCCTCGAGCTCGACGAGCCAGCGCGGATCGAGGAGCGCCGCGACGACGAGCCCCGCCGTCGCGGGCCGGATCGACCCGAACGCCTCTCCGTGGGCGCGCGCGACCTCGTCGAAGTCGACCCCGGGGACCACGTAGATGCGGGTCCGCACGACGTCGTCGAGCGTCGCGCCCGCCTGCTCCAGGGCTCCCTCGATGATCTCGATCGCGAGCCGGGCCTGCTCGTACGCGCCCGGCGGCGGGTCGGAGCCGTCGCGCGGGATCGGCGCCGTCCCCGACACGTAGACGTGCCGGCCGGCCACGACCGCGCGCGAGTAGCCGACCTGCGGCTCCATCGGTGCGTGGCCGGGGATCCGGCGGACGGGCACCGCTCTAGTATCGCGTCCCGTGGACGCCCTGGGCCAGATCGACGGGTGGCCGGCCGCGCACGCCTGCGCAGTCGTCGTCGGCGCCGGGGGCGCGCTCGCGGCACGCGGCGACGAGCGGCGGCCGTACCCGTGGGCGTCGGTGACGAAGCTGCTGACGGCGCTCGCGGCCCTCGTCGCCGTCGAGGAGGGCACGGTCGACCTGGAGGAGCCGGCAGGCCCGGCCGGCGCCACCGTCCGCCACCTGCTCGCGCACGCGTCGGGGCTGCCGCTCGACCACGGCGCCGCGCTGACCGCACCCGGACGGCGCCGCATCTACTCGAACCCGGGCTTCGAGGCCGTCGCCGCGCTCGTCGA
Organism: Pseudomonadota bacterium; assembly: GCA_050262775.1. Lineage (GTDB taxonomy): Bacteria > Actinomycetota > Thermoleophilia > Gaiellales > Gaiellaceae > DATHTC01. The sequence goes on along the minus strand of JBLNEO010000126.1, from coordinate 1,060 downwards.
GCGGCGTGCGGAGATGCCGTTCGCGCACTACCTCGCCGGTGCCGTCCTCCGCCCGCTCGGGATCGAGGGCGAGCTGCGCGGCCCCGCGTCCTCGGGCTTCGAGGGGACTCTCGTCGACCTCGGCCTCCTCGGCCGGGAGCTGCTCGCGCCGACCGTGGTCGCGCCCGAGACGCTCGGCGAGGCGACGACCGTGCAGTTCCCCGGCCTCGTCGGCGTGCTCCCCGGCTTCGGGCGGATGGACCCGAACGACTGGGGGCTCGGGTTCGAGCTCCGGGACGCGAAGCACCCGCACTGGACGGGCGACGCGAACTCGCCGACGACGTTCGGCCACTTCGGGCGCAGCGGCACGTTCCTGTGGGTCGACCCCGACCGAGCGCTCGCGCTCGGGGTGCTGACGGACCAGCCGTTCGGGCCGTGGGCGGCCGAGGCGTGGCCTGCCCTCTCGGACGCGGTGCTGGCTAGTCCTCGCTGAACAGCGGGCGCACGAACTCGTCGAAGGTCGCGCGGTCGCAGCTCGCGACGACGACGGGCGTGATCGCCGTGACGGTCGCCGTTCGCGGCACGCCCATCGCGAGGGCCACCTCGCCGAACGTGTCGCCGGGCTTGAGGACGCGTCGCTCGCCGAGGGTCTCCTGCCGCACCTGCGCCATCCCGGACAGGAGCACGAAGAAGCGGTCGCCGGGCTCTCCCTCGCGGACGATCGACGTCCCGGGGCCGAGCTCCGCCCGCACCATCCGCGTCGCGAGCGCGTTGAGCCGCGTCCCCGGCAGCTCCGCCAGCAGCGGCACGCGCGAGAGCTCGGTGACCGTCGCCGGGACGTGCCTCGGGCTCACGCGGGGGCCTCCGCCGGGACGAGGACGCGCAGCGCGCCGGGCTCGACGCGGAACTCGACGGGCGTCTCGAGCAGCGCGGGCTCGCCGTCGATCGCGGCGCGGATCCGGTGCCGCCGGACGTCGATCTCGAACCGCTCGGCACACTGCTCCTCCCAGCCGCCGCCGCGGAACGGGGCCGACGAGGAGTAGAGGTGGAGGAGTCCCTCGTCGAGCCGCTCGCGCTCGCC
>JBLNEO010000125.1:0-13248 GCA_050262775.1 Pseudomonadota bacterium | reverse complement strand
ACGTCGAGTACCGGCCGTTCAACGCCGACTACACGCAGCGTGCCGGCACGTCGCCGGCCGCACCGCCGGAGAGCCGAACCTTCTGGGTCGCCTCGAGCGAGGGCGCCGGCACGCAGACGGTGACGTGGGACGTCGCTCCCGGAACGTGGGCCGTCGTCGTGATGAACGCCGATGCCTCCAAGGGGGTCGTCGCCGAGGTGAAGGTCGGCGGAAAGGTCGACTTCCTCGGGTGGGTCGCGTTCGGGTTGTTCGTCGCAGCCGCCGTGGTCCTCGGCGGGGCACTGCTGATGCTCCTCTTCGGCATCCGCGGGGCCGACGTCGGCGCCGGCGGCGTAGCCGCGCTCCCGGCGGCCGCGGGGGGCGGTGCGGTCGCGGGGACGTATCCGGTCACGGTGGACGCGGAGCTCGACGAGCCGCTGAGCCGAGGGCTCTGGCTCGTGAAGTGGTTCCTCGCGATCCCCCACTGGTTCGTGCTCGCGTTCCTGTGGGTCGCGTTCGGGCTGCTCACGATCGCCGCGTTCTTCGCGATCCTCTTCACCGGGCGCTACCCGCGCTCGATCTTCGAGTTCAACGTCGGCGTCATGCGGTGGACCTGGCGCGTCGGCTACTACGCGACGAGCGGGATCGGCACGGACCGCTACCCGCCGTTCACGCTCGCGGAGGTACCGGACTACCCGGCGCGCGTCGCCGTCGCGTACCCCGAGCGCCTCTCCCACTGGCTTCCGCTGGTGAAGTGGCTGCTCGCGATCCCGCACCTGGTCATCGTGGCGCTCTTCGTCGGCGGCGTCGGCTGGGCGTTCGACAACGGCTGGCGGCTGGGCCCGATCAGCCTCAACACGGTGCTCGTGCTGATCGCCGGGTTCGCGCTGCTCTTCACGGGGCGCTACCCGCGGGACGTGTGGCGACTCGTGGTCGGGATCAACCGGTGGGCCATCCGCGTGGGCGCCTACGTGGCCCTGATGCGCGACGAGTACCCGCCGTTCAGGCTCGACCCGTAACGGCGGGAGGGTGTGCGGCGGTCAGGTAGCATCGGCCGCCGTGCACCTCCGGCCCCCGAGCATCGACCCCGGGACGAGCGCCGGCCTCTGGGCGCTCTTCTTCGGGATCCTCATCTTCGTCGGGATGTCGGCCTTCGGCGTGGACGGGGCGGTGAACGTGATCGTGTCCGTCGTCGCCGCCTTGGCGATCTTCCTCTACGTCCGCCTCTACGGGCGCGACGCAGAGGCCTAGCCCGGCGCCGGCTCGAGCCACAGCGGCCGCAGGTGCCCTGGGCGCGACCCGCGCACGAGGGCGTCGACCAGCCGCTGTGCCTCGACGCGGCCGAGCTCGTCCGAGAGGCGTTCGAGCGGATCGGGACGGTCGTCGGACACGAGTCGCGCGATCACCTCGCAGTGCGCGAGCAGCAGCGCCCCTCCCCTCTCGTGCGTCCCGGTCGCGTCCCGCATCGCTCACCACGATCATCGTCGGCCGGCGAGTCGCGGCACGATCCCTCGACCTGGGCACCGGCGGCGGGTGACGCCGGATCCCCGCCCCGAAGGAGGGGACGGGGATCCGGGCAGGCGTCCTAGCGGCGGAAGAGGCCGCGGCGCCGCTCGGGCTCGCCGGCCGCCACGACCTCGCGCCTGCCGTCGCCGTCGACGTCGGCAGCCGTCTCCTCCTCGCGAAGCGCGCCGCGCTCGGCGGTCACGGGCTCGTCTGCGTCCGTGCGGTCGACCGCCGTCCGCTCCACCGGCGCCGGCGGAACCGTCGTGCGCCGGTCCTCGACCACCTCGACGTCGTCGTCCACGCGCGGGCCGGTCGTGTCGAACGTGAAGCCGAAGACGAGCCCGATCCCGAACGCGATCGCCGGGAGCACGGCCGAGAGGTCCTCCGCCAGCCCGTCGAGGCCGAGGTCGGCGGCCCACGAGGCGCCCCAGGCACCGGCGTCGGGCTGCGCGTGGAGCAGCACGAGCCCGCCGGCCACGAGCGCGGGGAGGAAACCGAGCAGGAACACGGTCGGGGACATGCGGGGCACGCCCCACTTCGTCCAGCCGCCGAAGAGCTGTGAGAGCGCCATCGTCAGCCCCGCCGCCGCGACGAGCCCCATCTGGGCCCAGTACTCGCCGTTCCCCTCCGCCTGGAGCTGCGTCGCCAGCCAGAGGAGGACGCCGGCGGCCGCGACACCGACGAGGGTCATCGTTCCGCGCGTCAAGCCGTACATCGTCCGCTCCTTGTCCGGGGGTTCACCCATACAACGGCCCCGGGGGCGCGGCGGTTACTCGAGCGAGAGTCGCCGCTCGTCGAATCCGCTCGAGTACAGCTCGGCGCGGAACTCGTCGACGATGCGCCCGGCGTCGTCGGCGAAGACGTGCGGGACGACGCCGACGTGCGCGTCGTGGTGCCAGGGATGGTCGACGTGCGCCTGCGTGACGAGGTTGACGGAGATCTTCTGGCACGCCGGGCAGCGGACCGCGAGGCCGAGCGAGCGGTCGCCGGGCGCGAGGACGAGGAAGGACGACGGGTAGACGGGCCGGGGGCGCTCCTCCGGCCAGCAGAAGAAGCTCCAGGGCCACTCTCCCGCCTCGATGCGCCGCGCCGCGTGGTCGCCGAGCTCGAGCCCCAGGCGCTCGACGCGCGAGGTCATCAGGTTGAGGAAGACGAGATCGCCGCCGACGCCGAGGGGCGCCCAGTCGAGCTCGTCGTGCGAGACGAGCGCCGGGTGCTCACCGCCGCAGGGACAGGCGAACGTGATGCGGTAGACGGCAGGGTGCGCCGCGCCGGCGAGCCGCTCGAGCACGCGGAAGGCGGACAGCCGCACGGAGCTCTCCCCCCGGAAGGGGCACGAGAACGTGTACGTGCCCTTCAACGCGTCGAACATGCGGTGTCCGAATTGTTATCGGACGACCGGCCGTCAAACCCGAGGGTGAGGTCAGTACGTGATCAGCGAGTGGACGTCGTAGGCACCGAGGCGCTCGCGCCCGCTGAGGAAGCCGAGCTCGATCAGGAAGAGCGCGCCGACGACCTCGCCCCCGAGCCGCTCCACGAGCTCGCACTTGGCTGCAGCCGTCCCGCCCGTCGCGAGCACGTCGTCGTGGACGAGCACGCGCTGCCCCTCGCCGATCGCGTCCGCGTGGAGCTCGAGCGCGTCGAAGCCGTACTCGAGCGCGTACTTCGCCGACACCGTCCGCCACGGCAGCTTCCCGGGCTTTCGCGCGGCGACGAACCCGCATCCGAGCCGCTCGGCGAGCGCGCCGCCGGTGATGAAGCCGCGCGCCTCCGCGCCGAGCACGATGTCCGGCCTCCTCGGCTCGGCCCAGACGGCGAGCTCCTCGACCGCCTGGTGGAACGCGTCGCGGTTCGCGAGGAGCGGCATGATGTCCTTGAAGACGATCCCCGGCTTGGGGAAGTCCGGGACGTCGCGGACGAGCGACGCGAGGTCGAGCGACTGGGTCTCGGGCACGCGCGGAGCCTACAGATTCGCCTGCGCGCGGAGCTCCCGCCAGAGGAGGAGCTGCATGAGCTCCTGGGCGAGCTCGCCGAGCGCCTGGAGGTCCTCGACCCCGGCCTGGCGCCGGTCGGCGTTCCGGGACCGCAGCGCGGGCGCCGTGACCGCCTCGAGCAGGCCCGCCGCCCGGTCGGCGCCGGTGCGGAACGAGCGCAGGTGCCGGGGCGCGATGCCGTACGCGGCGAGGCGCGCGCACGCCGCCGCGACGTCCGCGTCGTTCTGCGGGTACAGGCGCTCCCCGGCCGCGACGCGCGGGGTCAGCAGCCCGAACTCCTCGAGCTCGCGCACGAGCTCCGCCGATGCGCCCGACCGCTGGACGAGCTCCGCCGCGGTCAGCTCCTCCTCCGGCTCGACGAGTCCCGCCGGCCGCCGCCGGCGCCGCTCGGCGGCGCTCCCCGCGTCGAGCTCCTGCCGGATCACGCGCAGGGGGAGGAACTCGTCGCGCTGGAGCTCGAGGATGCGGTGCAGCCGCTCGACGTCGTGCTCGCTGAACAGCCGGTACCCGCCTTGCGTCCGCTTCGGCTGGAGGAGCCCCTGGTCCTCGAGGTAGCGGATCTTCGAGATCGAGATGTCCGGGAACTCGGGCTTCAGCCGACGGCAGACGGCGCCGATCGTGAGCAGCCGCGCCGGCGGCTGGGTCGCGCGCTGCTGTGCGGGGGCCGAGGTCATCGCGAGAGGAAGGTGAGCCGGTACTTGCCGATCTGCACCTCGTCGCCGTCCGTCAGCCGCTGCTCGCCCTCGATGCGGCGCCGGTTCACGAAGGTGCCGTTGAGGCTCCCCTGGTCCTCGATCGCGAAGCCGCCCTCGCGCTCGACGAGCACCGCATGCCGGCGGGAGACCGTGACGTCGTCGAGGAAGATGCCGCAGTCCGGCGAGCGCCCGATGGTCGTGCGCTCGCCCTGGGGGTGGAACGTCTCGCCGGACCGGCCGCCGCCCGAGCGGACGACGAGCGCCGGCCCCTCGACCCCCAGGTCCTCCACGGCCTCGGCGTCGCCCTCGTCGACCGCGCTGAAGGTCTGCGTCGTGTCGCCCGCCTCGTCCTTCACGAGGTGGGCGCCGCAGCGGGCGCAGAAGTTGGCGGCCTCCGGGTTCTGGTGGCCGCACTCGGGGCAGTAGACGAAGCTCACTGATCCTCGATGCCGGGGGGCGCCGCCTTCGACGAGAGGATCGCCGTGAGCTTCTCGACGTCGACGTCCTCGAGCGGACTGCGGCCCTCCCGGTGCTTGCGCTGGAGCCGCGCCACGAGCTCGGCGCGCAGGATGTCGATCTTCCCGTGCAGCAGGCGGCGGCGGTACGAGACCTCCCGCTCCTCCTCCACGAGGTCTTTGATCAGCCGGCGGAGCTGGTCGTCGGAGAGCGAGGCGAGATCGGGAAGGGCCTCCACGTGCCGCCTTTCGTCGCGGGAACCGGCTTCCCATTCAACCGGGAAGCCGTCAAAGGGTCAACCTCTGGTCGAGAGTTTAGCCTGAACTAGGCCGGAGTTCGCGCCTCGGCGTCCGCTCCCTGCACGATCGCCTCGACCACCTCGTGGATCTCGCGCTCGAGCTCCTCGGAGACAGCCTCGTCGGCGCCCTCGGCGTACAGGTGGACGACGGGCTCGTTGGGGTCGGGCAGTACCTGGAACCAGCCGCGCTCGTCGGTGACCTTGATCCCGTCGGTGACGTCGACGTCCCGGTCCGCGAAGCGCTCGTTGAGGATCCTCATCACCGTCCCCTTCGACGCCCACGGACATGCGATCGCGCTGTGCATGACCCTCGAGGACGGCAGCCCGGCGACGAGCTCCGACAGCGGCCGATCCTCCGGCGCGAGCAGCTCGAGGAGCTTGCACAGGCTCGCGACCGCGTCGTACGCAGGCAGGAACTCCGGGAAGACGTAGCCGCCGCCGACGGCGCCCGCGAAGATCACGCCGCCGCCGGCCGCCGCCTTGGTCAGGTCGGCGAGCGACGCGGGCGTGCGGACGACCTCGAGGCCGCTCCCCTCGACGATCGTGTCGACGAGGCTCGTCACGGTCACGGGGAACGCCAGCGTGCCGGTGGCGCCGTGGGAGACGAGCAGCCGCAGGAACAGCAGCAGGAGCTGCTCGTGCGGGATCACGTCGCCCGTGTCGTCGACGACCGAGATGCGCTCCGCGGCGCGGTCGAACACGACCCCGAGATCCGCGCCGACCGCCCCGACGAGGCGCTGCGTCTGCGCCAGCAGCTCGGCGGCGGAGCCCTCCTGGCCGGGATCCGCCATCGAGGCGAAGGCGTGCGCGGAGACCGCCTCGACGGCGAGCGGGCCGAGGACGAGGGGCAGCACGAAGGAGGCGGCCGAATAGCCGTAGTCGACGACGACGCGGAACCCGCGGGCGCGGATCGCATCGGCGTCCAGCGACTCGAGCAGGTCCTGCGCGTAGCTCTCGCGGACGCGCGCCGGGTACCCGATCTCCCCCACCTCGTTGTAGGCGCTGCGGCGGAGCTCCTGGCGCGTGAAGTGCTTCTCGATCTCCTTCTGCAGGGCCGTCCCGAGCGGGATCCCCGGCGGCTCGAAGATCTTCACCTGGACGACCTCGGGATCCGACGAGCTCGTCCCGACGTGAATGCCGGCGTCGTAGGCGTGCATCTTGAGCATGTGCCGTGCGACGGCCGAGGGCGCGGCGCGGAGGTCGTCGACGGCGACGCCGGTCGACATCAGCCCCGTGATCAGCGCGCGTTTCACCATCCGGCACGCCGGCGCCGGGTCGCGCGAGGCGACGACGCGGGAGCCGCGGTCGAGCGTCGTCCCGAGCGCGGCGGCGAGGCGGATCACGACCTCGGGCGTGAGGTCGACGTTCACGAGGCCGGCGACGCCGTCGGGACCGAAGAGGCGGGACGACGCGCGCGACTCCCAGATCAGGCTCTCGTGGATCTGCGCGCCCGTCTCGACCTCCTTGTACGGGTAGATGCGCACGCCCGGGAAGACGACGCTCTCGGCGCCGAGGACGACGTTGTCGCCGACGGCCACGCCCTCGTGCACGCGCGCGTGGTCGCGGACGTCGCACGCGCGCCCGATGATCGCGCCCTCGACGAGCGCGCTGCGCCCCACGTGCGTCGACGAGTCCAGCACCGACCGCGTCACGCGCGCGCCCTCGCGCAGCGTCACGTTGTTGCCGAGGACCGTGTTCGCGCCGACCGTCGCGCCGGCGGCGACGCGGACGTTGTCGCCGATGAACGCCGGCCCCTCGATCGCCGACAGGTCGGCGAGCTCCACGCCGTCGCCGATCCAGATGTTCCCGCGCAGGCGGATTCCCTTGATGTCGAGGCTTACGCGCCGCTCGAGCGCGTCCTCGTTCGCCTGCCGGTACTGGTCGAGGTTGCCGATGTCCTGCCAGTAGCCGTCGCAGACGTGGCCGTAGATCGGGCGGCCCATCTCCAGGAGCAGGGGGAACAGCTCCTTCGAGAAGTCGTAGGGACGATCGTCGGGGACGTGCTTCAGCACCTCCGGCTCGATCACGTAGATGCCGGTGTTGATCGTGTCGGAGAAGACCTGGCCCCAGGACGGCTTCTCGAGGAAGCGCTCCACGCGGCCGTCCTCGTCGGTGACGACGATGCCGAACTCGAGCGGGTTCGGCACCGACTTCAGCCCGATCGTGACGGAGGCGCCCTTGGCGCGATGCGCCGCGACGAGGGCCGTGAGGTCGATGTCGCAGAGCGCGTCGCCGGAGATCACGAGCACGGTGTCGTCGAGCTTGCCGCTCGCCAGGCGGACGGAGCCCGCGGTTCCGAGCGGGGTCTCCTCGACCGAGTACTCGATCTCCATCCCCAGCGCCTCGCCGTCCCCGAAGTACGAGCGGATCGCCTGCGGCAGGAACGCCAGCGTGATGATCACGTCGGTGAAGCCGTGGCGGCGGAGCAGCTCGAGGATGTGCTCCATGCAGGGCTTCCCGACGATCGGGACCATCGGCTTCGGCTGGTTGGAGGTGAGCGGACGAAGCCGCGTCCCCTCGCCGCCGGCCATCACGACCGCCTTCACGAGCGCACCTCCCTGATCGCCTTCCATGCGTATCCCGCCAGCGCCGCAACTGCGAGCGCAACGCCCGCCCAGAAGAGCCAAAGCGGCCAGTCCGTGCCCGCCGACGTCACCATCACGAAGCACAGCGACGCGTAGAGCACCCACGTCGCCGCCTTGCCCACGAGGTTGACCTCGAATCGGTATCCGCGCCGGACGGCGAACGGCGTCGCGGCGATCAGGAGCACGTCGCGTACCGGGATCAGCAGGGCGACCCACGGCAGGCGATCGGCCCACCAGAGCAGCAGCACCGCGGTGTCGATCATCAGCCGGTCGGCGAGCGGATCCGCGACCTTGCCGAACTCCGACTCCACGTGCCAGCGGCGGGCGAGGTAGCCGTCGACCTGGTCGGTGACGCCCGCGATGGCGAAGACGACCGCTGCGGCGACGCTGTGCCCGCCCTCGGCGGAGGCGAGCAGGACGACGAAGACCGGGATCAGCAGCAGCCGCGCGACCGTGAGCGCGTTCGGCACCTGGGCGAGTGGGCTCGGTACCGCGCGCGTGGCCACGCGTCAAGGATAGTTGGGCGGGCGCCCACTCCCCTGTGCGGCCGGTGGGCCCCTCCGCCCGCTCGCTCCGGAGTACGCGGTCGACGGACCCTCCGTGTGGCCGTGGGCGAGGCCCTGTCCGCAGACTCTGGGACGATGGCCGCGTGCGGCTGCCCGGCTTCGTGAACGCGCACTCCCACGCCTTCCAGCGCGCGCTTCGCGGGCGGACGGAGGGCGGCGACTTCTGGGCGTGGCGCGAGGTCATGCTCGCGGAGGCCGCGCGGCACACGCCGGAGTCCGTGCGTGCGCTGTACGCCGACGTGTACGGCGAGCAGCGCGCGGCAGGCTGGGTGGCCGTCGGGGAGTTCCACTACCTCGGGTGCGAGGAGGCGGTCGCCGCCGCGGACGCGGCCGAGGAGGCGGGGCTCGCGTTCGTCCTCCTCCACGTCGCCTACGCCCGAGGCGGGCTCCCGCGGTTCCGCCAGCCGTCCGTCGCCGACTACCTGCGCGACGTCGAGACGCTGCGCGCGCGCGGCCTGCGTGTGGCCCTCGCCCCCCACTCCGTCCGCGCCTGCCCTGCCGACTGGCTCGAGGAGATCGGCCGGTACGCCGCCGCCGAGTCGCTGCCGCTCCACGTCCACGCCGACGAGCAGCCGCAGGAGATCGAGGAATGCCTGGCCGAGCACGGCCTCCGCCCGATCGAGCTGCTCGAGCGCTGCGGCTGCCTCGGGCCGCACACGACGGTCGTGCACGCGACCCACGCCGACGGCGGGGAGCTCGACCTCCTCGGGCGCGCCGGCGCACGCGTCTGCGCCTGTCCGACGACGGAGGCGAACCTCGGAGACGGCTTCCTGCCCGTCGAGCGCCTCCTCCACCGCGGGATCCGCCTGTGCGTGGGCTCGGACTCGAACGTCCGGATCGACCCGCTGGAGGAGCTGCGCGAGCTCGAGGGGATCGCGCGGCGGCAGGCGGGGCGGCGGAACGTCCTGCCGGTGGGCACGCTCCTCGCGATCGGCTCCGAGGAGGGCGCCGCGGCGCTCGGACTCGACCGCTGGGCCGACGTCGGCGTCGATCTGGCGCACCCGGCGCTCGCCGGCGTCGCGACGGAGGACGTGCCGGCGGCGCTCGTGCACGGGTGCGGCGCCGACGTCCTCGTCCCGTGACGGAATCCCCGTCCGCACTGCCGCGTTCTCACGGGTGATGGACGTCACGGAGGCGACGTTTCCGACGGAAGTGCTCGAGCGGTCGGCCGAGGTGCCGGTCGTCGTCGACTTCTGGGCCGACTGGTGCGGCCCGTGCCGGATGCTGGGCCCGGCGCTCGAGGCGGCGGCCGCCGAGCGCGAGGGCGAGGTCGTCCTCGCGAAGGTGGACGTCGACGCGAACCCGCGACTCGCGCAGGCGTACGGGATCCAGGGGATCCCCGCCGTGAAGGCGTTCCGGAACGGCCAGGTCGTCGACGAGTTCGTCGGCGTCCGCCCGCCCCAGCTCGTCGCCCAGTTCTTCGACGCGCTCACCGGCCCCACGGAGGCACAGCAGCTGCGCGACGACCTGGCGTCGACCGGCGACTGGCCGGAGGTGCTCGCGGCGCTCGACGCGGGCGACTACGAGGCCGCGCTCGAGGCCCTGCTCGCGCGCGCGTCCGATCCCGACGAGCGAGAGCGCGTCCGCGGCGCCATGGTCGCCCTCTTCGACGACCTCGGCACGCACCACCCGCTCAGCGAGCGGTACCGGCGGCGACTCGCGACGACGCTCTACTGAGCGAGAACCGCGCGGTCCAGTAGGCCGTCCGGTCGAGGTACGCGCGCTCGGCGTCGGGGCCGCGCACGCCCCACGCCCCGTCGTAGCCGCGGTACCCGCGCCGGGCCCGCGCCGGCTCGATCTGCGACCCCTCGTGCCACTCGTTGTAGCTCGTGATCGTGACCATGTCGGCGCGCGCACGCAGTGCCGAGCCCCACATCCCGTCGTACGTCCGGCCGTTGCGGCGCGGCCGCACCCGCATGTCGCCGACGGCGCGGCGGGCGTCGTACCCGGGCCCGACCGACGGCGCGCACAGCAGCTTCAGCTTCCGCGCCTGGTCGCAGAGACGCACGAACCGGTCGCCGGTGAAGACGAGCACGTCGTAGGTGTAGACGCCGTCGAACCCGCCCGCGGCCGCCCAGCCGACCATCGGCGTCTGCGCGAACATCCGCACGCCCTCCGGCAGCGCCGCGTTCGCCGCCTTCCAGCTCTCCGGCACGTCGTCCTGCGGGCCGTAGACGTAGAAGTCCGCGATCCCGAGCTCGTGGAGGTGCGCCACGTCCCGGGCGGTCGACGCCGCCGTCCGCCGCGCGTAGGGCTCGAGGTGTGCGGCGACGTCGAGGCCGACCGCCCGCGCCGCCGGCAGGAGCAGCGCGAGGCGCTGGTCCTCGATCGAGCCCCACCCCCACCACGAGACCGCGATCTGGTCGACGCCGGCCCGGTGGATCTCGTCCATCTGCGCGGCGAGCACGAGACGGTCGGCGCTCGAGTACGGCCCCCGCGCCGGGTAGAACGCGGAGGCGATCTGCGACGGCGGCGCCGCGCCGTTCTGCTGCCAGTGCATGAACCGGCCGTCGACCTTCGGCGTCCCGTACCAGGGGTAGTAGAAGATCGACGTCCGTGCGGCCGCGGACGCCTGCCCGGGAAGGAGGAGCGCCGCGGCGGCGAGGGAGAGGAGGACACGCCGCAGCATCGACCGGAAGGTTCTACACCGTTCGGCGGCCGGCGGCCACCCCCGAACGGGGACGTCCGGGATTCAGATTGCGTACGCGCGGGAACGGACGCGGAGCCGTTTCCTCCGGCGGGCGCGCGAGCGCTCCGTGCGGCGGCCGAGCCAAACGGCATGCGACCGAAGGGAGACACGTTGGGAATCATCGCTTTCATCATCCTCGGCCTGATCGCGGGTGCGATCGCCAAGGCCCTCCTGCCGGGGGACGATCCGGGCGGGTTCATCATCACCGCGATCATCGGCGTGGTCGGCGCGCTGCTCGGCGGCTTCCTCGCCGGCGTGCTGTTCGACGCCGACCCCATGGACGAGTTCTTCGACATCTCGACCTGGCTCACGGCGATCATCGGCTCGATCGTCCTGCTGCTGATCTACCGCGCCGTCGCCGGCCGCGGGCGGCCCGCGCGAAGCGGCATCTAGCGCCGCGGACGATCGGGATGGACGGAGAGGCCCCGCGCTGCGGGGCCTCTTTTTCTGCGGCGATCCGCCCGGACGGCGCGTACACTCGCGCCGTGAACCCCCGCGAGGAGCGGCAAGCGCGGAACGAGGCGCTGATGCGCGAGGTCAACGAGCACGTGGTCGCGCTCAGCAGGCACCCGGGGTGGGCCGACGCGAACGCGCCGATGGAGCTCCACTGCGAGTGCGGCGCGTTCCCGGCCTGCGAGGCGCGCATCCGCATGACCGCGAGCGACTACGAGCGCGTCCGCGAGCAGGACGACCGGTTCGCCGTCCATCCCGGGCACGAGAACCTCGAGCTCGAGTCGGTCGTGGAGCGTGCCGACGGCTGGCTGATCGTCGACAAGCTGCCGGAGTTCGAGCCGCTCGTCGCCGACGACCCGCGCGGACGCCCCTCGGACGACGCCTAGGCGCCTCTCGACCGCCGCGCGACGACGCGTCCGGCGTCCCACCCGGGCGCGCGGCCGTTCGGCGGGAACGAGACCGCGTCGGCGTCGAGGCCCGATCGGACGATGAGCCACGAGACGAGCGAGTTCGAGTTCCACATCTCCCCCGTCCGCAGCTCGTCCCGGCCCCACACGGGGGTCGGGACGCTCGGCACGACTGCGAGGAGCCGCCTCGCGACGGCCTCGTCGTCGCTGAGCCGCTGTGGGCTCGCGACCGCCTCGCGGACGTCCGGGATCACCCCGTCGCGCCAGCGCCGGATCTCGTAGCGGAAGAGCCGGAACCGCCCCACGAGGGCCGATCCGACCGGCCCCTCCGCGACGACGCCGCGGTCGTCACCGTCGCCCGGGCGGATCGGGGTCATCTCGATCACGAACCGACCGTCCCGCGTGCGCACCTCGAGCGCGGAGTGGTAGAGGGCCCGGACGGGGCGTCGAGCGACGCGCGCCGCGACGGCCTCGTAGAGGCGGCCGTTCAGGCGCACGACGTGACCGCCGGCGCCGAGCGGGAGCCAGTAGAGGTCGATCCCGGCCGCCGGCCGGCGGGTCGTCACCGGATGCATTCCCGCCTCGGCTCGAACGGTGGCCTACGCAGCGTCGCGAACGGCCAGCAGGAGGAGAGGGACGGCTTCGACACGGCCGGCGAACGAGACGACCGCAAGCCTCTCCGCTTCGCGGCGGTAGAACCCGATCACGCGACCGGTAGCGCCCAGCGGCAGCCCGTGGAAGGGGCGTCGCAGGGTCACGAGCTCGTTCAGGGTCACGCGCCGCAGGGTGCTCCTGCGTGCGGCATTCGTCATTGGCGCGCGCCCCGATCGGTGCCTCGGCAAATCACCGACGCCCGGGCTCGGCCGGACGGCGAGCGCAGGGACGGCGACACGTGCCCCGCGGCCCTGCACACCACGCAAACCGCCGGGGCACGCGCGTCGTAGCGAGAGGTGGGGCCGGGGCGTCCCGTGGCCTCTCTCTCCAACCTGCGGTCCCGGACGTCCCGCCCCGCAACCGACCAAGGCTCGCGCTCAGGCGGTCAGTTCAGGGCGCCGCAAGCGGGTGCGTCCCGCGTTCGACCGCTCCCGGGTATCCGTCGGTCCAGCCTTCCGGCGCCCTCCGGCTAGGGGCCGATGACCCACTGATGCTCGATCTTGCGGTTCTCGTCGAGCCTGTAGACCAGGATCCCGTCCCAGCCCTCGCCGATGCTCGAAGCCTCGGCAACGTACGGGCCGAACCGGATGGCGTCGCTCTGGGACGCGATCTGGACGCCGTAGGTGTTCCAGAGCCGCGAGATGCCCTCCAGGCGTTCGCCGATCGCAGTGCTTCCTCGAGTGACGACGCTCGGGCTGACGTCGTGCTCTTCGAGGATCGCGTTCGGAGCGTAGAAGCGAGACATGTCCTGTCTACCGTCGCTGTTGAAGGCGGCAATCCGCTGCGCGAGCATCGACGAGATCGCATCCGATGCGAGACCCTTCGGCGGCGCCGGATCGCTGTCGAGCAGGATCCAACCGACAAGGGCGACGACGGCGGCCGCCAGCACCACCACAGCGACGAGCCACGCGTTGGCATGCACCCGATGCCGATGGAGCTGCGCCACATCCGAAGTCGACATGACAA
>JBLNEO010000124.1:0-10598 GCA_050262775.1 Pseudomonadota bacterium | reverse complement strand
GCCGCAGGAGACCGCGAACGGGGCGATCACGAAGTCGCCCGGCGTGAGCGTGGTGACCTGGGTGCCAATCTCCTCGACCATCGCCGCGCGAGGAACGTCTTGAAGCGCCCGACGAGGCCCTGGCCCTTGCCCTTGGCCTGATCGGCCTCGCCCCGCGCGCGCAGGCCCGGGTCGCCGGTCACGCGCCCCGCGGCCTCCTCGACGTCCCCCTTCAGCTCCGTGGCCTTGCCCTCGGCACGGTCTTCGGTTCCGGACATGACGACCTCGTGCCCGGCGGGGCCGCATCCCAATCCTTCCTGTGCGTGGCACGCGCGCCCGCGTCCGGTTACGGTCACGCCAGCGTCCCCGACACGCAGGAGGTGCGCATGCACGACCTCTCGGGCAAGGTCGCGATCGTCACGGGCGGCTCGACGATCATCGGGCGCGCGGTGGTGCGGGAGCTGCACGCGCAGGGCGCCGCGGTCGCGATCGCCGACGTCGAGCCCGCGGGCGGGCTGGAGCTCGCCGACGAGCTGGGCGAGCGCGCGCTCTTCGCCCGCACCGACATCACCGACGACGGGCAGCTCGACGCGCTCGTCCGCGCGACGGTCGAGCGCTTCGACGGCATCGACATCGTCGTCAACCTCGCGGCGACCTACCTCGACGAGGGCGCCGAGTCGCCCCGCGAGGACTGGCTGACGGCGCTCGACGTCAACGTCGTCAGCGCGGTGATGCTCGTCCGCGCCGCACGGCCGCACCTCGCCGCGCGGAAGGGCGCGGCCGTCGTCAACTTCACCTCGATCTCGGCCAAGGTCGCGCAGACCGGCCGCTGGCTCTACCCGGTCTCGAAGGCGGCGCTCGTGCAGCTGACGCGCACCATGGCGATGGACCTCGCGCCCGACGGGATCCGCGTCAACTCGGTCTCGCCGGGCTGGACGTGGTCGCGCGTGATGGACGAGCTCTCGGGCGGCGACCGCGCGAAGACCGACCGCGTGGCGGCGCCGTTCCACCTGACCGGCCGCGTCGGCGACCCGGAGGAGGTCGCGCGCGTCGTCGCCTTCCTCTGCTCCGACGCCGCGAGCGTCGTCACCGGCGCCGACTGGGCGGCCGACGGCGGCTACTCGGCGATGGGGCCCGAGGGCGCGGAGCCGGCGATCCCGAAGCTGATGGACTGACAGAAGGAGGCGGAGATGACGAAGGTTCTCATCGTCGGCGGCGGCCAGTCGGGCCTCCAGCTCGCGATCGGCCTGCGGCAGCACGACCTCGAGGTCACCGTCGTGCAGAACCGCACGGGCGACGACATCCGCAACGGGCGCGTGATGTCGAGCCAGTGCATGTTCGCGAACTCCCTCGATACCGAGCGGCGGCTCGGGATCAACTTCTGGGAGGAGGAGTGCCCGCCGGTCGAGGGGATCAGCTTCACGGTGCCGCATCCCGAGCTCCCCGGCGAGAAGGCGATCTCGTTCGCCTCGAGGCTCGACCGCTACGCGCAGGCGACCGACCAGCGCCTGAAGTTCCCGCGCTGGATGGAGCACTTCGAGTCGATCGGCGGCACGCTCGAGCTGCGGGAGGCGGGCGTCGACGACCTCGAGCGGTACGTGGACGAGCACGACCTCGTGATCGTCGCGGCGGGCAAGGGCGACATCGCGCGGATGTTCGACCGCGACGCCGAGCGCTCGCCGTACGAGCAGCCGATGCGCGCGCTCGCGCTCACCTACGTCACCGGGATGACGCCGCGGCCGGAGTACTCGGCGGTGTGCTTCAACCTCGCGCCGGGGGTCGGCGAGTACTTCGTCTTCCCGTCGCTGACGACGACGGGGCCGTGCGAGATCATGGTGTTCGAGGGCGTCCCGGGCGGGCCGATGGACTGCTGGGGGGACGTCGAGACCCCGCAGCAGCACCTCGAGCGGTCGGTCGAGATCCTCGACCGGTTCTTCCCCTGGGAGGCCGAGCGCTGCCGCGACGTGCAGCTCACCGACGACAACGGGATCCTCGTCGGCCGCTTCCCGCCGACCGTGCGCAGGCCGGTCGGGACGCTCCCGTCCGGAAAGCCGGTGCTCGGCATGGCCGACGTGGTCGTGCTCAACGACCCGATCACGGGGCAGGGCTCGAACAACGCCGCGAAGTGCGCGAACGCGTACCTCGACAGCATCCTCGAGCGCGCGCCGGGGCCGTTCGACGCGCAGTGGATGCAGGAGACGTTCGACCGCTACTGGGCGTACGCGAGCGCGGTGACGGCGTGGACGAACGCGCTGCTCTCGCCGCCGCCGCCGCACGTGCTCGACCTGCTCGGCGCCGCCGGCCAGGACCAGCGGATCGCGCACCGGTTCGTGAACGGGTTCGACGACCCGCGCGACTACGGCGAGTGGTTCATGGATCCGCAGAAGGCGGACGCGTACCTGCGGGAGCTGGCGCCCGCCTAGTGCGGCGGGTCGCGGTCGTCGGCGGGGGGCAGGCCGGAGCGCAGCTCGCGCTCGGCCTGCTCGCGGCCGGCTATCAGGTCACGCTCGTCTCCAACCGGACGCCGGCGGAGCTGCGCGAGGGCCGCGTGCTCTCGAGCCAGTGCATGTTCGCGAGCGCGCTCGAGGCGGAGCGCGTGCTCGGGCTCGACCGCTGGCAGGACGAGTGCCCGCCCGTCGAGGGGATCTCGTTCGCGGTGCCTGACGGCGCGGGCGGCACGGCCGTCGCGTGGGCGGCCCGCCTCGACGCGCCGGCGAGGTCGGTCGACCAGCGGCTGAAGGTCGCGTGGTGGCTGGAGCAGGTGGACGCGGCCGAGGGCGGGCGGCTCGTGATCGAGGAGGCCACGCCGGCCGACCTGCAGCGGTACGCGCGCGAGCACGACCTCGTCGTCGTCGCGACCGGGAAGGGCGACCTCGCGCGCCTGTTCCGCCCCGACCGCGAGAAGTCGCCGTACGACCGTCCGCAGCGCGCGCTCGCGCTCACCTACGTCGTCGGGATGGAGCCGCGGCCGGAGTTCTCCGCCGTGTGCTTCAACCTGATCCCCGAGGTCGGCGAGTACTTCGTGTTCCCCGCGCTGACGACCACGGGGCCGTGCGAGATCATGGTCTTCGAGGGGATCCCCGGCGGGCCGATGGACCGCTGGGACGACGTGCGGACGCCCGGGCAGCACCTCGCACGGTCGCTCGAGCTCCTCGAGCGGTTCCTGCCGTGGGAGGCGGAGCGGTGCCGGGACGTGGAGCTCACCGACCCGAACGGAATCCTCACGGGCCGCTTCGCGCCGACCGTCCGGCGGCCGGTGGCAGAGCTCGACGGCGTCGCGGTGCTCGGCATGGCCGACGCGGTCGTGCTCAACGACCCGATCACCGGCCAGGGCTCGAACAACGCCGCGAAGTGCGCCGAGACGTACCTCGAGGCGATCCTCGAGCGAGAGGACGAGCCGTTCGACGCCGACTGGATGCAGCACACGTTCGACCGCTACTGGCGCGGCTACGCGCAGTGGGTGACGCAGTGGACGAACGCGCTGCTGGCGCCGCCCAAGCCGCACGTGCTCGGGCTCCTCGGCGCCGCGCAGGAGCTGCCGTCGCTGGCGCGGACGATCGCGAACGGGTTCGACGACCCGCGCATCTACTTCCCGTGGTGGTTCGTGCCGGACGAGGCCGAGCGGCTGATCGAGGCGCACCGGCGGGAGTCCGCCGAGGCGCGCTTCGACCGGCGCGACCTCCGGCAGGCGCTCGGCCAGTTCGCGACGGGCGTCACCGTCGTGACGACGCTCGCCCCGGACGGGCGCCGTGTCGGGCTGACGGCGAACTCGTTCACCTCGCTCTCGCTCGAGCCGCCGCTGCTGCTCTTCTGCCTCGACCGGCGCGCGCCGAGCCTGCCGGCGTTCGTCGACAGCTCCCACTTCGCCGTCAACGTCCTCGCCGCCGACCAGCACCACCTCTCGCGGCAATTCGCCATGCCGGCGGAGGACAAGTTCGCGGGGGTCGACGTCGTCGACGGCCCGGGCGGCGTGCCGCTGCTCGAGGGCGTGCTCGCGCGCTTCACGTGCCGCCACGTCGAGCACTACGAGGGGGGCGACCACCTCATCTTCATCGGGGAGATCGAGGAGTACGACTCCGCCGGCGGCGAGCCGCTCGTCTTCCACTCCGGCTTCTACCGCGTGGCGACGCGGCACCCGGAGCTCGACGCCGCCGGCTGACCCGGCGCGGCGTCAGTCCGCCGGGACGTCCTCGCCGGCGGCCTTCTCCGCGGCGGCTTCGGCGGCCGCGAGCTTCTTCGCGTCCTTCTTCTCCTGCTTGCGCGCGCGCTTCTCCGCGAGCTCGCGCTCCCGCGACATCTTCATGAACGTCGTGCGCTTCTTCGAACTGGACGCCATGCAGCTCCTCCTCTGGTCGTTCTCCGAAGCGTAGGCGGCAGGTGTTAGCGAATCGGGGGGAGGCGCACGAAAGCGCCTCCCCCCGTGCGCTCAGGTGGTCGTCGCCGTCCCGCTCTCGACCTCGCCGCGCCAGGCGCCGGACTCGGCGCCGCGCGACTCGATCAGGTCGCGGAACCGCTCGAGGTCGCCGCGGACGCGCCGGCGGTCGAGGCCGGCGACGGAGCCCGCCTTCTCGATCGGGCCCTGCGGCCGGTAGACCATGGTGAGACGGATGCGCGTGCGGTTCTCGCCGACCTCGTGGAAGGCGACGGTGCCGCGGGTCTCGCGCCCCTCGCTGCTCTCCCACACGATCCGTGTGTCGGGCTGCTGCTCGACGATCTTCGCCTCCCACTCGGCGCGGCGGCCGCCGATCGAGGCGACCCAGCGCAGGCGCGTGTCGTCGAGCTGCTCGACGTGGTCGACGCCCTCCATGAAGAGCGGGAAGTCCTCGAACTGCGTCCACTGGTTGTACGCGGTCGAGACCGGCACGCCGACCTCGATCTCCTCCTCGATCGTCGTCGGCCCGCCGACGGACGGCGTGGAGCGGCCCATGACCGTCTCCCGGACCTTCGGCACGAACGCGACCGCGGCGCCGCCGGCCCCGACCAGCAGGAGCATCGTGTTGCGGAGCTTGTGCGACCGCCTGCGGCGCACGCGCGCGCGTGCCTCCTCGATCTCGGCGACCATCTGCTTCAGGTTCGCCTGCAGCTCGCGGTCGGTCGCGATCCGGGCGGCGACGGCCACGAGGCCCGTCGCGGGCAGTGCGCGCCGCCGTGCCGCCTCGGCGGCGCCGATCGCGCCCATCACGCGGTGGCGGAGCTTCGGGTCGTTGGCGAGCTGCTCGGCGATCGGCGCGACCGTGTCGACCGCGTCCGTTGCCGCGCTGCGCGCGTCCTTGCGTCGGAGCATGGTGGTTCCCCTTTTCTCGAAGACTGCTCCCGCGCCGGAGCCGGCGGCGGGCCGACCGCGCGCCACGGGTGCGGCGACGCGGTCCTGTCCTGGTTCTCTCCCCGGCCTGCCCGGACTCAAACAGGCCGCGTCGACCCGTCGGCGAACGCCTCGTAGGCGGGTCGCAGGACGACCGTGAGGTCGGTGTCGCCGACCTCGACGCCGGCCTCGCCGAGGCGACCGAGCACCGCCGCCACGGGCAGCGGGCGGAGCGGCGGCGCAGCCGGGATCGGGCCTGCGTGCCAGGCGTCGGCGGGCACCGGGACGGGCTCCTCGACGAGGGGTGCCGCCGGCGCCTCGACGCAGCCGCGCCAGCGCAGGAGCAGCGAGGGGTCGCGGTCGATCTCGATCGCGACGGCGTAGACGGCGGCCGCGACATGCGCGCAGGCGTCACCCGAGCCCTCGTCGCAGCTGCACACGCGCTGGATCTCGTGCGCGCGCGGGATCAGCGGCTCGTCCCAGTCGATCGCCATCAGATGCTCGAGGTGGACCGCCTGCTCGCGGCCCTCGACGCCCGCCTCCAGGCGGTGGTTCCCCCGGGCGAAGCGGACGACGGCGGACCAGACGCGCGGCGGCACGGGCTCGGCGGCGATCGTCACCACGCAGTCGTCCACGCGCGCCTCGAGCTCGCCGGTGGAGACGCGGACCGCGTGGACGGCGCCGTCGCATGCGAGCCGGCGGCCCTGCGCCGCCGCCGTCGCGCCCTCGTCCGGGATCGCGGCGCTCGCGAAGAGCCGCGCCCACGCCCCCCGGCCGAGTCGGCGGTCGCCCGGGTCGGCGACGACGATCGGCCGCCCGTCGTGCAGGAGCCCGTCGCTCACGCGGCCACCTCGTCGGCCTGCGCGAGCAGGTCGGGAGCCAGCTCGACGGCGGCCCGGATCTGCCCGAGGTCGAGCTCGCCGAGCCAATCCTCCGACCCGCCGGCGATCACCTTCTCCGCGAGCTCGCGCTTCGAGTCGAGCAGCCGGTCGATCCGCTCCTCGAGCGTGCCGGCGCAGATGAGGCTGTGCACCCACACGTGCTTGCGCTGGCCGAAGCGGTACGCGCGGTCGGTCGCCTGCTGCTCCACGGCCGGGTTCCACCAGCGGTCGAAGTGGAAGACGTGGTTCGCGGCCGGCAGGTTCAGCCCGCGGCCGCCGGCGCGGATCGAGATCACGAGCACCTCCGGGCCGTCCGGCGAGGCGAACGCTCGCAGCACCTCCTCGCGCCGTGGGGCGGCGAGACGGCCGTGGAAGAAGCCGACGCGCCGGCCGAGCCGCTCCTCGAGGTGCGGGACGAGCCGCTCGAACCCGGGGTACTGGGTGAACACGAGCGACTTGTCCTCGTGGGGCACGTGCGCGAGGAGCTCGACCAGCCGCTCGAGCTTCCCCGAGCGGCCCTCGAGCGGCATCCCCGTCGGGGCGACCATCTCCGGGTGGTTGCAGACCTGCTTCAGCTGGCTCAGCATCGCGAGCACCGCGCCGCGGCGGCCGAAGCGATCGTCGTGCTGCTCGATCCGGGGCATCCAGCGGTCGACGACGGAGCGGTAGAGGCCCGCTTGCTCGACGGTGAGCCGGCAGTACGCCTTGTCGACCGTGATCGGCGGCAGCTCGAGCTCGACCTCGGGCGAGTCCTTCGCACGTCGCAGGACGAACGGCTGGACGATCGCCCGCAGCCGCTCGAGCGCCCGTTCGTCGCCCCACGCCTCGATCGGCCGTGCGAACGTCCGCTCGAACCACTGCCGCGAGCCGAGCAGGCCGGGGTTGACGAGCTCCATGATCGCCCAGAGCTCGTCGAGGCGGTTCTCGATCGGCGTACCGGTCATCGCCACGCGCCGCCGTGCGCGCAGGCGGCGGAGCGACCGCGCGCGCTTCGTCTGCGGGTTCTTCACGTCCTGCGCCTCGTCGAGGAGCAGCCGGTCCCACTCGATCGCGGCGAGGTCGTCGGCGTCGCGCGTCGCGAGGTCGTACGAGGTGACGACGACGTCGGCACCGCGGGCGGCCGCGGCGAGGTCGGCGCCGCGCAGCCGGGCGTTCCCGTGGTGGAGGTGGACGCGGAGCGACGGCGCGAACCGCTCGACCTCGGCCGTCCACTGCTTCACGACGCTCATCGGCGCGACGACGAGCGTCGGCCCGGGCGGGCCGTGCTCCTCGCGCTCGGAGGCGAGCATGGCGATCGCCTGCACCGTCTTCCCGAGCCCCATGTCGTCGGCGAGGATCGCGCCGATCCCGAGGTCGCCGAGGAGTCGCAGCCACCCGTGGCCGCGCTCCTGGAATGGGAAGAGCTCGTACCGCATCGCTGCCGGCGTCGGGAGCGGGCGGAAGCGCCGGTCGTGCTCCCCGGCGAGCAGCTCGCGCAGCGGCGCGTCGAGCTCGACCTCGCCGAGCTCGAGCCCCAGCTCCTCGGTCTCGAGGCCCGATACGGCGCGGACGAGGTCGACGATCCCCGCGTCGCCGCGGCGACGCTCGAGGAACCGCAGCGCCCGCTCGACCTCCGACCGGCGCACGGCGTGCCAGCGGCCGCCGACGCGCACGAACGGCTCCCGCTGCCGCGCGAGCGCTCGCAGCTCGTCCTCGGTCAGCGTCTCGTCGCCCACGGCGAGCTTCCAGTCGAAGCGCGCGAGCGCCTGCGTGGAGAGCAGGCCGCTCGACGGCCGGCTCGTGGCGGTGAGGCCGAGGCGGATGCGCGTGGGCGCGCGCACCCATTCGCCCGGGAGGAGCACGGGCACCCCCAGCTCGTCGAGCCTCGGCATCGTCTCGCGCAGGAACCGCCCGACGTCGTCGGGCGCGATCACGGCCTCGGTCGCCTCGCCGCCGAACGCGATCCCGCTCTCCTCGAGCAGCGGCTCGATGGCCGTCAGCCGGCGCGCGAGGTCGCGGCGCGCGTCGCTCGCGCGCAGGAAGGAGAACACCTCGTCGCCGCCCTCCTGGAGCAGCGACGCCGGGAGGCGCACCGCCGGGTCGTCGGCCGCGTGGAGCCAGAGCTGGACGACGAGGTCGGGCGGCCGTTCGTCGAGGTGGAGGCCGAGCGTCCACGCCGCCTCCGAGCGCTTCGCGAGCCCGCCGTGCACCCAGCGCGACACGCGCCGCGCGAGCGCCGGGTAGCCGGCGTTCCGGGGGAGCGCCGGCTCCTCGGCCGTCAGGCCCTCGAGGAAGCGCTCGACCGCCGTCGGGCGTGTGCGGTGCACGCGCGCGAGGCGGACGCGTGCCGCGCGGAGCCGGTCGCGCGCGACACGGTCGACGAGCACGGGGTAGAGGTCGTGGACGGTCTCCTCGCGGTCGCCGGCGAACGCGTCCGCGCCGGCCGGCGGGAGCGCGGCGGCGAGCTGCGTCAGCTGCGCCGTGACCGACGCGTCGAGGGTCGCGCCCCAGAACGCGTTCCAGGTCCCGTCGTCCTCGTCGAGGTAGGGGTGGACGAGGCCCTCGGCGACCGAGCGCTGCGCGAGCTCCGCGACCGCGAAGGCGACCCGCGCGGTGCCGCCGAGCGCCACGGCCGGGGGCTCCGCCGCGAGCCGGAGCAGCTCGCGGTGGTCGACGCGCCGCGTCTCGACCGTCCGCCCGAGCACGCGCGCCTCCGTGGGCGCGCCCATGCGCAGGCCGCCGCGGGTGAGCGTGCCGTCGGAGGCGCGGAGGAACGCGAGCGCCGTCGCGTCCTGCTGCCAGACGAGCTCGAAGGTGGGGTCGTCGGACATGAACCTGCCAGAGTAGGCGCGCGCGGCTGCCCCGGTGCGGACGAGCGGGACCTCCGACGTTTCGGACACTCCTGCCCGTCCCATAACCGCAGGCGGAGCGCCGCCACGTCAGACGGCCCGATCGGGGCTCGTCGCGGGGCGTTCCTCTCTCCCCTGAGCCGCGGAGGGCGTCGACGAGGCGCTCTCCACGGCCGCCGGACCGCCCGCCGACCCTCCTGCGACAATGCCCTCCCCGATGGGTCAAGCCTCGTTCGTCCACCTGCACGTCCACTCCGAGTTCTCCATCCTCGACGGGGCGTGCCGGATCCCGCACCTGGCACGCCGCGCCGCCGAGCTCGAGATGCCGGCGGTGGCGCTCACCGACCACGGCTCGCTCGCGGGCGCCGTGCAGCTCGTCAAGGAGGCCGGCAAGCACGGCGTGAAGCCCGTGATCGGCTGCGAGGTCTACGTGGCCGACGACCGGCGCGCGCAGCAGAAGGGGTACGCGCACCTGACCCTGCTGGCCGAGGACAACGAGGGCTACGCCAACCTGATCAAGCTCTCGTCGCTCGGCTACCTCGAGGGCTACTACTACAAGCCGCGCGTCGACTGGGAGCTGCTCGAGCGCCACGCGAAGGGCCTCGTCGCACTGTCCGGCTGCCTCTCGGGTCGAGTGTGCAAGGCGCTCGAGGAGAACCGGCCGCTCGACGCGGAGGCCGACCTCGACCGGCTCGTCCAGATCGTCGGCCGCGACAGCGTCTACGTCGAGCTCCAGAACGCGGGGCTCGACGTGCAGCAGCGGATCAACCCGGCGCTGCTCGCGCTGGCGGACAAGACGAAGCTGCCGGTGGTCGCGACGGGCGACGTCCACTACCTGAACGCGGCGGACGCGGTCTCGCACGAGGCGCTCCTCTGCATCCAGTCGGGCGATTCGCTGAAGAATCCGAACCACTGGCGCTTCGAGACGAACGAGTTCTACTTCAAGACGCCCGAGGAGATGGCGCTCGACTTCCCCGGGCAGGAGGCGGCGATGCGCCGCACGCTCGAGGTCGCCGAACGCTGCCACGTCGAGATCGAGCTCGGCCGGATCCTGCTGCCGACCTTCCCCACGCCCGACGGGCGCGACGCGTTCGAGTACCTCGTCGAGCTGTGCGAGCACGGCCTCGAGCGCCGCTACGACACGATCACGCCCGAGCTCCGCGACCGCCTCCGCTTCGAGCTGAAGACGATCCGCGAGATGGGCTTCGCCGACTACTTCCTGATCGTCCAGGACTTCGTCGGCTTCGCGAAGCGCAACGGCGTCGGCGTCGGCCCGGGCCGCGGGTCGGCCGCCGGCTCGATCGCCGCGTACTGCCTCGGGATCACCGACCTCGACCCGATCCGCTACGGGCTCCTCTTCGAGCGGTTCCTCAACCCGGGCCGGAAGTCCATGCCGGACATCGACATCGACTTCGCCGTCGACGGGCGCGAGCGCGTGATCAACTACGTGGCCGAGAAGTACGGCCGCGACCGCGT
The DNA here is from genome assembly GCA_050262775.1 of Pseudomonadota bacterium. GTDB lineage: Bacteria > Actinomycetota > Thermoleophilia > Gaiellales > Gaiellaceae > DATHTC01. Next base: position 132 of record JBLNEO010000124.1, on the reverse strand, counting down.
CGCCCAGATCATCACCTTCGGGACGATGGCCGCACGCGCCGCCGTCCGCGACGCGGGCCGCGTGCTCGAGATCCCGTACGGCGTCGTCGACCGGATCGCGAAGCTGATCCCCGAGGGTCCGGGGCAGACGCT
>JBLNEO010000123.1:0-30776 GCA_050262775.1 Pseudomonadota bacterium | reverse complement strand
GTGAACGTGGTGACGCTGATCGGGAACCTCGCCTCGGACGTCGACCTGCGGACGGTCGGCGACGCGAAGCAGGTCGCGTCGTTCCTGCTCGCGGTCGACCGGCCGGCGGGCGCAGGCGCGGACTTCGTCCGCGTGTCCGCGTGGGACCGGCAGGCCGAGTCGTGCGCCGAGCACCTGACGAAGGGGCAGCGCGTCGCGATCGACGGACGGCTCCGGAGCAGTTCCTGGGAGACGTCGGAGGGCGAGCGCCGAACGGCCGTCGAGGTCGTCGCGCACCGCGTGGAGTTCCTCTCGCCGCCCGCGGCCCCCGGGGAGGTGGTGCCGTTGGGGCGCGCGGCGTCGGGCGCGTGACGACGGCCTAGAATCGGCCGCGCGATGGCGCACCGCGACGAGATCCTCGCGTACGCAGACGAGCTCCTCGACGTCGGGCGATTCCCCGAGTACGGTCCCTCCGGCGCGCAGGTGCTCGGCGCCGAGGAGGTCACGAGGCTCGTGTGCGGCGTGTCGTCGTCGCGGGCGCTGTTCGAGCGGGCGGCGTCGGCCGGCGCGCAGCTCGTCCTCGTCCACCACGGCATCTTCTGGCGCAACGAACCGCTCACGATCGACCGGCGGATGCGCGGCAGGCTCGAGACGCTGTTCGGAGCCGACATGACCCTCGCGGCCTACCACCTGCCGCTCGACGCGCACCCGGAGCTCGGGAACAACGCGCAGCTCGCACGACGGCTCGGCGTCGAGCCCGAGCAACCGTTCGAGGAGATCGGCCTCGGCGGCCGCCTGCCGGAGCCCGTTCCGGTGGAGGCGTTCGTCGGCCGCGTCCGGACGATCCTCGACCGCGAGCCGCTCGTGTTCGCCGACGGCCCGGATGCGGTCGAGCGGGTCGCGATCTCGAGCGGCGGCGCCGCGCGGTCGCTCATCCGCGCCGCGCGCGAGGGCTACGACCTCCTGCTGACCGGCGAGGCGGAGGAGCCGAGCATGCATACGGCCCGCGAGCTCGCAATCCACCTCGTCGCCGGCGGGCACGAGGCGACGGAACGGTTCGGCGTCCAGGCGCTCGCCGAGCGCCTAGCGGAGCGGTTCGCGCTCGAGTGGGAGTTCGTCGACCTCCGCAATCCGGTCTAGGAACGCCCCGATCGCGTCGGCGCACGCGTCCGCGCGCTCGCCGACGAGCAGGTGCCCGCAGTCGGCGATCGTCCGCAGCGGCGCGCGGAGGCGCCGCGCGTACTCGAACGCGTCGCCGATCGGCACCTGGTGATCGCGCGCACCCCAGAGGACGAGCGCGGGCGCCGTCACGCGCTCGAGGTCGAGCCGCGGGTCGTCGCGGACGAGCACCTCCATCGCGCTCCACGTATCGGTGTGGCGCTCGGGCCCGGCGAGGAAGCCCGCGACCTGCTCGGGGGCGAGCGCTTCGGGATCGGACGCGCCCCAGTAGCCGAACGGGCCGTGTCGGAGCTTCGGATGCCGCGCGATCAGCGACCGGTGCGGGGCGAGCTTCCGGCCGAGCTGCAGTCGACCGAAGAAGCTGAGCCAGAACTCGGCCCAGCGCGTCGCCGACGCGATGCCGGCGGCACCGGCCAGCACGATCCCGCGGACCGCCTCCGGTCGACGCATTGCCAGCCGCAGCGAGACGAGCCCGCCGAGCGAGTGACCCACGAACACGGCCGGCACCATCCCCTCCGCCGCCGACGCTGCGTGCACGGCATCGGCGAACGCATCGAGGTTCGGCGCCGCCGGCAGGGCCTGCGACCCTCCGTGCCCCGGAAGCTCGGGGACGAGCACGCGGAACCGCCGCGCGAGGAGCGGCGCGAGCGAAACGAAGTTCGACGCCGCACCCGTGAGGCCGTGGACGAGCACGACGGGAGGCCCGTCGCCGCAGACGAGCGACCGGACGCGCGACACCCGCGTCTCGACGACCTGCTCGACGAAGCCCGGGATCTCCGTCACGGTCGCGTCGTCCGCTGCGCCGAGCTATGCTCCGAAGCGATGGTCACGTTTGGGAGGCGGGCCCTCTGATTCCCGCCATGATCACCCGCGAGCGTCCGAGCGACCCGCCAGCCTGTGTGCCTGAGCGGGTCTTTTTGTGCCCGGACAAGGAGGATGTCGGATGGCGAACCACCTGACGCCGGAAGAGCTGTCGAAGGAGCTCGGGATCGAGCGCGAAGAGATCATCCGCGTGTGCGTGCAAGAGCACGTCCCGATCTACCAGGGCAAGATCGACAAGACGCTGTTCGCGGCGCAGTTGCAGGCGATCGGCGCCTCCGAGCGGCAGCACTGAGGACGAGGGCGGCGCCTCCGGGACGGCACCGAGCGCCGCTACGACGCCTTCGCGCGGGCCCGGGAGCGGGCGGGCGCCTTCTCGGCGGCCTTCCCCTTCCGGGCCTGTGTCGTCTTCTTGCCCTTCGCCTCCGCGACGCTCTGCCGCAGCGCCTCGAGCAGGTCGACGACGGGCGCCTCGGGCGCGGGCTCCGGACGCGCCACCTCCTTGCCCGCGAGCTTTGCCTCCAGCATCGCGCGGAGCTCCCCCCGGTACTCGTTCGCGAAGTCCTCGGGCACCCACTCGCCCACGAGACCGCTGATCAGCTGTTCGGCCAGCGCGAGCTCGGGCTCCTGGATCTCCGTCTCGCGCACGGCCTCCTCGATCTCGGCGCTCGAGCGCACGTCCTCGGCGTAGAAGAGGGTCTCCATCGCAAGCGTGTCGCCGACGGGCCGGATGAGACAGAGGTTCTCCTTGCCCCAGAGGACGAACTTCCCGATCGCGGCCATTCCGGTCTGCTTCATCGCCTCGAGCAGGAGCACGTACGGACGACGCTGCGCCGCGGCAGATGCCGGCGCGAGGTAGTACGTCCGGTCGAAGTAGACGGGATCGACCTCCTCGAGGCGGACGAACCGCACGATGTCGATCGACTGCGAGCGCTGGAGCGCGACCGCCTCGAGATCGGCGTCCTCGACGACCACGAACTGGCCCTTCGAGAACTCCCAGCCCTTCACGAGCTCGTCCGCCTCGACGTCCCGCTCGTGGAACGGGCACCACCGCTTCTGCTTGATCGGCGTGCCGCACTCGGCGTGGAGCGTGCGGAACGCGACGTCGTTGCGCTGCGTCGCGAGCGCCAGCCCGATCGGGATGCTGACCAGGCCGAAGGAGATGGATCCGTTCCAGATCGTGCGCATGACCGCCTTCGGAGTCTAGAGGGACCGGCAGGGTTCGCCCTAGCCGGAGACTCTCCTCCCCGCGTACGATCAGAGTGATGGCGACCGAGGTCTCCTCCCTTGCCGCGCCGGCGGGCGGCTCCGCCCCCGGCGGCCGCACGATCGGCGCGACGTGGCGTCGCGCGTGCGAGTCGGGCCGCCTGGATCCCGCGTACCTCGTCGAGCGTCGGGGAACCTGGGAGCCGGTCTCGTGGGACGAGGCGTGGCGCCGGGTCGACGAGCTCGCGCACGGCCTGCTCGCGCTCGGCGTGAAGCCGGGAGAGCGGTTCTCCATCCTCGCCGGGACGAGCCTCGAGTGGGCGCTCCTCGACTTCGCGCTCGCGCGACTCGGCGTGCCGGTCGTGCCGGTCTACGCGACGAGCTCCGACCGCGACTGCGCCTACATCCTGCGTCACTCGGAAGCCGTCGGCATCGTCGTCGAGACGGAGGATCAGCGCGCGCGGATCGAGGCGCTGCGGGGGGAGCTCCCCGCGTTGCGCACGGTCGCGGCGTTCTCCGATCTCGACGCGCTCGCCGAGAGCGGCCGCGCGCACGCCGCCGAGCACCCGACGGCGGTCGAGGAGGCCGAGCGCGCGACGACGGAGGACGACCTCCTCATGATCGTCTACACGTCGGGGACGACCGGCCCGCCCAAGGGCTGCATGATGCTCCACAAGAACTACGTCGCGGTCGTCGAGGCGCTCGAGCAGATCGACCAGTTCCACGAGCGCGGCGAGGTCTGCCTCCTCTTCCTCCCGCTCGCGCACACCTACGCGCAGCTGACGCTCTACGCCGCGGCGCGGATCGGCTTCACCATCGCCTTCTGCGCCGACATGCAGCGCATCCCCGAGGCGATCGCAGGCGTCCGCCCGACGACCATGCCGAGCGTCCCGCGGGTCTACGAGAAGGTCCACGGCGCGATCCTCGCGCAGTTCGACGCCGCCACCGGCGCGAAGCGCCGGATCGTCGACTGGGCGCTTTCGGTGGGCCGCCGCGCGTCGGCGCTGCGGCGGGACGGGAAGAAGCTGCCGCCGGCGCTCGCGCTCCAGCATCGCCTCGCCGACCGGCTCGTCTACGCCAAGGTCAAGGAGAAGCTCGGCGGGCGCCTCCGCTTCGGCATCTCCGGCGCCGCGCCGATCTCGGTCGAGATCCTCGAGTTCTTCGCCGCGCTCGACATCCTCATCCTGGAGGGGTACGGCCTCACGGAGTCGTCCTCGGGATGCTCGGTGAACCGGCCCTCGTCGTACCGGTTCGGCACCGTCGGTCCGCCGCTCCCCGGCGTCGAGGTCCGGATCGCCGACGACGGCGAGATCCTCATGCGCGGCGACAACGTGTTCGCCGGGTACTACAAGGAGGAGGAGGCGACCCGCGAGGCACTCGACGAGGAGGGATGGCTCCACACGGGCGACGTCGGCACGCTCGACGACGGCTTCCTGCGGATCACCGACCGGAAGAAGGACATCATCGTCACCGCCGGCGGCAAGAACGTCGCGCCGCAGAACGTCGAGAACGAGCTGAAGGCGTCGAAGTTCGTGTCGCAGGCGATCGCCGTCGGCGACCGGCGGCCGTACCTCGTCGCGCTCCTCACGCTCGACCCCGTCGAGGTCGGCGCCTGGGCAGCCGAGCAGCGCGTCGAGGTGGCGCCGGAGGACTACCCCACGTCGCCGCGGGTTCGCGCGCTCGTGCAGGGGATCGTCGACGAGGTCAACGCGCGTCGGGCGTCCTACGAGCAGATCAAGCGGTTCGTCGTCCTCCCGCGCGACTTCTCGCAGTCGGAGGGCGAGGTGACGCCGACCCTCAAGCTCCGGCGGCGCCAGATCACGGACAACTTCGCGCCCGACATCGAGGCGCTCTACGCCGCCCCGCGGGACGTCCCCGAGCCCAACGACGCCTGACGCTCCCGGCGTCGTCCGGCGCGCACACATTCGCCCCCAAGCCGGCACACGCATGCGCGGAAGCGCCGCCTAGGCTTCGTGCCCCGCCCTTCAATGGGTGGGGGGATGGAGGTGGGGCCGCGGCCGGGGCGCCGACGCGCCACACCCGGCGTGCCCGCGCTAGAGGATGCGGCGGGCGCCCATGTACGTCGCGGCGTACCAGCTGTCGCTGAGGCTCGAGACCTTGACGACGTCGCCCGTGTGCGGCGCGTGGACGAAGCTGCCGCCGCCGGCGTAGATGCCCATGTGGCCGAGCCCGTTGAAGAACACGAGGTCGCCGGGCTGGAGGTCCTCCCGCGAGACCGGGACGCCCATCCCCCACAACGACCCGGTGTAGTGCGGCAGCGACACGCCGACCTGCGCGTAGACGTACATCACGAGCCCCGAGCAGTCGAAGCCGCTCGGGGATGCGCCGCCCCAGCGGTACGGGACGCCGAGGTACTGCATCGCGATGCCGACGACGCCGCCGTACTTCGCCGGCGGTGCGGGCGGCGCGCCGTCCGTCGACGCGCTCTGCGCGGCGGCGATCGACGCGTCGTCGTCGTTGACGTACGCCTGCGGGTTGGCCGCCATGCGGGCGCGCGTCGCGGCCGCGGCCGCAAGCGCGCGGCGGCGCTCGGCCGCCATGATCTGCTCGATCTCGCCGCGAATCGACGAGAGGAGCCGCTGGCGTTCCGCGAGCCGGCCCTGGATCGCCTGCTTGCGCGAGGCCTGCTCGGCGACGATCGCGGCCTGGCGCGCCCGCGCCTTCGCGAGCTGCGCCTTCTGCTTCCGGACGCCGGTCTGGAACGACTTGACCTGGTCGAGGACGCGCGTGTCCTGCGCCGACACGCGGTCGACCGCGTCCATGCGGTTGAGGAAGTCCTCGAGGCTCGTCGCGCCCAGCAGCACCTCGATCGCGGAGTCGTTGCCGCCCGAGGTGTAGAGGGCGACGACGCGCGCCTCGAGCGCCTTCCGCGCCGCCCCGAGGTTCTTGCTCGTGATCCCCAGCAGCCGCCGGTTCGCGCGCTGCTGCGCCTCGATCTGATCGAGCCGGATGTTCGCTGCGTTGTACGCCTCCACGGCCTGCCCGAGCTGTGCGTCGATGCCCTGGACCTCGGCGAGGACGCGCTGCGCCTGCGCGCGCTTGTCCGCGAGCGACGGGTCGGCCGTGGCCGCGCCGGCGGCGAGCAGGGCGAGGGAGGTGAGAGCGGCGACGAGCCCGAGGAGGAGCGCCGGAGCCGTTCTTCTGGTCGTCGTGGGGTCGGCCATAGAGGACGGCGTGACGGAGGCAGTGCAGCGACCCTCCGTTACAAGCTCGCCAGGCTAGCAGGGCTTCCGGACGGCCGCAAGCCGAGAGCAAGCCGCAAATGCCCTCTCTGCGGGTGTTCCCCGTCCGCACAAACTCCGTCGCCCTGCTAGGGTCCCGCGCCGTGCACGGTCCCACCCGCAGGCTTGCGGTGACCCTGGCGGTCGCCGCGGTCGCGGCCGTCGGCGTCTCCGTCCTCCCCGCGGCGGGAGCGCAGCCGTCGCGCCGGGCCGCCGAGCTGCGTCGGACGGACGCGACCCTCGCCGCCCGCTCGCGCTCCGCGGTGCTCGAGCTCTACGCGCTGCAGTCGCAGGTCGGTCGTGCGGAGGCGCAGGTCGCCGCCGTGCGCGTGCGGGCCGACGACGTCGCGCGTGAGCGCGCTGCGGTCGCCGCCCGCCTCCGGGTCGCGCGCTCGACGCTCGCGGCGGCCCAGACCGGCCTCGCGGCGCGCCTCCGCGCGCTGTACGAGCAGGGCGGAACCGACCCGCTGTCGATCATCCTCGGTTCGGCATCCGTCGAGGACGCGCTGACGACGCTCGACGGGCTCGACTTCGCCGCGCAGCAGGATCGAGCGCTCCTCGCGCGGACGCGTCAGGCGAAGCGCGACCTCGCGCGGCTCGCGGCGCGACTCGACGCGCGCGCGGCGCAGCTCGCGGCGCTCGAGCGCCAGGCCTCCGCCCACGCACGGGCACTCGAGGCGAAGGAGGCGGAGCACCGGCGGTTCGTCGCGTCGCTCGCCCGCGAGCGGCAGCTGAACGCGACGCAGATCGCGGCGCTCGAGCGCCGGGCCGACGCGGCGCAGGCCCGCGCGGCGCGCGTCTCGCCTCACGCACAGGCCGCAGCCTCCGCCGCAACCGCATTGCTCGACGCCGAGCCCGCGGCCGCAGCGACGGTCGCGCCGACCTCTGGGGCGGCGGCGGCCGGGCCCGCCGGGGCGGGCACGCTCGTCGTCTCGGCGACCGCGTACGCGATCCGCGGTCGCACGGCGACCGGCCTGCCGACCGGCTGGGGCGTCGCGGCGGTGGATCCCGCGATCATCCCGCTCGGCACGCGCTTCTTCGTCCCCGGCTACGGCGACGCGGTCGCCGCCGACGTCGGCTCGGGCGTCCGCGGAAACGAGATCGACCTCTGGTTCCCGTCCCATGCGCAGGCGGTCGCCTGGGGGCGGCGAACGGTCACGCTCGTCATCCACTGACGCGCCGCGCGGCGCCCACCCCCGATAGACTCACATCCCCGGCGCTCGGGGGAGGAGAGCCAGGTGACCGAACCGCTTCAGGAGACCGAGCGGCCCGCGCTCGAAGAGATCCGCGTCCTCCTGGTCGACGACCACGACCTGTTCCGGACCGGGTTGCGGACGCTGCTCGAGGAGCAGAGCGTCCAGATCGTCGGCGAGGCGGCCGCGGGCGCCGAGGCGGTCCGGCTCGTCCGCGAGCTCGCGCCCGACGTGGTCGTCATGGACCTGAACATGCCGGGGATCACCGGCGTCGAGGCGACGCGCCAGATCACCGCGGTGGCCCCGCTCACGCGCGTCCTCGTGCTGACGATCTCCGACCAGGACGCGGACGTGATGGACGCGATCCTCGCCGGCGCGTGCGGCTACCTCCTCAAGGACTCCTCGATCCAGGAGCTGATGCGCGGCATCGAGGCCGCGGGGGCGGGCGAGTCGATCGTGTCCCCGACGATCGCCGCGAAGGTGCTCCAGCGCGTCCGCGCGTCGAGCTCGCAGCCGGAGATCGAGAAGACGATCCGCGCCGAGCTGTCCGACCGGGAGATCGAGGTGCTGAAGCTGATCGCGAACGGCAAGGACAACGCGATGATCGCGGCCGAGCTCCACATCAGCCCGAAGACGGTCAAGAACCACATCTCGAACATCCTGATGAAGCTCCAGATCGACAACCGCATCCAGGCCGCGGTGTACGCGGTGCGGAGCGGGATCGTCTAGCGGCTACGCGGCCGAGCGAAGCTCGCTCGCGCGGTCGCGGAGCGACGCGAGCGCGGCACGCAGGCGGACGACCTCGGCGTCGGTGTCCGACATCCGGCGCGCAAGGGTGGCGAGGTCGCCGGCGTCCGACGACGACCCGGTGGCGAGGCCGGCCGCCAGCTCGCCGATGCGGCGCTCGAGTCGCCACCGCTCCGCCTCGAGCGCGAGCGCGCGCGCGTATCCGACGGTGAGGGTGTCCTCCATCCGCGCGAGGACGGCGGCGTCCGCAGGTGCGGCGGACGCCGCGATCAACGCGTGAATCTGGGTCAGCAGGTCGTCGTGGTCCACGGTACGCTCCGGCGGCTCGGCTCGATTATCCGGGGGCCACCGAGGGGCGCCAAGGGCCGTGCGGACTATCTTCGCCCCGGTCGAGACCTACCGCTTGAAGCCGTACGCCCGCATCGCCGCCGCGCTCCTCGGCCTCGCGCTCGCCGCGCCGGCCTCCGCGGCGCCCGCCGGCGACCGAACCCTCCCCACCCGACTCGCACGCGCGCTCGCGGTCCCCCACGTCGACGCCTCGCGCTCGGCGGCCGTCGCCGTCGACCTCCGGACCGGGGAGGTCGTCTTCGGACGGAACCGGTCGCGCTCGCTCGCGCCGGCGTCGACGGAGAAGCTCTCGCTCAGCTTCGCGCTGCTGTCGGTGCTCGGGCCCACGTATCGCATCGAGACGCGCGTCGTGGGCTCGGGCGTCCTCGAGGGCGCCGTCTGGCGCGGCGACGTCGTCCTCGAGGGCGCAGGCGACCCGACCCTGAGCACCCCGGTCCTGCGCCGGCTCGCGGCGCAGCTCCGCGCGCAGGGCATCCGCCGGATCGACGGACGCGTCCTCGGCGACGAGTCGTTCTACGACGGACGCAGGACCGCTCCCGGGTGGAAGGCGGGCTACTTCATCGAGGAGTCGCCGCCGCTCTCGGCGCTCGTCGTCGACCGCGCGAAGCTCGGCGGGCGGACCTCGACGAAGCCGGCGCTCGCCGCGGCGGTCCTGTTCCGGGACGCGCTTCGAGGTGCGGGGGTCGCCGTCGACGGCAGCGCCGCCGTCGGGAGGGCCGCGACGGAGGACGTGCTCCTCGCGCGACATCTGTCCGCACCGCTGCAGGTGCTCCTGCGCGCGGTCAACGGCGAGAGCGACAACTTCACGGCCGAGATGCTGCTCAAGCACCTCGGTGCCGTCGTCCGCGGCAAGGGCACGACCGGCGCCGGCGCCACGGTCGTCAACGAGACGCTGCGCGCGGCCGGGATCTCGCTCGCAGGCGTCCGCGTCGTCGATGCGTCCGGGCTGTCGCTGCTCGACCGGCAGACGGTCGATGCGCTCGTCGGGATCCTCGTGCTGGCGTGGGGCGACCCGCTGCTCCGCGGCTCGTTCCTCGCCACGCTGGCCGTCGCAGGCCGAAGCGGGACGCTCGAGGACCGGCTCGACGCGCCGCCGACGCGCGGAAACGTGTGGGCGAAGACGGGGACGACGAATCGTGCGTCCGCGCTCGCCGGCTACGTCGCCGGCCGCTACGCCTTCGCGGTGATCCAGAACGGCTCGCCCATCTCGCCCTGGTGGGCGCGTCGCGCGCAGGATCGGTTCGTGGCGGTGCTCGCCCGTTAGGCGAGCAGCGCGCGCAGGTCGTCCTCCGTGAGCACGGGCACGCCCGCCTTCTGCGCCTTGGCGAGCTTCGAGCCCGGGCTCTCGCCCGCGATCACGCCCGTCGTCTTCTTCGAGACCGACTCCCCGACCTTCGCGCCCCTCGCCTCGAGCGCCGCCTTCGCCTCGTCGCGGGAGAACGCCTCGAGCGTGCCCGTGATCACGTACGTCCGCCCCGACAGCGGCCCCTCGACCGGCCGATCCTCCTCGCCGAGCTCGAACCGGAGCCCGAGCGAGCGCAGCTCCGCCACGAGCTGCCGGTTCTCCGCGTCGTCGAACCACTCCACGATCAGCTCGGCGCGGTCGGGGCCGACTCCCTCGACCTCCTGCAGCTCCTCCTGCGTCGCCCCGAGCAGCGGATCGATCGAGCCGAAGTGGTGCGCGAGGTTGCGCGCCATGACCCAGCCGACCTTCGGGATGTTGAGCCCGAACAGCACGCGGTTGAACGGACGCTCCTTCGAGGCCTGGATCGCCTCGACCGCGTTCCGCGCCGAGACCTCGCCGTACCCGTCGAGCTCCATCAGCTGCTCCGCCGTCAGGCGATAGAGGTCGGGCATCGATCGGAGCAGGCCCTGGCCCCAGAGCCGCCGGACGAACTGCTCGCCGACGCCCTCGATGTCCATCGCCGCCTGTACCCAGTGGATGAGCGTCTCGAGCCCGCGCGAGGGACACGCGCGGTTCGGGCAACGGTGCATCACCTCGCCCTCGGGCTTGACGACGTCGACGCCGCAGAGCGGGCACTGCCCCGGCATCCGGAACTCGACCGTGCCGGCGGCGTGCGGCAGCACGGGGCCGACGACCTGCGGGATGACGTCGCCCGCGCGCTGGACGATGACCGTGTCGCCCTCGCGGAGGTCCTTGCGGTTGATGTCCTCCTCGTTGTGGAGCGTCGCCGTGGAGACCGTGACGCCACCGACCTCCACCGGCTCGAGCTGCGCCCACGGGTTCAGCGCGCCCGTGCGCCCGACGCGGATGTGGATCCTCACGAGCGTCGTCGTCGCGGTCATCGGCGCCCACTTGAACGCCCGCGACCACCGCGGCCGGTTGTGCAGGGCGCCGAGCCGCCGCTGCTGGTCGAGCGAGTCGACCTTGATCACGATGCCGTCGATCTCGTAGTCCAGCTCTGCGCGCCTCGTCTCCCACTCGCCGCAGACGCGTGCGACGTCCTCGATCGACTCCAGGCGCTGTGCGAACGGATTGGTGCGGAAGCCGCGCTCGCGGAGCCACGCGAGCGTCTCCCAGTGCGAGCCGACCGCGACGCCGTCCGCCGCGCCGATCCCGTACGCCCACAGCGCGAGCGGCCGGGACGCGGTCACCGACGAGTCCTTCTGGCGCAGCGAGCCCGCGGCCGCGTTGCGGGGATTCGGCGTCGTCTTCTTCCCCTCGGCCGCGAGCCGCTCGTTCAGCTCGCGGAATCCCGAGAGCGGCATGTACACCTCGCCGCGGACCTCGGCGAGCGACGGCAGGTCGTCGCCGCGCATCCGCAGCGGGATCGTCGGCAGCGTGCGCAGGTTGACCGTCACCTCCTCGCCCTCGATCCCGTCGCCGCGCGTCGCCCCGCGCGTCAGCACGCCGTCCTCGTAGGTGAGGTTGATCGCGAGACCGTCGATCTTCGGCTCCGTCACGAACGCCACCGGCTCGTCCGAGTCGAGGCGCTTCCGGACGTCGTCCGCCCACTTGCGCAGCTCGTCCCCGGTCGTGACCTTGTCCAGCGAGCCCATCGGCTGGAGGTGCACGACCTTGCGGAACTTCTCGGACGGCGGCGCGCCGACGCGCTGCGTCGGGCTCGTCGGGTCGCGCAGCTCCGGATGCTCCTCCTCGAGGCGCCGCAGCTCGTCGTAGAGCCGGTCGTACGCCGCGTCGGAGATCTCGGGGTCGTCGAGGACGTGGTAGCGGTAGAGGTGGTGCTCGAGCTGCGCGCGGAGATCGGCGACGCGCGCCGCGACGTCAGAGGACGCCAAGGAGCTCCTCCGGGTCGTGCACGAGGGCGTCGGGCCGCTCCTCCGCGAGCCGCTCCTCGGCGTGGATGCCGCCCCAGGTGACGGCGATCGCCGTGCAGCCGGCGGCCTTGGCGGCGGCGACGTCGAAGGGCGAGTCGCCGACGTACGCCGCCTCTCGCGGCTCGGCGCCGAGCAGCGAGAGGGCGTGCAGCAGCGGCTCGGGGTGCGGCTTGTGCCGGTCGGTGTCCTCGGCGCCGACGACCACCTCGAAGTGGCGCTCGAGCCACGGCAGGACGTCGAACGCGAGCTGCACGGTGATGCGGCGCTTCGCGGTCACGATGCCGAGGCGGCGCCCGTCCGCCTGGAGCCGTGACAGCGCCGCGTCGATGCCGGCACAGGGCTCGAGGGACTCGTGAAGGGGCTCGTTGTGTGCGCGATACGCCTCGACGAGCTCGTCGACGCGCGTCTCGTCGAGCGCGCGCATCTGCGCCACGAGTCCCGGCCCGCCGACCGCCGCCTTCAGCTCCTCCTCGGGGATGTCGCGGCCGAGCACGGTCGTCGCGGCGTGTCGCATCGACGCCACGATCATCGCCCCGGAGTCGATGAGGGTGCCGTCGAGATCGAACAGGACGATGGGGCAGCGCACGGCGTCGATCGTACCGAGGGGCAACGCGCAGCCCCCCGGTGCGGTCGGCGGCTCCTCGCGCCTCGCCGAGGACACGCGTGAGCCCCGCTTACCTCCCGGCCGCGTCCGCGTAGTCGACCGAGACGAGGTACAGCCCCCACGGCGGCGCGGTCGTCCCCGCCGCGCTCCGCGGCCGCCCGTCGAGGAGGGCCGCGATCTGCGCCGGCGGCTGCTCGAGCATCGTCCCCACGAGCGTTCTGACCATGTGGCGGAGGAACGAGTCGGCAGTCACCTCGAACTCGAGGAAGTCACCGCGCCGGAACCAGGCAGCCCGCTCGACCACCCGGACGAACGCGTCGTGCTGGGTCTCCGTCGGGGTGAAGGCCCGGAAGTCGTGCTCGCCGAGGAGCGCATCGGCCGACTCGGCGAGCCGCTCCTCGTCGAACGGCCGCGGGTTCCACCACGAGCGGCCGACCTCGAACGGCGACGACCAGCGCCGCCGGTAGATGCGGTAGCGGTAGCTGCGGGCACGTGCCGAGAAGCGGGCATGGAAGCCGGCGGCCGCCTCCGCGGCGGCCACGACGGAGACGTCCTCCGACAGCTCGGCGTTCAGCGCACCCGGCGCCCGCTCGGGCGGCGGCCCGCCCTGGACGTCGAGCGACGCGACCTGGCCGAGCGCGTGGACACCGGTGTCCGTCCTGCCGGCCACGGCCAGCCCCTCCCACCGCGGGTAGACGCGGTCGAGCGCCGCGCGGAGCTCGCCCTCCACGGTGCGGAGGCCGGGCTGGGCCGCCCAGCCGTGGAAGCCGACGCCGTCGTACTCGAGGTCGAGCCGGAGCTTCACGCGCCGTAGAATCGCAGCGCCCGATGTACGCGCGGCTCACCACCTTCGACGCACCCCCCGAGAACGTCCAGCGCGCCGTGGACGCGTACCGCGAGCATGCGCTGCCGTGGCTCCGGGACGCGACGGGCTTCCGCGGCTGGATCGTCCTGCTCGACCGCGAACGCGGCGAGGCCGTGGGGCTCACCTTCTGGACCGACGAGGAGACGATGCGCGACAGCGTCGCCAGCGGGGGCGCCCTTCGCGACGAGATCGCCGAGGCGGCCGAGACGCCGATGCGGTCGCTGCGCGGCTACGAGGTGCTCGCGGCCGAGGCGCTCGACCTCGGCTCCTAGGACCGCTCGACGACGAGCACGAGTCGCTCGACCGCGAGCACGCGCACCTGCTCGCCGCGGTCCGCGCCGGCGTCGCAGCGCGCGGCCCAGTCCTCCCCGTGGACGCGCACGCGGCCCACCGGACGGCACGGCTCCACCACCTCGGCGATGCGGCCCACCAGCCCTTCCGAGCCGGTCGCGGGGTGGCGGCGCCGCTGGTACCAGAGCCAGAACCACACCTCTCCCACCTCGACGACGGCCGCGGCGATCACGGCGACGTAGCTCCACGGCGTCGGGAGGACGAAGACGGCGAGCAGGACCGCGACGAGGAGCAGCACGCCCCGAGCCTACGCGAGGCGGCGCGCTACGGCGCGACGGCCTGACGCGGCGGCTCGTAGTCCACGAGCTCGAGGTAGGCCATCTCGGCCGCGTCGCCCTGGCGGGGGCCGATCTTGACGATCCGCGTGTAGCCGCCGGGACGCTCGGCGAAGCGCGGCGCGACCTCTGCGAACAGCTTGTGCACGGCGTCCTGCGAGCGGAGCTCGGAGATCGCCTGCCGCCGTGCCGCGAGGTCGCCGCGCTTCCCGAGCGTGATCATCTGCTCCGCGAAGGGCTTCACCGCCTTCGCCTTCGTCACGGTCGTCCTGATCCGGCCGTGCTCGACGAGCGCGCACGCGAGGTTCGCGTAGAGCGCCTTCCGGTGGGCCGAGTCCCGGCCGAGCTTCTTGCCTGCGCGGTGGTGACGCACGACGCCTCCGGCTAGCCCTCGTCGCCCCGCAGGGTGAGGCCGTGCGTCGCGAGCGTCTCCTTGACCTCCTCGATCGACTTCTTGCCGAAGTTCGGGATCGCGGCCAGCTCGCCCTCGCTCTTCGTCACGAGGTCGCCGATCGTCTCGATGCCGACGCGCTTGAGGCAGTTGTACGACCGCACGCCGAGCTCGAGCTCCTCGATCGGGAAGTTCTCCATCCCGTGCGCCAGCGAGATCTCCGGCGCCCCGCCCTCCGTCGCAGCCGCGGCCTCGTTGAAGCCCTCGATGCGGTCGGGATCGGCGAAGATCATCAGCTGCCGGATGAGGATCTCGGACGCCTGGCCGAGGGCCTCGCGCGGCTCGATCGAGCCGTCGGTCGTGATGTCGAGACGGAGCTTGTCGTAGTCGGTGCGCTGCCCCACGCGGGCCGCCTCCACGTCGTACGCCACGCGGCGCACGGGTGTGAAGATCGAGTCGATCGGGATCACGCCGATGGTGTGCTCCGGGCCACGGTTCAGCTCGCCCGGGACGTACCCGCGGCCGCGGCCGATCGTGAGCGTGACCTCGAGCTTGCCCTTCTCGGCGAGGTGCGCGATCTCGAGCTCCGGATTGAGGATCTCGAGGTCGGCCGGCGCCTCGATGTCGCCGGCGGTGACGACGCCCGCGCCCTTCTTGGCGATGTGCACCTCGATCTCGGGCGACTCCCCGTGCAGCCGGCAGATGAGGTCCTTGAGGTTGAGGATGATGTCGGTCACGTCCTCGCGGACGCCCGGGAGCGTCGTGAACTCGTGCGCGACGCCCTCGACCTTGACGGACGTGACGGCGGCGCCCTCGAGCGACGAGAGCAGCACGCGGCGCAGCGAGTTGCCGAACGTGTAGCCGAAGCCGCGGTCGAGCGGCTCGATCACGAACACGCCGCGGTTCTCGTCCACCTCCTCGTGGACGATCTTCGGAATCTGGAACTCCATGAGGCTGGTTCTGACTGCCATGTCGCCTTTCGGGTAGAGCGGTTACTTGGAGTAGAGCTCGACGATCAGCTGCTCCTGGACCGGCGCGTCGATCTCCGCGCGCTCGGGCCACTTGAGCACCTTCCCCGTCAGCCCCTCGTGGTCGGCCTGCAGCCACGGCGAGACGGCGGCGGTGAGGTCGGTCGCGTCGCGGATCACCTGTTGCGCGGCCGAGTTGGCCGCGACGGTGACGACGTCGTCGGGCTTGACCTGGTAGCTGGGGATGTTGACGCGGCGCCCGTTGACCTGGAAATGGCCGTGGCGCACGAGCTGGCGGGCCTGCGCGCGCGAGGCGGCGAAGCCGAGCCGATAGACGACGTTGTCGAGGCGCGTCTCGAGCATCCGCAGCAGGTTCTCGCCGGTGATGCCCGTCTTGCGGGAGGCCTTCGCGTAGTAGGTGCGGAACTGCTTCTCGAGCAGCCCGTAGTACCGGCGCGCCTTCTGCTTCTCACGCAGCTGCACGAGGTACTCGGACTGCTTGATGCGGCCGCGGCCGTGCTCGCCCGGTGGATACGAGCGGCGCTCGATCGCGCACTTCTCGGTGAGGCAGCGCTCGCCCTTGAGGAAGAGCTTCATGCCCTCCCGGCGGCACACGCGGCACTTCGGTCCCAGGTCGCGGGCCACTAGACGCGCCTCCGCTTCTTCTGCCGGACGCCGTTGTGGGCCTGCGGCGTGACGTCCTTCACGCCGAGGATCTCGAGGCCCGCGGCCTGGAGCGACCGGATCGCCGTCTCGCGCCCGGAGCCCGGGCCCTTGACGAACACCTCCACCTTCTGGAGGCCGTGCTCCATCCCCTTCCGGGCGCACGAGTCGGCCGTGACCTGCGCGGCGAACGGCGTCGACTTGCGCGAGCCCTTGAAGCCCGCGGAGCCGGCAGACTCCCACGCGATCACGTTCCCCTCCTTGTCGGTGAGGGCGACGATCGTGTTGTTGAACGAGGTCTTGATGTGCGCCTGCCCGATCGCGACGTTCTTGCGCACGCGGCGGCGCGTGCGGCCACGCGTGGCCGCTGCCTTGCGAGGAGGTGCCATTACTTGCCCTTCTTGCCGCGGCCGACGGTCTTCTTGGGGCCCTTGCGGGTGCGCGCGTTCGTCTTCGTCCGCTGGCCGTTCACCGGGAGGCCCCGGCGATGGCGGATGCCGCGGTACGAGCCGATCTCGCCGAGACGCTTGATCGCCTGCTGGCGCTCGCGGCGCAGGTCACCCTCGACCTGGAGGTTGGAGTCGATGTAGGCGCGGAGCTTGGTGATCTCGTCGTCGGTCAGGTCGCGGATCTTCTCGTCCGGCGAGAGCCCGAGCGACGCGCAGATCTCGTGCGCGCTCGACTGGCCGATGCCGTAGATGTAGGTCAGCCCGATCTCGAGCCGCTTCTGGTTGGGCAGGTTGACGCCTGCGATGCGTGCCATGCGCTAGCCCTGCCTCTGCTTGTGGTTGGGGTTCGTGCAGATCACCATGACGCGGCCGTGCCGGCGGATCACGCGGCAGCGCTCGCACATCGGCTTCACGGACGGACGGACCTTCAACGCTTCTCCCGGTTACTTGTGGCGGTAGGTGATGCGGCCTCGGGTCAGGTCGTACGGCGAGAGCTCCACCTTGACCTTGTCGCCCGGGAGGATGCGGATGTAGTGCTTCCGCATCTTCCCCGAGATCTTCGCGAGGACCTCGTGCCCCGTCTCCGTGCGCACCCGGAACATCGTGCTGGGGAGCGACTCGACGACCTCGCCTTCGACCTCGATCTTCTCTTCCTTGACCGCCAATCCACTACCTCGATGCCAGAACAAAACCCGCGCAGCCGAGGCGACGCGGGCGATCACTGTAGCAAACGCGCCCCCACCATCGTGAGGATCCGGGGCCCCTCCTCGGTCACCGCGACCGTGTGCTCGAAGTGCGCCGAGAGCGATCCGTCCTCGGTCACGATCGACCACCGGTCGTCGAGCAGGACGACCTCCGCGGAGCCGGCGGTGATCATCGGCTCGATCGCGAGCGTCATTCCCTCCGCGAGCAGCGGCCCGCGCCCCGGCTCGCCGAAGTTCGGGATCTGGGGCTCCTCGTGCATGTCGCGGCCGACACCGTGGCCGACGAGGCTGCGCACGACCGCGAAGCCGGCGTCCTCGGTCACGTGCTGGACGGCGGCGGAGATGTCGCCGATGCGATTGCCGATGCGCGCCTGCTCGATCCCGGCGTAGAGCGAGGCCTCGCACGTCTCGAGCAGGCGCTGCGCCTCCTCCGAGACCTCGCCGACCGCGTACGACCACGCCGAGTCGCCGACGAAGCCGCCGAGCGTGACGCCGACGTCCACCGAGACGACGTCGCCCTCCTCGAGCACGTCGCGGCCGGGGATGCCGTGGACGATCATGTCGTTGCGGGAGATGCAGATCGCGGCCGGGTAGCCGCGGTAGCCCTTGAACGTCGGGACGCCGCCCTGCGAGCGGATGAACTCCTCCGCGATCGCGTCCAGCTCGCGCGTCGTCACGCCCGGCCGCACGTGCTCGCGCATCAGCTCGTGCGTGCGCGCGACGACGGCGCCGGCGGCGGCCATCTGCTCGATCTCGCGCGGGCTCTTGCGGATGATGGGCACTAGGCGGGCACCTCGTCCTCGAAGCGCTGCAGCACCTGCTGGATCTCCGCGAAGACCTCCCCCTCCGTCCGCTCGCCGTGGATCCCGACGAGCTTGCCCTGCGTGCGGTAGTGCTCGGTGATCGGCTCCGTCAGCTCGTGGTACAGCACGAGCCGTCGCTCGATCGCCTCCGGCGTGTCGTCCGGGCGCCCCTCGATCCGTGCGCGCGAGAGCATGCGCTCCCGTGCGACGTCGTCCGACACCTGGAGCTCGAAGACGACGTCGAGCGTCCGCCCCTCGTCGCGCAGCATCTCGTCGAGCGCGACGGCCTGCGCGAGGTTGCGTGGGAACCCGTCGAGGACGAAGCCGCGCGCCGCGTCGTGCAGGGACAGCCGCTCGCGGATGAGCGCGATCGTGAGCTCGTCGGGAACGAGCTCGCCGCGGGTCAGGATCGGCGCGACGCGGCGGCCGAGATCCGTCTGCGCCGCGATCGCGGCACGGAACATGTCGCCCGTGGCGACGTGCGGGATCCCGTACTCCGCGGCGATCCGCTTCGCCTGGGTCCCCTTGCCGGACCCCTGCGGCCCGAGCAGCAGGACGTCCACTATTTCAGGAAGCCCTCGTAGTTGCGCTGCATCATCTGCGCCTCCATCTGGCGCATCGTGTCGAGCGCGACGCCGACGGCGATGAGGACGGAGGTGCCGCCGAGCGCGCCGGCCGTCGCCTGCGAGAACCCGCCGTAGCGGATGAACAGCGTCGGCAGCGTCGCGATCAGCGCGAGGTAGATCGCGCCGGGCAACGTCAGCCGCGTGAGCACGCGGTCGAGGTACTGCGCGGTCGGCGGGCCGGGACGGATGCCCGGGATGTAGCCGCCGTACTTGCGCAGGTTGTCGGCCTGGTCGACCGGGTTGAACTGCACCGCGGTGTAGAAGTACGTGAAGATCACGATCAGGAAGCCCTGCAGCAGCATGTAGGGCAGGCTCGTCGGCAGGAAGTAGTCGTTGACGAAGCGTTGCGTCGACGGGAAGTACTGCCCGATCGTGGGCGGGAAGGCCATGATCGCCGCCGCGAAGATGATCGGGATGACGCCCGCCATGTTCACGCGCAGCGGCATGTAGGTCGAGCCGCCCGACGTCATCCGCCGGCCGACCATGCGCTTCGCGTACTGGATCGGGATGCGGCGCTGCCCCTCCTGGATGAACACGACCGCGACGATCACGCCGAGCGCGATCAGCGGGAAGAAGAGCTTCTCCATCGGCCCGCCGTTGATGAAGGCCCGGATCCCGGTCGGGAGCGACGTGAGGATCGAGGCGAAGATCAGCAGCGAGATCCCGTTGCCGACGCCGCGCTTCGTGATCAGCTCGCCCATCCACATGAGCAGCACCGTGCCCGCCGTGAGCGTGGTCACGATCAGGACGAGGCGCCCGGTGTTGAAGTCGAGCGCGCCCTGCCGCTGGAAGAGGAACGCGTAGCCGGTGGACTGCGCCGCCGCGAGCGCGACGGTCAGGTAGCGCGTGTACTGGTTGATCTTCGCGTAACCGCTCTCGCCCTCCTTCTGCAGCTGCTCGAGCCGCGGGATCACCACGGTCATCAGCTGGATGATGATCGAGGCCGTGACGTACGGCATGATCCCGAGCGCGAAGACCGAGAAGCGCGCGAGCGCGCCGCCCGAGAAGAGGTTCAGCAGGCCGAGGACGGTGCCGCCCTGGCCCGAGAGCGCGCCGCGGATGTCCTCCGCGTTCACGCCCGGCGCCGGGACCCACGCGCCGAAGCGGTAGATCGCGAGGACGAGTGCGGTGAAGAGGACGCGGCGCCGGAGCTCCGGGACCCGCCAGGCGTTCGTCAGCCAGGAGAGCATCGAAGCGGGTTAGCCCTCGCCCTCCGGCACCTCGTCGTCGGCCGGCGCCTCGGCGGGCTCGGGCGCGGGTGCCGCGGCGGCCTTCGTTCGCCGCTTCGGCTTCGGCTCGCGCAGCAGCACGATCGTGCCGCCGGCCGCCTCGATCTTCTCGCGCGCGGACGCGGAGACGCCGTGGGCATGGACCGTCAGCGCCTTCGTGAGGTCGCCGACGCCGAGCACCTTCACGTCGACCCGCGTCGACCGGATCAGGCGCCTCGCCTTCAGCGTCTCGGGCGTGACCTCCGCGCCGGCCTCGAAGCGCTCCTCGAGCGCCTTGAGGTTCACCGGCTGCGTGCGCGTCATGAACGGGACGATCGGCATCGCGTCCTTCGACGTGGAGCCGCGGAGCTTGCCGATGCGCATGTAGAGCGGCATCTGCCCGCCCTCGAAGCCGGCGCGCATCTTCTTCGAGCCCGAGCGCGACTTCTGCCCCTTCAGCCCACGGCCCGAGTACCGGCCCTTGCCGGAGCCGAGGCCGCGCCCGACGCGCTTGCGATCCTTGCGCGCCTGCGCCGGCTTGAGATTCGAGAGGTCGAGGCCGTCAGCCATTCGCGGTGCCCCCCTCCACCTTCACGAGGTGGCGGACCTTCCTGAGCATACCGGCGAGCACGGGGCCGTCCTCGTGCTCGGCGCTCGAGCCGATCTTGCCGAGTCCGAGCGCGCGGAGCGTTCCCCGGTGGCGCTCGGTCTGCCCGATCTGGCTGCGGATCTGCGTGACGCGGATCTTCGCCATCAGGACGCGTCCTTCTTCTTGCCGCGCTTGGGCGCAGGCGGCGCGTCGTCGCCGGCGGCAGCGTCGGCGTCGGCGTCGGACGCCGTGTCGACGACCCCAACGGGCTCGACGGGCTGCTCGACGCCGCTGCTCTCGCCGTCGGCTGCCGCGGCGGGAGCCTCGTCGGCGGGCGCCGCCTCCGCCTGGACGGCCGTCGCCGCGGCGACCGCGTCGGCCGCGTCCTGCTCGCGCTGCTCGCGCGGCACCGGGAGGATCTCGGACACGCTCTTGCCGCGCGAACGCGCGACCTCCTCCGGCCGGCGCAGCTGGCGCAGCGCCTCGACGGTCGCCTTCGCCATGTTGATCGGGTTCGTCGTACCGAGGCTCTTCGCGAGGATGTCGCGGATCCCGGCGAGCTCGAGCACGGCCCGGACGCCGCCGCCGGCGATCACGCCCGTCCCCTCGCTCGCGGGGCGCAGGAGCACGCGCGCGGCGTCGAAGCGGCCGAGCGACTCGTGCGTGATCGTCGTGCCGTGCTTCGGCACGGTGAACAGGTTCTTCTTGGCGTCGTCGACGGCCTTCGTGATCGCGAGCGGAACCTCGCGCGCCTTGCCGTAGCCGACGCCGACGCGGTCGACCTCGTCGCCCACGACGACGAGCGCCGTGAACGAGAACCGCCGGCCGCCCTTGACCACCTTGGCGACGCGGTTGATCTCGACCACGCGCTCCTTCAGCTCTCTCGTCTCGGCGATGTGGCTTGCCACTAGAACCTCAGACCTCCCTCGCGCGCGCCGTCGGCGAGCGCTTTGACCCGGCCGTGGAAGAGGTAGCCGCCGCGGTCGAACACGGCGGTCTCGATCCCGGCCTGCTTCGCGTTCCGGGCGAGGAGCTTGCCGACCTCGGTCGCCTGCTCCGTCTTGTCGCCCGTGAAGCTCTTCTTGAGCGCGAGCCAGCTCGCCGAGGCCAGCGTCCTCGCCTCGACGTCGTCGATCAGCTGCGCCTCGATCCCGCGGTTCGAGCGGAACACGGCGAGACGCGGCCGGTCGGCCGTGCCCGTGACCTTGCCGCGGACGCGGCGGTGACGCCGGTCGCGCGCCTGCTTCTTCGTCATCGTGGCCATCTCTACGCTCGCTTCCCGACCTTCCGGCGGACGTACTCGCCCTCGTAGCGGATTCCCTTGCCCTTGTACGGCTCCGGCGGACGCACCTTCCGGATCTCCGCCGCGATCTGACCCACCTGCTGCTTGTCGTTGCCGCGCACCACGATCTGCGTCGGCGCCGGCACCTCGAACGTGATCCCGTCGGGGGCGTCCTTCACGATCGGGTGCGAGTAGCCGACGGCGAGCTCGAGCGCGCTGCCGCGCAGCGACGCACGGTAGCCGACGCCCTGGATCTCCAGGCGCTTCTCGAAGCCGTTCGTCACGCCCTCGACCATGTTCGCGATCAGCGTGCGGGTGAGCCCGTGCAGGGCCCGGTCCTCGCCGCGTTCGGTCGGGCGCTCGACGACGATCTCGCCGTCGCGCTGCTCGATCTTCATGCGCGCGGGCACGGCCTGCTCGAGCTGGCCCTTGGGCCCGTCGACGGTGACGGTGCCGGGGCGGACGACGACGGTGACGCCGTCCGGAACGGAGATGGGCTTGCGTCCGATGCGACTCATGGCGCTACCAGATGAAGGCGATGACCTCGCCGCCCATGCCTTCCTTCTCGGCCGTGCGGGCGGTGACGAGGCCCTTCGAGGTGGACAGGATCGCGACGCCCATCCCGCCGAGGACGCGCGGGAGGCGGTCCTTGCGGGCGTAGACGCGGCGGCCGGGCTTCGAGATCCGCTTCAGGTCGGTGATGACCCGCTCGCGGCCGCGCCCGTACTTGAGCTCGATCACGAGCTCGTCGAAGCTCTCGCCGGGCTCGACGCGGAAGTCGCGGATGTAGCCCTCCTCCTTCAGGAGGCGGGCGATCTCCACCTTCATGCGCGAGGACGGCATGCGCGTCGAGGCGTGCAGCGCCTTGTTGGCGTTGCGGATGCGCGTGAGCATGTCTGCAATCGGGTCGGTCAGCACTCGTCTTCTCTCCTACCAGCTGCTCTTCGTCATGCCCGGGATCGCGCCGTTGTGGGCGAGCTCCCGCAGGCAGATGCGGCACAGGCCGAACTTCTTGAACACGGCGCGGGGACGCCCGCACCGATTGCAGCGCGTGTACGCCCGCGTCTTGAACTTCTGCGGCCGCTGCTGCTTGATCACAAGCGACTTCTTCGCCACTACGAATCCCCTCTCTCGACGCCGGCGAACGGCAGCCCGAGGGCGACGAGCAGCGCGCGTGCCTGCTCGTCCGTCTCGGCGCTCGTGGTGATCGCGACGTCGAGGCCGCGAACGTGCTGGATGCTGTCGTAATCGATCTCCGGGAAGATGATCTGCTCCCGGATCCCGAGGCTGTAGTTCCCCCGCCCGTCGAAGGAGTCGGGGTTGAGTCCGCGGAAGTCCCGGATGCGCGGCAGCGCGATCGAGACGAGGCGGTCGAGGAACTCCCACATGCGCGCGCCGCGCAGCGTGACCTTGGCGCCGATCGGCATGCCCTCGCGGAGCTTGAAGGAGGCGATCGACTTTCGCGCGCGGCGCACCTGCGCCCGCTGGCCGGCGATCGTCGTCAGCTCCTCGATGGCCGCGTCGAGCGCCTTCGCGTCGGTCTTCGCGTCGCCGACGCCCATGTTGAGCGTGATCTTCTCGACGCGCGGGACCTGCATCACGGTCTGCAGCCCGAGCTCCTCCTTGAGCCGGTCGCGCAATTCGTCCTCGTAGAGCGCCTTCAGGCGCGGCGTGTACTCGACGGTGGCCATCAGTGGTCGATCTCCTGGCGGCAGTCCTCGCGACGGCAGACGCGCACGCGCACGATCCCGTGCGGGGTCTCCTTCTCCTTGATCCCGACGCGCGTCGGGCGCTTGCAGGTCGGGCAGACGATCATCACGTTCGAGACCGACACCGCGGCCGCCTTCTCGATGATCCCGCCCGGCTCGATCTGCGGGCCGCCCATCCCGCTCCGCTGCCGGATCGGCCGCGGACGCGTGTGGCGCTTCACGAGGTTCAGGTTCTCGACGACGACCCGGCCGTCCGACGGGCGCGCCTCGAGCACGCGGCCCTGCTTGCCGCGGTCCTTCCCGCTGATCATCTGGACGAGGTCGCCCTTCCTGATCTTCAGCTTCGTCGTCATTCCCTACAGCACCTCCGGCGCCAGCGAGACGATCTTCATGAAGTTCCGCTCGCGGAGCTCGCGCGCGACCGGCCCGAAGATGCGGGTGCCGCGCGGGTTGTTCTGGTTGTCGATGATCACGGCCGCGTTCTCGTCGAACGAGATCAGCGTGCCGTCGTCGCGGCCGTAGGGCTTCTTCGTCCGGACGACGACGGCCTTCACCACGTCGCCCTTCTTGACGGTGCCCTGCGGCGTGGCGGCCTTGACCGTGCCGACGATCACGTCGCCGACGCGGGCGTAGCGGCGGCGCGAGCCGCCCATCACGCGGATGCAGAGGATCTCGCGGGCCCCGGTGTTGTCGGCCACGCGGAGGCGGGACTCCTGCTGGATCACTTGGCCTCCTCGAGGACCTCGGCGAGGCGCCAGCGCTTCAGCTTCGACAGCGGCCGCGTCTCCACGATGCGGACGACGTCGCCCACCTTCGCCACGTTCGCCTCGTCGTGCGCGTGGAACCGCTGCGAGCGCCGGACGACCTTCTTGTACTTCGGGTGGGCCTTGATGGTCGCGACCTGGACCACGATCGTCTTGTCCTGGACGGCCGACACGACCGTGCCCTGCCGCTCCTGGCGGCGCCCGCGCTCGTGCTCCGGCTTCTCGAGCCGCACGATCGGCTTGCGCTCCGCACCGGGCTCGGCGCGACGCGCCTTGGGGCGCTGCCGGCGGAGCGGGCGGGCGACGCGCTTGCGCTTCGGCTTCGGGCCGGACTGCGGCGGCGCCGCTGCGGCCCCCTCGGCGGCCGGCGCTGCCTCGGCGGGCTCGTCGGCCGTCGCCGCAGGCTCCGCCGCCGCAGCCTCGGGCGCCTCCTCAGCCTCGGGCGCCTCCGCGGCAGCCTCCGGCGCCGGGGCCTCCTCGGCCACGGGCTCGGGCGTCTCGGCCTCGGCGGCAGCCTCGGGGGTCGACTCCTCGACCACCGGCGTCTCCTCGGCCGTCTCTTCGGTGTTCTGCTCGTCAGCCATCAGGGCGTCACTCCGTCCTCGCGCTCGTGCCGGACCGTGAGGATCCGGGCGATCTCCCGCTTCGCCGTCCGCAGGCGCGCCGAGTTCTCCAGGGCGCCGGTCGCGGACTGGAACCGCAGGTTGAAGAGCTCCTGGCGCCGGTCGGCCAGCGCCTGGTCCAGCTCCTCGATGCTCATGCTGCGTAGATCTCTCGCCTTCATCAGTCGAACAGCTCCGCTTCACGCTTGACGACCTTGGTCTTGACCGGCAACTTCTGGCCCGCGAGGCGCAGCGCCTCGCGCGCCAGCGGCTCCGGAACGCCGGAGAGCTCGAACATCACACGGCCCGGCTTCACGACCGCGACCCAGCCCTCGGGCGAGCCCTTGCCCGAGCCCATGCGGGTCTCGGCCGGCTTCTTCGTGTACGACTTGTCCGGGAAGATGTTGATCCAGACCTTCCCCCCGCGCTTGATCTTTCGCGTCATCGCGATGCGGGCGGCCTCGATCTGACGGTTCGAGATCCAGCCGCGCTCGAGCGCCTTGATCCCGTAGTCGCCGTACTGGACCGTCGTCTGCCCCCGCGCGTCGCCGCGCATCCGGCCGCGGTGCACCTTGCGGAACTTCGACTTCTTCGGCAGCAGCATCGGCTAGCTCCGCCCCTTCTTGCCGCCGCGCCCGCCCGACTCCTCGCCGCCGGTCGACTCCTGCGAGGCCTCGCCCGACTGCTCGAGCGTGGTCGGGTCCTCGTGGGCGGTCTTCGGCGTCGTCGTGTCGGGCGCCTCGGCCACGGCGTCCGGCGTCACCTGGACGTCCGGCTCGACCGTCGGCTGCTCGCGCCCCTCGCTCGAGCGCGCGGCCTGGTCGGTCCGCGGACGCTCGACGTTGTCCTGCCCGCGCGCGCGATCGCGCTGTCCGGGCCGTGCGCCGCCGGGGCGCTGGCCGCCGGGACCGCGTCCACCCGCCCCGCGCCCGCCGCCTCCGCCGCCGGGGCGGCCGGGGCCGGGACGACGCCGGCGGACGGGGCCGAGCCCCTCGCGGTCCTGCTCGCGCCGGCCGCGGCCGGACTCGCGCGAGGCGCCGAGGCCCTCCATCGGGCCGCCGCGGCGCCGACGCGCCTGGTCCTGGTCGCCGAGCGCGCGCGCCTCGCGCGCGGACTCGAGGCCGAAGCCCTCCGGCATGATCTCGCCCTTGTTGATCCAGACCTTGACGCCGATGCGTCCGTACGTCGTCTTGGCCTCGGCGAAGCCGTAGTCGATGTCCGCACGGATCGTGTGCAGCGGGACGCGCCCCTCGGAG
Source organism: Pseudomonadota bacterium (assembly GCA_050262775.1). Lineage (GTDB taxonomy): Bacteria > Actinomycetota > Thermoleophilia > Gaiellales > Gaiellaceae > DATHTC01. The sequence continues at coordinate 4,654 of JBLNEO010000123.1, read as the reverse complement.
TAGCTCTCGGACCGCGACATCTCCGAGCCGCCGAGGCGGCCGCCGCACTGGATCCGGATCCCCTGCGCGCCCGAGCGGATGCCCGAGGCGAGCGAGCGCTTCATCGCGCGGCGGAACGAGACGCGGTTCTCGAGCTGCTCGGCGATCGACTGCGCGACGAGCTTCGCGTCCAGCTCGGGACGCTTGATCTCGTTGATGTTGATGTGGACGTTCTTCTTGGTGAGCGCGTGCAGCTCCTTGCGCAGCGCGTCGACCTCGACGCCCGACTTCCCGATCACGATCCCCGGACGCGCCGTGTAGATGTCGACCGTCACCCGCTGCTTGTCCTTGCGGATGAGGATGTCCGACAACCCCGCGTGCGACAGCTTGCGCTGGATGTGCTCGCGGATCTTGACGTCCTCGAGGATGTAGGCGGCGAAGTCCTTCTTGCCGGCGAACCAGTTCGACTTCCAGTCGTGGATCACGCCGACGCGGAGACCGCCGGGATGCACCTTCTGGCCCATTAGGCCGCGACCTCCTTCTTCTTCGCGCGCGAGCGCGTCTTCGTCGCCCCGGCCTCGCCCTTCGGCTGCTCGGCCTTGGCGGCGGCGCGCTTCCGGCGCGGCTGGGTCTGCTCGGGCGCCTCGGCGAGGCGGAGCGTGATGTGGCACGTGCGCTTGAAGATCCGGTTGACGCGGCCGCGCGCCCGTGGCCGCCAGCGCTTGATCGTCGGCCCCTCGTCGGCGTAGGCCGCGACGACGACGAGCTCGTCGCCGATCAGGCCGTGGTTCGCCTCCGCGTTCGCGACGGCGCTCTTCAGCACCTTCTCGATCGCCGTGGCGACGGCACGGTCGCTGAAGGCGAGCACGGTGCGGGCCTCCGGGACGGTGCGCCCGCGCACGTGCTCGAGCACGAGCCGCGCCTTCCGTGCGCTCGAGCGCACGTACCTCGCCTCCGCACGAACCTCCTGACGCTCGGCGGTCGCCACCTAGCGCCTCACCTTCGCCTGCCGGTCGCCCGCGTGGCCGCGGAACGTCCGCGTCGGCGCGAACTCGCCGAGCTTGTGCCCGACCATCTGCTCCGAGACGAACACCGGCACGTGCTTGCGGCCGTCGTGCACCGCGATCGTGTGCCCGACCATCTCCGGGAAGATCGTCGACGTGCGCGACCAGGTGCGGACCATCCGCTTCTCGTTCGCGGCGTTCATCGACTCGATCCGGCTCATCAGCCGCTCCTCGACGAACGGCCCCTTCTTCGAAGACCTGCTCAACGCTTGTCCTTCCCGCGGCGACGGCCGCGAACGATCAGCTTGTTCGATTCCTTGTGCTTGCTCCGCGTGCGCTTGCCCAGGGTGGGCACGCCCCACGGCGTGACGGGGTGACGGCCACCCTTCGACTTGCCCTCGCCGCCGCCGTGCGGATGGTCGACCGGGTTCATCGCGGAGCCGCGCACCGCCGGACGCTTGCCCCTCCAGCGGGAGCGACCGGCCTTGCCGCCCGTGATGTTCTCGTGGTCGACGTTGCCGACCTGACCGACCGTGGCCCGGCAGGATAGCGGTACCCGGCGAAGCTCGCCGGACGGCAGCCGGAGCACGGCGTACGGGTCGTCCTTCGCGACGAGCTGGACGCTCGCACCCGCGCTCCGCGCCATCTTCGCGCCCTGTCCGGGCTTCAGCTCGACCGCGTGCACCATCGTGCCGGTCGGGATGTTCGCGAGCGGGAGCGCGTTGCCCGGCTTGATGTCCGAGCCGGGCCCGGACTCGACCGTCGCGCCGACGGCGAGACGGGCCGGAGCGAGGATGTACGCCTTGGCGCCGTCCGCGTAGTGGAGCAGCGCGATGCGCGCCGACCGGTTCGGGTCGTACTCGATCGCCGCGACCTTCGCGGGCACGCCGTCCTTCACGCGCTTGAAGTCGACCACGCGGTAGCGGCGCTTGTGGCCGCCGCCCTGGTGGCGCGTGGTGATGCGGCCGTTGTTGTTGCGGCCGCCCTTCTTCGTCAGCTTCTCGGTCAGCGACTTCTCGGGCTTCGACTTCGTCACTTCCTCGAAGGTCGAGACGGACATGAAGCGCCGCCCGGCGCTGGTCGGCTTGTACCTGCGGATCGCCACTAGACCTGCGCCCCCTCGAAGATGTCGATGGACTGGCCCTCGCGCACCTGCACGATCGCCTTCTTCCAGCCGGGGCGGGAGCCCTTCGAGAGGCCGCGCCGCTTCGGCTTCGCCTGGACCTTCACGATCGCGACGTTCTGGACGTCGACGTCGAAGAGCTGCTCGACGGCCTGGCGGATCTGCGTCTTGTGCGCGTCCGCGTGGACCTTGAAGGTGTACTTGCGATCGTTGATGAGGCTGTAGCTCTTCTCCGAGACGACCGGAGCGAGGAGCACCTCGTTCGGATGCAGGCTCACTGCGCGTCCTCCTCCTCGGGCTTCCGGCCGGCGGCGCGCGCCTCGACGAGCGGGAGCGCGGCCTGCGAGACGATGAGCGAGCGCGCCCACACCACCTCGGCGACCTCGAGCTCCTCGGGCACCGTGACGAGCACCCGGTCGAGGTTGCGGAACGACTTCACGAGCGCGTCCTCGCCGTCGGCGGCGACGACGAGCACCGGCGTCTCCTTGCCCCAGCCGCCGAGCAGCTCGAGCGCCTGCCTCGTCGAGGGCGCGTCGAACGCGCCGCCGTCGACGAGGCCGAGCGTCCCGGCCTGCGCGTGCCCCGAGAGAGCGCCGCGGAGCGCGGCCCGGCGGGCCTTCCGGTTCACCTTCACGTCGAAGCTGCGCATGCCCGGCGCGAACACGACGCCGCCGCCCGTGAACTGCGGCGCGCGGATCGTGCCGGCGCGGGCGCGGCCCGTGCCCTTCTGGCGCCACGGCTTGGCACGGCCGCCCGAGACGAGGCCGCGCGTCTTCGCGCCCCGCGTGCCCGCACGGCGGGCGTTCAGCTCGGCGCGCACGGTCTCGTGCACGAGGTGGGGCTTGACCTCGGCGGCGAAGATCGCCTCGTCGAGCGAGACGTCCTTCGAGCCGCCGCCGAGCACGGGTGCCTTCGGGCTAGCCACGATTCACGTCCTCCCGGATCTCGACCAGGCCGTTCTTCGGCCCCGGCACGGCGCCCTTCACGAGCAGCAGGTTGCGCTCGGCGTCGACGTCGTGGATCACGAGCCCGAGCTGCGTCACGCGCTTGCCCCCCATGCGGCCGGCCATGCGGATCCCCTTGAAGACCCGCGAGGGCGTCGCGGAGGCGCCGATCGAGCCTGGCTTGCGGATGTTGTGCGAGCCGTGCGTCTTCGGGCCGCGCTTGAAGTTGTGGCGCTTGATCGTCCCGGCGAACCCCTTGCCGATTCCGATGCCCGAGACCTTCACGCGGTCGCCGGGCTGGAACAGCTCGACGGTCACCGACTCGCCGATCGGCGTCTCGAGCCCGCGGCCGCGGAACTCCACGAGGTGCCGGTGCCCGCCGACGTCCGCCGTCTTCAGGTGGCCGAGCTCGCCCTTCGTGAGCTTGCGGTCGGCGACCGGCTCGAACGCGAGCTGGACGGCGTCGTACCCGTCGACGTCGGCCGTGCGCACGGCGACGACCGGGCACGGGCCCGCCTCGATCACCGTCACCGGGGTGACGCGGCCGGTCTCCGCGTCGAAGACCTGCGTCATGCCGAGCTTCTTGCCGAGGATGCCCTTCATCGCCGCCTCAGAGCTTGATCTCGATGTCGATGCCGGCCGGGAGGTCGAGGCGCATCAGCGAGTCGACCGTCTTCGGCGTCGGCGAGTGGATGTCGATCAGCCGCTTGTGCGTCCGGATCTCGAAGTGCTCGCGGCTGTCCTTGTCCTTGAACGGCGACCGGATGACCGTGTACACGTTCTTCTCCGTCGGCAGCGGCACGGGGCCGGTGATGGTCGCCCCGGTGCGCTGAGCAGTCTCGACGATCGACTGCGCCGACCGGTCGAGCTGGGTGTGGTCGTATCCCTTGAGGCGGATACGGATCTTCTGCTGAGGCACCGGGGCTCCCTTTCCTGTCCTGAGTCGGCGGGCGGAGGCCCGTCCTACTTGATGATCTCCGTGACGACGCCGGCGCCGACGGTGCGGCCGCCCTCGCGGATCGCGAAGCGCAGACCCTCGTCCATCGCGATCGGCTGGATCAGCTCGATCTCCATCTGCGTGTTGTCGCCCGGCATGACCATCTCCTGGCCCTCCGGCAGCTTGATCGAGCCCGTCACGTCCGTCGTGCGGAAGTAGAACTGCGGGCGGTAGCCGTTGAAGAACGGGGTGTGGCGGCCGCCCTCCTCCTTGGAGAGGACGTAGACCTCGGACTTGAAGTGCGTGTGCGGCGTGATCGAGCCCGGCTTCGCGAGCACCTGGCCGCGCTCGACCTCCTCGCGCTTGATCCCGCGGAGGAGCGCCCCGGCGTTGTCGCCGGCCTGCGCGTAGTCGAGCGACTTCTGGAACATCTCGAGGCCCGTGACGACCGTCTTCACGACCTCGGGATGAATGCCGACGATCTCGATCTCGGTGCCGACCTCGATCTTCCCCTGCTCCACGCGGCCGGTCACGACGGTGCCGCGGCCGGTGATCGTGAAGACGTCCTCGATCGGCATCAGGAACGGCTTGTCGACGTCGCGGACCGGCTCCGGGATGTAGGAGTCGACGGCCTCCATCAGCTCGAGGATCTTCGGCGTCCACTCGG
>JBLNEO010000122.1:0-10653 GCA_050262775.1 Pseudomonadota bacterium | reverse complement strand
TCACGTACGTCCACAACCTCTTCCAGAACGGCGCCGCCACGCTCTCCGGGCTCGTCGAGATGTTCCACGAGCGCATCCGCCGCGGCGAGCTGCCCGAGGGCGAGGACATCACCTTCGTGATGGTGACCGGCGACGGCGGCATGGACATCGGCACCGGCGCCGCGGTCGGCGCCGCCATCCGCAACCACGGCTTCATCGTCGTCGAGTACGACAACGAGGGCTACATGAACACGGGCGCGCAGCTCAGCTACTCGACGCCGTTCGGCCACATGACGTCGACGAGCCACGTCGGCCCGGCGCAGCCAGGCAAGTCCTTCCACCACAAGGACATGCCGCAGATCATGGCCGCGACGAACATCCCGTACGTGTTCACCGGGGTCGAGGGGTTCCCGGTCGATCTCGTCGCGAAGGCCGCGAAGGCCCAGTGGTACGCGAACAACCTGGGGATGGCGTACGGCAAGGTGCTCATCTCCTGTCCGCTGAACTGGCGGACGGAGGACCGCGCCGGCGTCGAGATCGTCCAGGCCGCGGTCGACTCGTGCTTCTTCCCGCTCTACGAGATCGAGCGCGGCGTGACGAGCATCACCTACGACCCGGAGGCGGTCGGCCGGCGCGTGCCCGTCTCCGACTGGCTGCGGCGGATGGGGAAGACGAAGCACCTCTGCCGCGAGGAGCACGCGGACCTGCTCGCGGAGATCGAGACGGAGATCGAGCGCCGCTGGCGGCGGCTCAAGGCAATGGACGAGAACCCGATCCTGTGATGGACACCACGGCGACCGTCATCGAGAAGCGGCGGCTCACCGACGTGACGACGCTGTTTGTCATCCACGCGCCGCTCGTCGCCCGCAACGCCGCACCGGGGCAGTTCGTCATCCTCCGTGTCACCGAGACCGGCGAGCGCGTGCCGATCAGCCTCACCGACTTCGACCGCGAGGCGGGGACGATCACCCTCGTCGTGCAGGTGGTCGGCAGGACGACCGCGCTCGTCTGCGCCCTCGAGGAGGGCGACGAGGTCCTCGACGTCGCCGGCCCGCTCGGTCGGCCGGTGGAGCTGCCGGAGGGCGGGCACGCCGTGCTGATCGGCGGCGGCTTCGGCGCGGGCGCGATCTACCCGCTCGCCCGCGAGCTGCGCGATCGAGGCGTCCGCGTCTCCGCGATCGTCGGCGCCCGCACGCAGGGGCTCGTGATCCTGCGCGACCTGCTCGAGTCCGTCTGCGACGCGTTCCACCCGTGCACCGACGACGGCTCGCTCGGGTACCGCGGCTTCGTCACCGGGAGGCTCGAGGAGCTGCTCTCGCGCGGCGCGGGCTACACGTGCTGCTTCGCGGTCGGGCCGATGCCGATGATGCGCGCGGTCGCCGACGCGGCGACGCGGTGGCGGCTCCCGGCGATGGTCTCGCTCGACCCGCTGATGATCGACGGGACCGGGATGTGCGGCGGGTGTCGCGTGACGGTCGGCGGCGTGACGCGGTTCGCGTGCGTCGACGGGCCGTTCTTCCCGGCGGACGAGATCGACTTCGACGAGGCGGCGGATCGCAAGGCGATGTACGCCGAGGACGAGCGCATCGCATGCGAGCGCGCCGCCACGAGGGTGGGGGCGTAGCGATGCCGATCGTCTATCCGACCAAGGTCGAGATGCCGTGCGCCGATCCGGTGGCACGGCGTCGACGCTGGGACGAGGTCGCGCTCGGCTACACCGAGGAGCAGGCGATCGTCGAGGCGCAACGCTGTCTCCAGTGCCAGGATCCGCGGTGCGAGGTCGGCTGCCCGGTCAACGTGCCGATCCGCGACTTCGTCCGCGCGGTCGCGCTCGGACGCTTCGACGAGGCGGCACGGACGATCCGGCGGAAGAACCTCCTGCCCGCGATCTGCGGCCGGGTCTGCCCGGTCGAGCACCAGTGCGAGCTGCATTGCGGGCTGCGCGACCGGCAGGCGCCGGTCGCGATCGGCCGCCTCGAGCGCTTCGTCGCGGACTGGGAGCGGCGGCACGGCCCCACGGCGACGGCCGCGCCGGCCGTCCGGCGCGCGGAGAAGGTGGCGATCGTCGGCTCCGGCCCGGCCGGGCTGACGGCGGCGAGCGACCTCGCGCAGATGGGCTACCAGGTGACGGTGCTCGAGGCGCTGCACGCGTTCGGCGGCGTCCTCCGGTACGGGATCCCCGAGTACTGCCTGCCCAAGGCGATCGTCGACGAGGACGTCGAGCACCTGCGGGCGCTCGGCGTCGAGTTCGCACGCGACGTGATCGTCGGCAAGACGGTCACGGTCGACCAGCTGCTCACGGAGTTCGGCTACAGCGCGATCTTCGTCGGCACCGGTGCCGGCTGTCCGGTGTTCCTGAACGTGCCGGGCGAGAACCTGAAGGGCGTCTACTCCGCGAACGAGTTCCTCACGCGCGTGAACCTCATGCACGCGCACGCCTTCCCCGAGTACGACACGCCGGTCCGCCGACCGAGGCGGGCCGCCGTCGTCGGCGCCGGCGACACCGCGATGGACGCCGTCCGCTGCGCCATCCGCCTGGGCGCGGAGGAGGCGCACATCGTCTACCGCCGCTCCGAGCAGGAGAAGGGCGCGAGGGCCGAGGACTACGGAAGGGCGATCGAGGAGGGCGCGATCTTCGACTGGCTGACCCTCCCGCAGCGGTTCATCGGCGACGCGGCCGGCTGGGTCGAGGCGATCGAGTGCATCCGCACCGAGCTCGGCGACCCCGACGAGTCCGGCCGGCGGCGCCCGGTCCCGATCCCCGGATCCGAGTTCGTCCTCGAGGCCGACCTCGTCGTGATCGCGCTCGGCACGAGGCCGAACCCGCTCGTGCCGCAGGCGACGGAGGGCCTGCCGGTCGACCGGCACGGCTGCCTCGTCGCCGACCCCGTCACGGGAGCGACGGGGCGGGACGGCGTCTTCGCCGGCGGTGACATCACCACCGGGGGTGCGACGGTCATCCTCGCGATGGGGGCCGGCCGGCGGGCGGCGACCGCGATCGACGAGTACGTCCGGGGGCACGCAGGTCGCGCGGCGACCGAGACGAGCGCACCGGCGGCGGCGGGACTCTGACCCGCCGCGGGGGTCGTCGTCACGACGTGCGAATCCGGCGGCGTCGGAGCCGCGTACCCGTTGACGGATTCACACCCAGACCGCGCGTCGGTAGTGACCGCGGGGAGGAGGCGACGATGACTGCAGACGGGTTCGGCCGCGTGAGCCGCCGGACGGCACGCACGCGGAGGGCGCCGTGGCCCGTGCTCGCGGCGCTGGTGTGCGGGCTCCTCGTCGTCGCCGCGGGGTGCGGCTCGGGCTACTCCTCGTCCGGGACGGCGACGACCGGCTCGACCGCGCAGGGAGCCGAGACGACGATCGCGGGCACCGCGGCGAACGCCCACGGCACGAAGGACGTCCGCGACGCCGGCGAGGCGTCGCTCGAGCTCGACGACTCCTACTTCGCGCCGACCGTCCTCCAGGGGACGCCCGGCCAGCGCCTCACGGTCGAGCTCGAGAACGAGGGCGCCATCGAGCACAACTTCTCGATCGACGACCAGTCGCTCGACCAGGACGTCGACCCGGGCGGCAAGGCGACCGTGACGGTGACCTTCCCCGACTCGGGCGTCGTCCGCTTCTACTGCAAGTACCACGAGGGGACGGGCATGGTCGGCGGCCTGCAGGCGGGCTCCGGCCGGGCCACCGACACGGGCGGCTCCACGACGGGCGGCGGCGCGTACGGAGGATGAGCCCGGGGCCTGCGCTCCGTCAGAGGCGCGCGAGCGCCCCGACCGCGGCCTCGAGGTCGGCGTGCAGCTCGCGGGCGACGTACACGGCCCACGGATGCGCGGGCCGGCCGCCGGTGTAGCCGATCACGGGCTTCCCGGCCGCATGCGCATACCAGGCCTCCATCGCCGTCCCCTCGTCCGGCTCGGTGAGCGCGGCGATGACCGCCGCACAGGAGTCGATGTCGGCCAGGTCGCCGAGGACGATCTCCTCCTCGTGTCCCTCCGTGCGCCCGCGGTAGTCGCGTCGCATCGGGTCGACCGGCTCCCATCCGGCCGCCCGCACGAGCAGCGTCGCCCGCCGCCGGTACTCGTCGGCGAACGGCGGCCCGGCCAGGTAGACGCGGCTCCTCGTCATCTACAGTCTCGCGCGTGGGATCCAACCAGGGGACGCCGGAGTTCGTCGCACTCGGGCACGCCGGCAGCGACAGCTACGCGGGCCTCGAGACGTTCCCCAATCCGGGCGTGAGGCAGGTCGAGCTGACGAGCGACGAGCTCACCGCGGTCTGCCCGATCACGGGTCAGCCCGACTTCTACGTCGCCCGCATCGAGTACCGCCCCGGCGCCCTCTGCCTCGAGTCGAAGTCCCTCAAGCTGTACCTCGCGCGCTTCCGCGGCGAGGGCCACTTCTGCGAGGCGCTCGCCGTCGCGATCCGCGACGACGTCGCGGCCGCGCTCGAGCTCGAGCAGGAGGCCGTTCGCGTCGTGCTGACGCAGAAGGCGCGCGGCGGCATCACGATCGCCGCCTCGACCTGAGCCGCCGCGACTGCCGGCGGTTCCTCGTCATGCCCCCGGTGCGGGCGCTCGAGCGGTCGGCGCCTCCGTCGGGACGGGCGCGATCCCGGTTGGCACGGTGCGCGGCGCGCGCTCGACGCGCACCTTGATGCCCCGGAGCATCGCGCCCGCGTTGACGAAGTCCGCGGGGCCGATCACGAGCTCGACGAACGGCGCCGCGGTGCGCGGCGTGTACGTCGTGCGGGCGCGGATGAGCACGCGGCTCGTCGCCGGGCCGACCTCCCGCACGACGAACGCCCAGCTGAAGTCGATCGTCCGGATCGGGCCGATCACGTGGCGCGTGGAGTGCAGCACGAGCGCGTGCGGCGGGTCGACCTCCGCGACGGTGAACCAGACCGACAGATCCGCGCTGTCTGGGACGCGGTCGCCGACCGCGAGGTGCTGCAGCTCCGGGCGGATCTCGTCCGCGCTCGGCTGCTCGATCCCGAACGTGAGCCGGTCGAGCCAGTGCGGCGTGTACCAGCCGGCGCGGTGCGCGGGGAAGCCCATCTGGACGATCCACGGCCAGATCTCCGCGGCGGACGCGTGCACGGTGATCGCGCGCGTCGACTCCCAGCTCGGGTGCGGGACGAGGTCGTCGCCGGGCAGCCGCCCGGCCGCCTCCGCGTCTGTCGCACCCGAGCGACGTCCCAGGCGGTGCAGCGCGTAGGCGCCGACCGCGAGCGTGGTTCCGGCGAGGAGCGGGACGGGCGTCCTCATGGCACGACCTCCTTCTCGGCCGACTCCGTGAGCGCCGCCGATCCCTCCGCGCGGCGCTTCACGCCGAGGAGGAGCCTGCGCATCATCGGGAAGTCGCCGAACTCGAACAGGACGAGCGTCAGGAGCGCGCTCGCGGGCGAGCTCCGCCACTCGTAGCGATCCTTGAGGCGGGTGACGAGACGTGTCCGGCCGCCGGCGAGCGGGACGAGCGTCCACGCCCACGTGCTGTGCGGCTTCGCCCAGAGCATCCACCGGCCCGCCTCGAGCCCGGCGATCCGGAACGCGGTGGTCTCGGACACGGTCGCGGCCATGGGCACCCAGTCGCCCACCTCCGGCTGCTGGTACTCCGGGAGGATCCGTTCGGCGCTCGGGCGCGCGGCGTTGTCGAACAGGTCGTAGCTGTAGAACCCCGCGCGGCCGTAGCCGATCTGCGCGAGCCAGGGCCAGACCGCCTCGGGCGGAGCGTCGATCGTGATCGCGCGCGTGGCCGCGAACGACGGCTCCGACACGAGCTCGTCGCCCGGCATCGCCCCTGCGACCTCGGCGTCGGTCGCGCCCCAGCGCAGGTGCGACCGCCGGACGAGCGGGGCGAGCAGGAAGCGCGGTGAGGCGAGCGCGACCTCGGCGAGCCCGCGCCCGACGTGCCGCGTGCTCACGGGCGGCGCGTCCGCCGCGGGATCGCGCTCGCGATCCACCCGGCGGCGAAGCAGACGACGAGGACGAGCCGCAGCCAGCCCGGCCACGAGCTCTCCCAGACGGCCGTGGCGAGCAGCCACGGCAGCGCCAGGAGCCACACGACGAGCTCGACGAGGAGGGGCAGGTCGCGCACCCACGACCACACGTCGTCGAGCCGGCCGGCGAGCAGGGCCCAGCCGAACGCGACCCACATCGCGACCATGAACACGAACCACCCGACGCTCACGGACGACCTCCGCGGCGCCTCGGTCGCTGTCGCGCGTGCGTTCATCTCGCTGTCGCACCGTCGCCCGGGCGCGGCGGCCGGGCATCGGGGGAGCGACCCGCCGCGGCTGCGGGCAACCCGCAGCGTACGGCGGCGCCGTGCCGCCGCCGGCGTCAGAGACCCGGCCCGATCACAGCCCGAGCGGGCTGAGGATCAGTCGCCCGAGCGTCATCGCGAGGACGCTCGTCGTGATGGTGATCACCCAGGCGAAGGTCGCGTCCGCGATCGGCCATTCGTGGATCGCGCCGGCGCGCTTCTCGAGCGCGTCGGCTGCGGCGAGGAGCCCCTGCTGCCGCTCGAGCGCCTCGAGCGAGCGCGCCGCGCGCACGGGCTCGTACGCCTGGGCATAGAGCTCACGAGCGAACGCCAGCTCGGCGGCCTTGACCTCGACCATGTTCCGGTGCAGGCGCACGATCGAGAGCGTGAAGAAGCCGAGCCCGCCGGCGAGGACGAGGAGCCCGAGCACGATCCCCGGCAGGTCCGGAAGTCCCGTCAACAGCACCGGGACGAGCCACACGAGCAGCATCCAGAGCCCCGCGAACGCGGCGTTGCCGAGCGGCCGAAGCCCCAGGCTCGGGTCGACGCGCACCGCCTCCGGAAGGAGACGCTGCCGCCCGAGCCGGCCCAGCCCGAGCTGGAGCGACGCGTACGTCCAGAGGAACGTCCACAGCGCGGTGCCGATGATCAGCCACGTCGTCCCCCTGAGCACCGCCGGCCCCCAGCCCTCGCGGGCGAGCGTGCTGGCACCGAGCACGAGCGCCGTGACGGCGGCGGCGCCCAGCGGGCCGGAGAGGCTGCTCATCCCGCGGAACGGCTCGTCCACGTCGCCGGCGAGCACCTTGGACCTCTCCGCCCGAAGCGCCTCGAGGCGGCGGGCGATCCGGCCGCTCCCCCAGAGGGCGATCACGACGCCGCCGCTGAGCGCGACGTAGTTGAGCACGACGAGCGTGGTGCTCTGCTCCCAGACCGCGCTCGTGCGGTCGCCTCCGAGCCCGAGGTTGGCCGCGGCGTTGAGCCAGGGGACGAGTGCCCACGCTGCGATCCAGAGCGCCGCCGGTCCCGGCAGATCCGCGAGGATGCGCTCCGTCAGCGGGCGCAGCGACTGCGCGGTCGCGTCGGCAGTCTCCGTCGCGGCCTCCACGTCACGCCACGCCCGTGGTTCGGATGGGGAGCAGAGCGCGAATGCCGGCCGTCGCCGAGCAGCACGAGTCGTCTGCGACGACGGCGCGCACCTCCGGCCGGCTGGCTTCCACGACGTTCGATCGTCGCACGGTGGACGCCCGCCCGGCAATCCGCCCTGGGTCATCACGGGCGCAAGATCCGCGCGTTCCCCGTGGTCGCGGACACGCGGCCGCCCTAGCGTCGGCTGCGTGATCCCCGTCCACGAGGAGGTATCCACCGTGAAGGCGTTCACCACCGCCGTCGTCGCCGTGCTCGCGGCGGCCGCGGCACTCGCAGCGCCGGCCGCGGCCCGGAGCGCGACCCCCGACCACGAGCTCCTGCGCACCTACCAGCCCGTGACCGTGTTCGACCCGTCGGAGCGGTTCCGGCCGACGAGCGTCCAGTCCTTCGTCGCCGACGCGCAGCTCGAGCAGCTCTCGGGCGGCACGTGGACGGTCGTGGACCCCGACCCCGAGCCCGGCGAGCTGCCGGCCCCCGGGAGCGGCGTCTGGCGGCTCAACCAGCGCTCGTGCTCCACGGCCGCGCCGCTCGGCGGCCTCGCCTGTTACGCCGGCGCGTGGGACGAGGGCAGCGGCGGCACGACCGTCTACGGCCGCGTTGCCCGGCTCTCCGACGCGATCGTCCTGCAGTACTGGCTCTTCTACTACGACGACGTCTACTCGTATGTGTACCCGCCGGCCGACGTCCTGTGGCAGGCCCACGAGGGCGACTGGGAGGTCGTGAACGTCGTGCTCTCGTCCGACGCGACGCCGGTCCGGGCCGGGTACAGCCAGCACTGCCTCGGCGAGACGCGGGCATGGAGCGACGTGTCCCGCCGCGACGGGACGCATCCCGTCGTCTACGTCGCCGCCGGGTCGCACGCGAACTACTTCACGCCCGGCGCGCACCAGTTCGACGTCCGCTGCATCCCGCCGGCGGTGCTCGGCCTGCTGCTCCAGCACGGGCTGCCGCTGCCGGTCGACGTCGCCGGGATCGGGGAGGCCGCGGCCACGCCGGGTTCGGGCCTCGAACCGACGACGATCAAGGCGGCGAACGAGTCGTCGAGCTGGGTCCGGTTCGACGGCTTCTGGGGTGAGGGGCAGTTCTTCCACTCGCCGTTCACGGGCACCGTCCCGTTCGGGACGTCGCCCGTCGGGCCTGCCCTCCATGCGGTGTGGAGCGACCCGCTCGGGACGCTCGCCGCGTGGACGGCGAGCTGACCGCCACGCAGCCACGGCGATGCCGCGCCCCTGCGCGCGGCATCGCCGCTCAGAGCGCGAAGCGGTACACGTGCGCGTCGTGCGGCCCGAACCAGTCGCGGAAGCCGCCGTCCGACGCCGAGACCGAGCGGAAGCTCTGGCGTCCGGCGCCGATCGGGGGCGGCGGCGGCTCCTGCACGTACTCGAAGAGCGCCTGTCCGCCGGTGATCGGCGAGCCGTCCCGCTTCTTCGGCAGGCCGGAGAAGCCGACGCGCGTCGTCGAGCCGCCGCGGCGGACGGCGATCACGTAGAGGAAGCGGTCGTCCTCGCGCGCCGCGACCTCGACGTCCGCGGCGGACGCCGCGACGGTCGCCCGTGCCGTCCGCGCCACGAGCGCCGGCTGGACGGCCGTCGACGAGAGCTCGGTGATCAGGGGCTTGAGCACGAGGTCCCAGAAGGTCCAGTTCCACCCCGCCCTCGCGTCGACGGGGCGCGTCACCTGGGTGAGATGCCCGCCGAAGAACATGAGCCCGCGCGCGCCGTTCACGATCGCCTGGTAGGCCATGAAGCGCTCCTCGTGGAGCGTCGGGAACCGGGGGACGACGTCGGGCCGCTGCGCCGAGGTGACGGTTCCGGCCCACGCGATCTGCAGCGTCGTCCACACGGGCTTCGACCCGGCCGCCGCCGTCATCTTCTTCGTGACGTCGCCGACGACGCTGATGTCCGTGTTCGGGAGGTCCGAGTGCTGGCCCGGCGGGTACGCGATCGGGAAGATGTCCGCGCCGGTGACGTCGAACGCGGGGCGGTAGGGGACGAGCGCGGCGACGGGGCTCCGGGGCGCCTGGATGATCACGACCGGGTGGTTCGGGTCGAGGCGCTTCAGCACGGCGTACGCGCGGACGAGCCCGGCGGGGCGGATCCAGTTCTCGCCCCGGAACGGGTTCCGCGGCTCGTCGATGCCCTTGTAGGCGCCGAGGCCGGGGTGGTCCTTGAACGCGTTCACGACCTTCGCCAGCAGCTGCTCCTTCGCCGCGGGGGGCTGCCCGGGCGCGCGCTCCGGGAGGTCCGGCAGCTCCCCGAGGTAGAGCCAGCAGAGCAAGCCCCGTGCGGCGGCGGCGTCCTCGAGCGCGCGCTCGGCGGCGATCTCGGCGTCGAGCGTCGCCGCCGACCATTGGCCGCGACCGGTCCGCACGACGTTGACCCCGGCGTCGGCGAGCTCCTTCAGCCCGTCCTTGCCGCTGGGCGTGCGCTTCCCGGGCGGCGGCGGGTTCGAGACGCCGAGCGGGAACATCTTCGCCCCGTCGACGAGCAGGACGCCCGTCGCCGCGTCCACGACGACACGGCTCATCGGCGCGAAGTCTTCCGGAGATCCCCGCTCCCCGTCGGAGGCTGTGAAGTTTCCCGTTTGGAAATGGGAAACGGCGGGGAGCCGAAGACGAAGGCACGAGACGAGAGAACGCCCAAAGGAGGCGAGACATGTCCATGCTGAACACGGAGACGTGGTCGTACGGTTCGGATCTCCACTCGGGTGACATCGACCTGGTGGGGTACGAGGTCGAGGCGCTCGACGGCGGCATCGGCAAGATCGACGAGGCGACCTACGACACGGGTGCGAGCTACGTCGTGGTGGACACCGGCCCGTGGATCTTCGGCAAGAAGGTCATGCTGCCGGCCGGCACCGTCAACCAGGTCGACCATGACGAGCGCAAGGTCTACGTCGACCGGGACAAGGACCAGATCAAGGCCGCGCCGGAGTACGACGAGAGCAGCCACAGCGACCCGGCCTACCGGGACAAGCTCGGCGGCTACTACGACGACACGTACGGCAACCTTCCTCCGGGCACCGCACGCTGACCGGATCGGACACCGACGGCCGGTGGGGCGACGCCCCACCGGCCGTTACCGTGTCGACGTGGACGACATCGAGGTGAACCGCCGGATTCCCTTCTCCGTCATGTTCAACTTCCGCGACATCGGCGGCTACCCCGGTCACGACGGCCGCACGGTGCGCTGGGGGCGGCTCTACCGCTCGGACTCACCACACCGGCTCGACGGCGCGGACCGGGAGGCCTTCGCCGCCCTG
>JBLNEO010000121.1:0-31254 GCA_050262775.1 Pseudomonadota bacterium | reverse complement strand
GAGGACATGAACCGGATCTTCACGATCGACGACCTCGCCCCCCAGGAGGTGATCGTCGCCGCGACCGGCGTCTCGAACGGCGAGCTGCTCCGCGGCGTCCGCTACCTCGCCGACTCGGCGCTGACCCACTCGCTCGTGATGTGCACGCGGTGCAACTGGGTGCGCTTCACGGACGGCCTGCACTTCTTCTCGCGCGACCGCCGCGAGGAGGTCCGCCTGCTCGTCGGCTAGGGCTGCCCCGTCGGCACGCTCCTTCAGCACACCAAGGAGCGGACGCACGGACCCGCGTCGAAACCGCACACGTAGCAGTCCGTTACGTGCGTGACTGGAAGGCAGAAGCGCGCGGCGCGGCTATCCTCGGGGCATGCCGACGAAGGAAGAGGTCTACGAGCAGCTGCGGGAGGTCGAGGACCCCGAGCTCGGGATGGACGTCGTCGAGCTCGGGCTCGTCTACGACGTCGAGGTCGACGGGCCGAAGGTGCGCGTCGTCCACAGCCTGACGTCGATGGGGTGCCCCGCCGGCCCGATGATCCAGGAGGGGCTCGACGAGGCGGCGCGACGCGTGCCCGGCGTGGAGGACGTCGAGATCGAGCTGACCTGGGACCCGCCCTGGACGCCCGAGCTGATGTCCGAGGACGCGAAGTTCATCCTCGGCTTCGGCTAGCCCTCGGGCAGCGGCCGCTGCTTCAGCGCGTCGTACAGCTGCATCCACTCACCCCAGAACTGCTCGCCGGCGACGGCTTCGACCAGCGCGCGACCCTCGTCGGTCAGGCCGAGCACGTCGCCGTCGTCGCGCACGAGCGCCGCGGCGACGAGCCGCCAGCGTGACGAGTCGACCTCCAGCGCGTCCGGTGCGACCTCGTCGACCTTCTTCACCGCCGAGCGGAGGTCGGCGGCGCGCGTGGGCCCGTCGCGGAGGATCAGCAGGATCGTCGCGTCGAGGTCCGACCAGCCGGTCCCGAGGGCGACGACGCGCGTGTAGGCGCCGGTCCTCTTGCTCATGCGCGTCACCCGCCGGACGCCTTCGTGCTCGATCAGGAAGCGCGCGATCCGTGCTGCGTCCTCGTCTCGCACGACCGCTTCCCAGCGGCTGATCGATGCTTCGTCGTCGTCGACGTAGTTCCGGACCTCGTAGTTGCGGCCGTCGACATCGATCTCGTACTGGAACCAGCGGTAGTCGTCCTGCTCGGGCGGATCGAAGGCGCTCTCGTCGTGGCAGTACGCCTTCAGCACGACCATGCCGTCGACGGTCGCCGTCTGGACGACGAGCTGGTCCCGTCGGTCGCCGAGCTCGCGACGGAGCTCGACGTCGCTCCAGCTCGGGTGCTGCCGGACCCGTTCGAAGGCGTCCTCGATCCCCGCCCCGAGGCGCTTGCGGACGAGTTGGAGCGCGTCGAGCGCCCTGCCGGCGTGCCTGCGCAGCTCTTCGAGCTCGCGGTCGAGGTCCTCCGCCGACGTCCGCCTCCGTCGGCGCCACCTCACGGGACGAGGACGATCTTGCCGAGCTGCTCGGCGGCCTCGAGCCGCTCGTGCGCGGCGCGCGCCTGCGCGAGGGGCAGCACCGAGTCGACGTGGACGCGCGCCCGTCCCGAGCGCACCAGGTCGTAGGCGCCGACGAAGTCGTCGCGCGTCCCCATCGTCGAGCCGTACACCGTCAGCTGCTTCCACCAGAAGCGGTGGAGCTGTGCAGGCGGGTTCGGGCCCGAGGTCGCGCCGCAGACGACGACCCGGCCGCCGGGCTTCACGGCGCCGAGCGAGCGCGCCCACGTGGCCTCCCCGACCGTCTCGACGACGACGTCCACGCCGCCGACCTCCTTCGCCGCCGCCGGCACGTCGTCGTCGCGGTGGTTGACGGCGAGGTCGGCGCCCCAGGCCCGCGCCTGCTCGAGCTTCTCGTCGCTCCCGCTCGTGACGAGCGTGCGCGCGCCGAGCGCGCGCGCGAGCTCGAACGCGGCCGTCGCGACGCCGCCGCCGATGCCCCAGACGAGCACCCACTCGCCCTCGCGGAGAGCCGCCTTCGTCACGAGCATCCGGTACGCGGTCTCGAACACGAGCGGGAACGCCGCGGCCTCCTCGAACGAGAGCCGGTCGTCGAGCAGGAAGACGTTCCCCGCGGGCACGGCGATCAGCTCGCAGTGCGTCCCGTCCGTGTGCTCGCCGATCACGGTGATCACCGCGCCGTGCTCGAGCCCGGGGTTGATCACGACGCGGTCGCCCTCGGCGAACCCGGTCACGCCCTCGCCGAGCCCCGCGACGACGCCGGCGCCGTCGGCCCCGAGGATGCGCGGCTTCGGGACGGACGGGAGCCCCTTGCGAACCCAGATGTCGAGATGGTTGAGCGACGCGGCGCGGAGCGCGACGAGCACCTCGCCGGGCCCGGGCTCGGGGTCGGGCACCTCCTCGTAGCGGAGCACGTCGGGCCCGCCGTCCTCGTGGATACGAATCGCCCGCACGGCGGGAACACTATGCGTGTGACCGCAGCGGAGCTGGAGCGCCTCGGAGACGAGCTCGGGCTCGACGTCGTCGGCGCGGCGCGGGCCGAGCCGTACCTCGAGACGGAGCGGCACATCCGCGAGCGACGCGCGCGCGGCCTCTTCGGCTCGATGCGGTTCACGACGACCCGGCCCGAGCTCTCGTGCCACCCGGAGCGGCTCCTCGACGGCGCGCGCACGGTCGTCTCGGCCGCGCTCTGCTACTGGGCGCCGGCGCCGGCGCCGCGAGCGGGTGAGGGGCGCCTTCCGCGGTACACGTGGGACGACCGGTACGCGGAGCTCCGCGAGAAGCTCGACGCGCTCGGGCATCGACTCGGGGGGCGCTACCGGGTCCTCGTCGACGCGAACCAGCACGTCGACCGCGAGGCGGCGGCACGGAGCGGCGTCGGCTTCTACGGCAAGAACACGATGGTGATCACACGGCGGCACGGCTCGTGGGTCGTCCTCGGGACGCTCGTCACCGACGTCGAGATCACGACGACGCCGCCGCTCGTCGGCGCGTGCGGATCGTGCACCCTGTGCATCGACGCCTGCCCGACCGGCGCGCTCGACGAGCCGGGGACGCTCGACGCGACGCGCTGCCTCTCGTGGCTCTCCCAGGACGCCGGTCCGATCCCGGCCGGCGCGCGCGAGGCCATGGGCGACGTCGTCTACGGCTGCGACATCTGCCAGGACGTGTGCCCGTGGAACCGTGGCGTCGAGAAGCGGCGCGCCGGGGACACGCCGCACGGCGAGCCGCTCGTCTCGCTCGTCGACTGGCTCGCGCGCGCAGACGACGAGCTCCGGCAGGCATACGACCGCCTCTTCGTGCCCCGGAACGAGGGCCGGTACCTGAAGCGCAACGCGCTCGTGGCGCTGGGGAACACGGGGCGGCCGGAGCACGTCGCGGCGATCGAGTCGTACCTCGACCACGAGGACGAGCTGCTGCGCGAGCACGCCGCGTGGGCGCTCGCGCGGATCCGGGAACGGCACGCGGCATGAGACGCATGCCGCTCGGCGACCGCGTCGGGATGTGGTTCGCCGTCCTCCGGGTGGCGGCGGTTCCGCTCGCGGTGGTCGAGGTCGTCGTCGGCTACGACGACTATCCGAGCGGCCACGGCCCCGCGGCGTGGGCGGTGACGGCCGTGTTCGCGCTCGGCACGGCGGCCATCCTCGTCGCGCGTCGAACCGCGCGGCGCCTCCCGCCCGCGCTCGGCTACGCCGAGGTCCTGTTCGACACCGCCGTCGTCACCGCGTACGCCGTCGTCTTCTCCTTCGAGGACGGCCAGCCGCTCTGGTCGCTGTTCTTCGTCCCGCCCCTCGAGGCGGGGCTCCGCTTCGGGTTCGTGGCCGGCGTCCTCGCCGTGGTGCCCATCGCGGCCGGGATCGTCGGGGCCGAGCTGTACCGCGCGGGTGCGGTTCGACCCGATGGAGTTCCGCGCCGTTCCGGTGTTCCTCCGGGTCGCGATCGCCCTGATGGCGGGCGCCGTCGTCGGGCGCCTGGTGGACGACCTCGCGGCCTCCCGGCGCGCCGCGGAGGCGCGCGCCGTCGAGGCCGAGACGCTGCGCGACGAGCTCGGACGGCGCGTCGACGTCCTGGAGGCGGCGAACCGGTGCGCCCGCGCCCTCGGGTCGTCGCTGGAGCTCGACCACGCCTTCGCGGCGTTCATCCGCGAGCTGCGCGGGCTCGTCCCCTTCGACCGAGTGGCGATCGTGCTCGCGGAGGACGGCCTCGCCCGCGTGATGGCGACCGCCGGCGCGGGGGAGGAGTCGGTGTTCCCGCCCGGCACGGCGCGACCCGCCGCCGGGTCGGTGCTCGACCACGTGCTGCAGGGCGAGCTCGTCCTCCGCACCGACCTCGACCCGCCTCGCTACCCCGAGGAGGAGCAGCTGCTCGAGCTCGGGCTCCGCTCGCGGCTCGCCGCTCCCGTGCTCGCCGGCGCCCGCACGGTCGGGATGCTCTCGATCTCGCGACGCGAGCGCGACGCGTTCGGCCCCGAGGAGATCGAGCTCGCCAGCCTCCTCGGCCGGCTCGTGGCGACCGCCGTCCAGAACATCCGGGCGTACGAGGCCGAGCGGAGCACGGTGGAGGAGCTGCGGCGGCTCTCGGCGTTGCGCGCCGACTTCGTCTCGCTCGTGTCGCACGAGCTCCGGAGCCCGATGGCGGCGGTGATCGGCGCCGCGCAGACGCTCGCGGCGCGGTGGCGCGAGCTCGCACCCGAGCAGCGCGAGTCGTTCCTCGCGCTCATCGCCGGCGAGACGACGCGGCTCGCGACGCTGATCGGCGACGTCCTCGACACGTCGCGCATCGACGCCGGGACGTTCAGCTACGAGTTCTCGACGCTCACGTCGGCGAGCTCGTGCGCGACACCGTCGCCGCGGCGAGCGTCGCGGTCGACGAGGTGACCGTCACGACGCAGGTCGCGGATGCGCTGCCGCGCGTGCGCGGCGATCGCGAGCGCCTGCGCCAGGTGCTCGCGAACCTGATCGAGAACGCCGTGAAGTACTCACCGGCGGGCGAGACCGTGGGTGTCACGGCCTACCGGCACGCGGACGAGGTGCGCGTCGACGTCGTCGACGGCGGCCCCGGCATCGCGCGCGAGCACCAGCGGCTGATCTTCGAGAAGTTCGGCCGTGTCTCGGGCAACGGCACGGCGAAGCCCGGCACCGGGCTCGGCCTCTACATCGCGCGGTCGATCGCGGAGGCGCACGGCGGCTCGCTCGACGTCCACTCCGTGCCCGAGCGCGGCGCGACGTTCACGCTCGCGCTGCCGGCCGGCGGCTAGGCGCGCGGGTCGGTCGCCTCGGCCACCTCGACCCCTTCGCGGCCGATCTTCTCGACGAGCGCGTTGCCGCGCACGGTGCCCACGACGCGGTCGACCGTCGGATCCACGTGCTCCGCGAGCACGATGAACTGCGTGGCGCTCGACCGCACCTCCTCGTACTCGGCGAGCGTGACCCGCAGCGTCGCGCCGCAGTCGGCGCGGGAGCACTCGCAGCGGATGTCGAGCGGGTCGGCCGGCGGATCCCAGGCCCCCGCGACGTCCTCGGCGACCTCGTTCGCGGCGCGCGCGACCGCTTCGTTCAACGCACGCCGCCGCTCGTCGCTCACCGGACGGCGCGGAGCCGGTCGACGCCCAGCTCCTTCGCGAGCTCGGCCGCGCGCGCGCCGATGCGCCGGCGGAGGTCGTCGGGCTCGAGGACGACGGCCTCCCCGCGGTGCGCGAACACCTCGCCGACGAGCCACTCGGGGCTCCCGACCGCGCGCTCATCGAGCGCGGCGCCGTCGGTGAGCGGGCGTGCGCCCTTCTCGACCTGCCAGCGGGCGATCGTCGGCGAGTACCAGATCCGCGCCGTGCGTGCGCCGCGCAGCCCGGACGCCTCGAACCCGTCGCGCGGCACGAAGGTCTCGTCGAGGAGCGTCGCGCTGCGCATCCGGTCGAGCCGGAAGCTCTTCTCGGCGTCGCGGTCGCGGTCCCACGTGTGGACGTACCAGTTCGGCAGCGCGCGCTCGAGCTTGTACGGCTCGACCGTCCGCGTCGAGGGCTCGCTCTCGCCCTCCTTGAGGTACTCGATCGCGACGAGGCGGTGCGCGGCGATCGCGTCCGTGAAGAGCACGACGAGTCGCTCCTCCTCCGTGCCCTCGTGCGGCGCGGGCGTCTGTGCGAGCTCGAACTTGCCGAAGGTCTCCTCCAGCTTGCGCCGGACGCGGTCGAGGGGCGTGTGCGTCCCCGCGGCGACCATCGGCCCGACGAACTCGAGCGCGAGCCGGATCGCCCGCGCCTCGAGCGGGGTCAGCCGCGGCGCCGAGCGGAACGTGTCGCCGTAGAGCTCCTTGTCGACGTGGACGGCGTCGCCGCGGAGCTCGGCGTAGACGGCGTAGCAGCCGCCGCCGAAGTTCACGAGGTTGAGCAGCGAGAGGTGCTCCTCGAGCGCGTCCTCGGGGATGTTGAAGCGCTCGACGAGCTCGCGCGCGGGGATCTCCGCCTCGCGCTCCTCGCCGCACGCGGCGAGCAGGTACGCGAGCAGCGCCTGCAGGACGGCGAACCGCTCCGGCGCGACCGGGCCGGCCGGACGCTCCGGGAGGCCGTCGTGCTGGGCCGGCCCTGCCTCCGCGGCCGGGGTGGGCGGCGCGCCGGCGTGCGCATCGCGGATCGCCCGCAGCGAGCGCGCAACCTCCCGGCGCAGCGCGTCCGGCGCGCCGGGCACCGCGCGGCCGTCCTGCCGGAGGATCCAGGAGGCGAGGAGGCCGAGGCTCGAGTAGGGCGTGACGAACGTGTCGCCCTCGAGCCGGCCCGCGTTTCCGAAGGCGCGCTCGACCCACCACGCCGTCGCGGGGCTCACCTCGACGCGCGCCTCGCCGGTCGCGTCGCCGATCTGCCAGGCGGGCCGGTCGCGGTACGCGCCGACGTCGAAGTCGGCGGGGATCCGGAAGTCGCGCTCGCGCCGCGTGGCGAAGCGGATGTCGCCACGGATCCGCGAGACGCGGAACGTCCGGGTGTCGTCGCGGTCGAGGTCGTGGCCGATCACGTACCAGACGCCGCGCTCGGGGAGCAGCGCGTACGGGTTGAGCGTCCGCTCCTGCACCTCGTCGCGCGAGATCGACCAATACGTGAACTTGACCGTCCGCTGCTTCGAGATGGCGTTCTCGAGCTTCCCGAGCCGTCCCGGCATCTCCGGCGAGTAGTCCGGGTCGGAGACCTCGACCGCGCCCGCGGTCGCCGTCGGTGCGTCCTCCCATCCGGGGCGGCCGAGCGCGAGGTTCTGGAGCGCGAGCCGCAGGGGCTCGGCGTAGGCGAACTTCCCCTCGAGCAGGTAGAAGCACGTCTGCAGTGCGGCGAGCTCGTCGTCGGAGAGCTCGAGCGCCGGCAGGAAGTACTGCTCGGAGCGGAGCGTGTACAGCTCCTCGCCCGTGAACTCGTCCCGCTGCGACTGGAGCGGGACGCCCAGGGCGATGAGCTCGGCGCGGTCCGAGTAGTACCGCCGGGCGAAGGCCTCGTCCGACATCTCGGAGTAGCCCTCGACGTTCTGCTTCACGTCCCTCGCGGTCAGCGGGCGACGCTCCGCCATCAGGAACGCGACCAGCGAGAGCTGGCGGATCAGCTTGTCGGCGTCGTGGCTCACCGGGCCGGGAGATTACCCGCCGTCCCGTGAGCGGGTGCTATGCCGCGACTCTCGTCGAGGCCTCGAGATGCTGGTGCGACGGGCAGTAGTCACGCTCGGGCAGCGGCGTCCGCTGGCACGGCTTGCCCTTGCGCGTGGTCGCCCGGCAGCGGGCGACGCCGCCGTCGAGCGCGCCGGCCTCGATCTGCTCCTCGATGAACGCGCACGCGGCGCTGACGCCCTCGCGCACCGCCCACGCGACCTGCGCCTGCGCGGTGATGGGGAAGTAGCGGCGGATGTCCTGGAAGAGCGCGCGGTCCGGCTTCGCGAAGTACATGGGGTCGCTCGCGAGCCGTTCCATCGTCTGCTCGCAGTGGGCGAGGACGGCGCGGCGGGAGGCGAGGCGGGACTCGAGGTCCGAATACGGATCGATGAGATCCTTCAGGGTCCGATAAATGGCTCGAGAGTATTGATACATGCAGCTCTGCAACCGCTGGGTACGCTCGTCGATTTCCAAGTCTGCCTGTCCTCTCGTTAACCGCCGAAAAACGCTTGTAAAGCTGACGTTAGATCCCGTTCGGCGCTTCCCCGCGGCGCAGTCTAATACAGATCGGCCCGCTGTTACAAAGTGCGCCTCGGCGTTGCCTCTCCTGTGAACGGGGCGGCTTCTTGCGCGCCCTCTGCGGACGCATGGATTCCCTGCTCGACGGGCTTTACACCTACTGCGTGATCGGGCGGGTGTACGCCCGGTACCCGGCGTCGTTCGCCGCCGCGACCGCGTCCTGGGCGGCCGCGCTCGATGCGTAGACGCCGCTGAAGACGACGAAGTAGCCGGGGTGGAGGCTCGCGTAGTCGCCCGACCGGAGCACGCCGACCTGCCGCAGCCCCGCGCGGAGGGCGTCCCGCGCCTTCGCGACCGCCGCGGGGCGACCGCCCGTCTCCGGCAGGGACGCGAGGACGACGGTGTAGCCGCTGCGCCCGTCCGGCCACGAGATCACGCGGTTCTGCGGCGGTGGTGCGGGCGTCGTGGCCGGCGCCTGCGTCGTCGGGGGCGGTGCCGCGGTCGTCGTCGGGATCTCCGGCGGGGCGGTCGTCGGGATCACCGCCGGCTGCGCGGTCGTGGCGACGAGCTCCGGATCTCCGCCCTCGGTCGCGACGCGGTAGGCGACGACGCCCGCGGTCGCGAGGCCGGCGACGACGAGCGCGACGAGGACGGGCCACACCCAGGACGAGGACGCGCGGACGGCGTCGCCGGGGTCGAGGGGGAGCCGCGCGCCGCACTCGAGGCAGTACTCCTGGCCGCGCGTCACCGCCGAGCCGCAGCGCGGGCACTCCAGCTCGGGCGGCGCGACCGGCGTCGTCGTCACGCGGCCGGCGCCGCGGCGCCGCACGACGGGCAGTAGCGCGCGTCCCCCGCGAGCGCGTGGCCGCACACGGCGCAGGCGGCGTCCGCCGGCTCGGCGGCCGGGCGCCCGCAGCTCCCGCAGAAGCGCGCCCCGTGGAAGAGCGGCGCGCCGCAGGCGCACCGCGCGGCCGGCGGGCGGCGGACGGAGAGCAGCGTCTCGAGCTCGATCAGGCGGTCCTCGACCGCGGCGACCTCGGCGCACTGCTCGTGGAGCACGTGCTCGCGGAAGGAATCGCGCCGGAACATCTCCATCGCGAGCCCGCCGACGTCCCGCAGCCGCTCCTCGCGCAGCTTCAGCAGCGCGCGCCGCTCGCGGCGGAGCTCCGCCGCCGGCGGCGCGTGCCTGCGCGGGCCCGGCGGCGAGGGCGTGGGATGCGGCGCGGCGTCCTCGGGCGAGCGGCGGAACAGCGACGGACGGGCCATCGGCCGCAGCGTAACAGCGGCTCTCGACGGCCCTCCGCCGGCTCCCGCGGCCCCGCTCGGCTAGAGCTGCACGACGACGAGGCGCTCCTCGGTGAGCTCGCGCACCGCGTACGCGGGGCCCTCGCGCGTGTTGCCGGAGTCCTTGACGCCGCCGTACGGCATCTGGTCGGCGCGGAACGTCGGGGCCTCGTTGACAATCACCCCGCCGAACTCGAGGCGCGCGGCGGCGGCGAGCGCGGACGAGACGGAGCCCGTGAAGACGCCGGCCTGCAGCCCGTACCGGGTCGCGTTCGCGCGTTCGATCGCCTCGTCGAGGTCCGCCACGCGGCTGACCGTGACGACCGGGCCGAAGACCTCCTCGCACGAGACCTTGAGGTCGGGGCCGGCGCCGGCGATCACCGTCGGCCGGATCAGCCCTTCGGGCGTCGCCTCGCCGCCCGTGAGGATCTCGGCGCCCCCCGCGCGCGCCTCCTCGATCCACGCGAGGATGCGCTCGCGGCTCTCCTCGTCGATCACGGGCCCGACGTCGACCTCCTCGTCGGCAGGGTCGCCGACCTTGAGCGCCTCGACCTGCGGGAGCATGGCCTCGAGGAACCGGTCGTACGCGTCGCCCTCCACGTAGACCCGCTGGACGGAGATGCAGCTCTGTCCCGCGAACGAGAAGGCGTTCGCGGCGCACTTCGCGGCCGCGGCGTCGACGTCGGCGTCGGCGGTCACGATCACGGGCGTGGCGTTCCCGAGCTCGAGCGCGACGCGCTTCTTCGGCGCCCGCTCCGCGAGGCGCCAGCCGACGGGGCCGGAGCCGGTGAACGTGAGCGCGGCGACGCGCGCATCCTCGACGAGGACGTCGCCGAGCTCGGACGCCGGGCCGACGAGGACGTTCAGCCACCCCGGCGGCAGCCCCGCCTCCGTCTCGAGCTCCGCGAGCAGCAGCGCCGACAGCGGCGTCGCGGTCGCGGGCTTGAGGACGACCGCGCACCCGGCGGCGAGCGCGGGCGCCAGCTTGTGCGCCACCAGGTTCAGCGGGAAGTTGAACGGGCTGATCGCGCCGACCACGCCGAGCGGGAGGCGCAGCGTGAAGGCGAGCTTCCCGTCGCCGGCCTGCGAGGCGTCCATCGGCACGACGTGCCCGGAGAGCCCGCGGGCCTCGACGGCGGCGAACGTGTACGTCGAGACGGCGCGCTGCGCCTCGACGCGCGCGGCCTTCATCGGCTTCCCGGCCTCCTCGCAGATCGTCCGCGCGACGTCGTCGTGGCGCTCGCGCAGGAGCGCCGCCACGCGGTCGAGGATCGCCGCACGCTCGTGCGCCGGGATCGGGTCGGCCATCGCCGCGGCGGCCGCGTCCACGGCGCGTCGCGCCTCGGCGGCGCCGGCCTTCGGCACGCGCCCGACGACGTCGCCCGAGTAGGGCGAGGTGACGTCGATCCACTCGCCGGTCTCGATCCACTCGCCTCCGAGGAGGAGGCGCCGCTGCGTCGCCGTGGCGGCCACGGCAGGAGCCTACCGCGCGCATAGAATCGGGCCATGACCGACGCGCTCATCGTCGACGCCGTCCGCAGCCCGATCGGGCGGCGCAACGGGACGCTCGCGTCGATCCGCGGCGACGAGCTCTCCGCGCAGGTGGTGAACGCGCTCGTCGAGCGGAACGGCGTCGACCCCGGCGAGATCGAGGACGTCCAGTGGGGATGCGTGACGCAGGTCGACGAGCAGGCGTGGAACATCGGCCGCAACGTCGCGCTGACGGCGGGCTGGCCCGTCTCCGTCTGCGGGACGACCGTCGACCGCCAGTGCGGCTCGTCGATGCAGACGAACTTCAACGCCGCGGCCGCCGTGTGGTCGGGACAGCTCGACCTCGTCCTCTCCGGGGGCGTCGAGATGATGTCGCGCGTCCCGATGGGCTCGAACAACGGGTCGTTCTCGGACAAGGTCCACGACCGCTACCAGGTCGTCATGCAGGGGATCTCCGCCGAGTTGATCGCGGACCGGTGGGAGCTGACGCGCGAGGACTGCGACGCGTTCTCCTACGAGTCCCACATGCGGGCCGCGCGCGCGATCGACGAGGGCCGGTTCGCGAAGGAGATCGTCCCGATCGACCTCACGAACCCGCACGCCGGCCTCACGTTCGACACCGACGAGGCGGTGAGGCGCGACACGACGCTCGAGAAGATGGCGTCGCTCCAGCCGGCGTTCGTCCCCGACGGCACCGTGACCGCCGGCAACTCGTCGCAGATCGTCGACGGCGCCGCTGCGCTGCTCGTCGCCTCCGAGGCGGCGGCGACGCGGCTCGAGCTGACGCCGCGGGCCCGCTTCGTCTCGTTCGGGATCGCCGGCGTCGACCCGACGCTGATGCTGCACGGGAACCCCGAGGCGTGCGAGAAGGCGCTCGCGAAGGCCGACCTCGGGTGGGACGACATCGCGGTCGTCGAGGTCAACGAGGCCTTCGCCTCCGTCGTGCTGCAGTTCCTGAAGGACACCGGCCTGCGCGAGCGCTGGGAAGCCGGCGACGTGAACCCGAACGGGGGCGGCATCTCGCTCGGCCATCCGCTCGGGGCGACCGGCGCTCGCATCACGGCGACGCTCGTCTCCGAGCTCGAGCGGCGCGACGCGCGCTACGGCGTCGCGTGCATGTGCATCGGCTTCGGCCAGGCGATCGCGGCCGTCATCGAGCGCGTCTAGCCCGTGCAGCACTGGCTGCTCGTCCGCGGGCGCGGCGGACGTCGGCTCCGGCCCGAGGTTCGTCCCGAGGAGCTGCGCGCGCACGCGTCGACGCGGCGGCCGTCGATCCGCGCCGGCGACCGCGCCGTCCTCTACGCGGCGGGGTGGCAGGTGGTGTTCGGCGTCGCCGACGTGGTCACGGACCCCGAGGAGGATCCGGCCCGCACGCGCTGGCGGTGGCACGTCGAGATCCGGCCGGAGCTCGCGCTCCACGACCTGCGGGAGGCGCCGCCGGTGCAGGCGGCCGGCGTCCTGAC
This sequence comes from Pseudomonadota bacterium, assembly GCA_050262775.1. Lineage (GTDB taxonomy): Bacteria > Actinomycetota > Thermoleophilia > Gaiellales > Gaiellaceae > DATHTC01. Next base: position 18,880 of record JBLNEO010000121.1, on the reverse strand, counting down.
CTCGAGCCTCGGGCGGCACTCGTACATCCGCCTGGCGCCGGAGCAGTTCGCCGCGGGGCGGCGGGCGGTCGCGGCGGCGATCGTCGCCGCGGCGTACGACGATGCCGTCGACCGGTTCGTCGCGTGGCAGGGCGAGTTCCCCGCGGGCGCGTGCCGCCGCCGGATCGAGCGGCTGCTCTCGGGGCTGCCGCCGCGTCCGGCGATCCTCGAGCTCGGCGTCGGTGCGGGGAACGAGGCGAGCGTCGAGCTCGCGTCGCGGGGAGTCCTCACGGGCGTGGACGTGTCGGCCGGGATGCTCGCGCGGGCCCGCAGCCGCCTTCCGGGCGTTCGGCTGCTCCAGTCGGACGTGCTCGAGCTCGAGCTGCCGGAGGCGTCGTTCGACGCCGTCGTCGCCCTGTACGTCCTCAACCACGTGCTCCGGGACGAGCTCGGGCCGTTGTTCCACCGGATTGCGCGGTGGCTGCGGCCCGGCGGCTGCTTCCTCGCCTCGCTCGGCGCGCGCGACACGCCGACGTGGAGCGGCGAGTGGCTGGGCGCGCCGACGATCTTCAGCGGGTACCCGCCCGAGGTGAACGAGCGGCTGCTGCGGGAGGCGGGCCTCGAGCTCGTGGAGTCGTCGGTCGAGGCGACGGCCGAGCCGGGACACGGCGAGGTGCCGTTCCACTGGGTGCTCGCCCGCCGGCCCGACTAGGATCGCCCGCCATGGAGATCAGGACCGTCGGCGTCGTCGGGCTGGGGACGATGGGCGCCGGGATCGCGCAGGTGTGCGTCGAGGCGGGCTACGAGACGGTCGGACGTGAGCTCGCCGCCGAGGCGGGGGAGGCCGCGCGCGGCCGCATCGACCACTTCCTCGGGCGCAAGGTGGAGAAGGGCCAGCTCGAGCAGGCGGACAAGGACGCCGCTGTCGGGCGCCTCCGGGTGACGACGTCGCTCGACGACCTCGCCGGGTGCGACCTCGTGATCGAGGCGGCCTTCGAGGACCTGGCCGTGAAGCACGAGCTGATGGCCGGGCTCTCGCGCATCCTGCGGCCCGACGCGATCGTCGCGACGAACACCTCGGCGCTGTCGGTGACGGAGATCGCCGCTGCGTACGCGCGCCCCGAGCGGGTCGTCGGGATGCACTTCTTCAACCCGGCCCCGCTGATGCGCCTCGTCGAGGTCGTGCGCGCGCAGCGAACCGACGACGAGTCGTTCGACACCGCGTACGCCTTCGCCGGCTCGCTCGGGAAGGCGCCGATCCGGTGCAACGACACCCCGGGGTTCGTGGTCAACCGCATCCTGATCCCGCTCCTCAACGACTGCGTGCGCGTGCTCGACGAGGCGGGCGTCTCGCCGGAGGACCTCGACACGGCGATGCGCTTCGGCGCCGGCTGGCCGATGGGGCCGACGACGCTCGTCGACCTCGTCGGGATCGACGTGCACGTCCACGCATCCGAGGCGCTGTGGCAGGGGCTGCGCGAGCCGCGGATGGCGCCGCCGGCGCGCCTCGTCGCGATGGCGAAGGCGGGCAAGCTCGGCCGCAAGAGCGGCGAGGGCTTCCACCGCTACGACGAGCGCTAGGGCGCCGACAGCCGGCGCCAGGCGTTCTCGACGAGGCGCTCCACGCGCGGGTCGGTCATCGAGGCGACGAAGTTGATCGCACCCGCGGCGAGGACGCGGGCACCGGCCGGCGTCTCGTAGTAGGTCAGCTCGGCGGAGCGCCCGGCCCCCATCAGGTCGGTCGCGTGCGCGAGGACCTGCGCGCTCCGCGGCGTCGCCGGGCCGCGCCCGTCGATCTCGATCCCGTAGCGGCCGAACGTGTCCCCGTCGCGCAGCCCCGTGCCCTCGAAGAGCCACGGCGCGCTCCCGGCGCCGACGACCGTGAACGCCGCCTGCCGCTGGCCCTGGTCGGAGCCGACGTAGTGCACGCCGACGAGCCCGGCCTCGTCGCGGCCGGCGTCGCGCCACCGGCGCTCGCGGACGATTCGCCTGCCGTCGCGCCGTACGCGCCAGAAGAAGTTGTTCGCCGCGAGGAAGAGCAGGTTGCCGCCCAGGTCGCGGTACCGCTCGACGACGTCGTACGCGCGCGCCGTCACGTACTCGGCGTGGCCGGGGAAGACGACGAGGTCGTAGGCGCGGCGCAGCGCGTCGCCGCTGCCGGCGGCCTCGAGGTCCTCGTCCGAGAGGAAGTCGACGCGCTTGCCCGTGCGGTTGAGCCAGCTGACGAACGCCAGATCCCAGTCCTTGAACCGGAACGGGACGCCGAAGTCGAGGTACGGCCGCCCGACGTCGACGGCGTGCAGCGCGTCGCTGACGTACCACGAGTCGCCCCAGCCGTCGCCGTCGGCGTCGTGGAAGTTGTAGGCCTGCCAGGTGTTCGTCGAGAGCACGACGGCGACGCGCTGCGTCCCCAGCCGGCGCGGCCGCAGGATGAACGGCGCGTACCCGGCGCGGCCGTCGTCCGCGCCGACGCCCACGAAGTAGAGGCCGCTCTGCCACGCGCCGGCACGGAGCAGGCGCAGCCGCCCGGGCGCGTCGGCGTGCGCGCGCCAGTCGACGACGACCGGCGGGGTCACCGGGATCCCGTTCGTCCGCAGGTCGGCGTCGGCGGGGCGCGACTCGCCGTAGTGGAAGACCTGCACGCGGAGGGTCGCGGCGTCCGTCGAGATGAGCAGGTCCGCGGGCTGTCCCGGCAGGTAGCTCGACCGCGTGGTCGCGACCTCGACGCCCTGGACGCGCACCACGGGCGCGTCGGGGCGCCGCCCCGGGCGGTAGGCGCCGTAGACCCGCCGCCGTCCCGCGGCGTCGACGGCGGTGAGGCGCAGCACGTACGTCCGCGGGGCGACGCCGCGTCCCGGACGCCACCCGAGCTCGTGCGAACCCGCGGGGAGCCGGCGCTCGACGCTCCAGACCGTCTCGCCTGCAGGCCGTCCCTCGCGGATGGTGTCCGTCCGGACCGCCTCCATCCGCACCGTTGCCGGCCGGGGGAGACGGAAGGACACGCGCGCCTCGCGCCGGCGCGGGGACACCGTCGCGAGCAGCCTGCGGTCACCCGCGAACGGCCGCAGCGAGCGCACGCGGAGGCCGACGAGTTCCGGGCCGCGTGCCACGGCGGCCCGTGCCGCCGCCGGTACCGCGATCGCGCCGAGCGCGAGCACGCGCAGGAACTCGCGCCGGGCGACCCTCATCACGAGATCGTGCCACGCTCTGAGCGTGCAATCGATCCTCGACGCGCTCGACGCCTTCCGCGACTACCTCGACGCGATCGCGTACGAGGCGCTCGGCTTCGCGCTCCTGTGCCACCTCGGGAAGATCCTCGCGCGCACGCGGGCGTGGCGGAACATCGTCGGCGCGGCGTACCCCGACGTGGCGGTTCGCTGGCGGACGATCCTCGCGGGCTACCTCGCGGGCGTCGGCGTGAACGCGATCGTGCCCGCGCGTGGCGGCGACGTGCTCAAGCTCTTCATCGTCAAGCGGCGCGTCGAGGGCGCCACCTATCCCACGCTCGCGGCCACCCTGCTCGTGGAGACGATCCTCGACTTCGCGATCGCGACGGCGCTCCTCGTCTGGGCGCTCTCGGCGGGCGTCCTCCCTGGCCGCGACGTGCTGCCGAACCTGCCGGAGATCGACTGGCTCTACCTCTTCCAGCACCCTCGCGTCGCGGCGGTCGTCGGCGTGGTCGCGCTGGTGGCGGCGCTCGTGGTCGCGGTCTCGGCACGCCGGCGGGTGCAGGCCTTCCGCGACCGGGTCGCGCAGGGGTTCGCCGTCCTGCGCCCGCCGCGGCGGTACCTGCGGGAGGTCGTCCCGTGGCAGGCGCTCGACTGGGCGTTCCGCATCGCCACGATCTACTTCTTCCTCCGTGCGTTCGGGCTCGAGGCCGGTGTCGAGAACGCCTTCCGCGTGCAGGTGACGCAGAGCCTCTCGACCATCCTGCCGCTGACGCCCGGCGGCGTGGGCACGGAGCAGGCCCTGCTCGTGTACGTGTTCCGCGGCGACGCGCCGGCCGCCGCGGTGCTCAGCTTCTCGATCGGGATGCGCGTCGTCTTCGTGGCGGCCAACGTGCTCCTCGGCTTCGCCGCGATCGCGCTGACCCTGCGGACGCTCCGGTGGCGGCGGGCCGTCGACGGCGAGGCGCCCGCCCAGCCGCTCTAGCCCTCGAACAGGCGTCGCACCGCGGCCACGCGCTCGTCGTCGACGAGCACGAGGACCTCGTCGCCCGCCTCGAGCACGTCGCCGCCGCGGGCGTTCCTCGTCGTGCCGTCGCGGACGATCGAGCTGACCCAGCCGCTCTCGCCGAGCGGGAGCTCGCGCACCGCCCGCCCCGCGGCGTGCGACGCCGAGGCGACGCGGAAGCGGTAGGAGCCGGCGGCCGTGTCGGTGCCCACGTGCTCGACGGTGCGCATCGGGACGCCGAACCTCGCAGCCGCCCGGGGAACGGTCGACCCCTGGACGAGGACGGAGAGCAGCACGACGACGAACACGAGGCCGTAGACACGCTGCGCCTCGTCCACCTCCGCGAGCACGGCGAACGCCGCGAGCAGGATCGGGACGGCGCCCTTCAGCCCGCCCCACATGACGAACAGCCGCTCGCCCGTCCGGAGGCGCGCGGGCAGCAGCAGCGGGCCGACGACGAGCGGCCGCACGACGAACGCGAGCGCGAGGAAGAGCAGCAGCCCGTCGAGCCACCAGCCCTCGTCCCCGATCTCCGTCACGTCGATCGTCAGCCCGAGGGCGATGAACACCGCGATCTCGGCGAGGCTGGAGAGCGACGTGTGGAACGACTCGATCTCCGCCTTGTAGGGCGCGCGCTCGTCGCCGATCAGCAGGCCCGCGATGAACACGGCGAGGAACCCCGACCCGTGGAGGGTCGCGGCGACGCCGTAGATCACGCCCGCGAACGCGAGCACGCGCAGCGGGTAGAGCCCGCGGTCGGGCAGCGACGTGTGGCGCATCAGCCAGAGGAGCGCCCACGCGCCGGCCGCGCCGACGGCGATGCCGACCGCCATCTCGACGGCGAACTCCTCCACGATCGTCCACGCCGATCCGTCGTCGCTCGTCGCGTAGGCGAGGACGCCGAGCATGAGCGCGATCCCGACGGGGTCGTTCGCCCCGGACTCGCCCTCGAGGATCGTCCCGGTGCGGCCGCCGACCTCGCGGTTCCCGAGGACGGAGAACATCACCGCCGGATCGGTCGGCGCGAGCGCCGCGCCGATGATGAACGCCGTCGTCCACGAGACGTCGAGCAGCGGCTGGGCGACGACCGCCACGGCACCCGCCGTCGCGAACGTCCCGACCACGCCGAGGATGCCGATCGGGACGGCCGCGGCGCGGAACTTGCGCCAGCCGACGTGCATGCCGCCGTCGAGGAGGATCACGATCAGCGCGATCACGGCGACCCGCTCGACGGTCTTCGTCTCGACGTGCTTCGAGAGCCCGGGGAAGAGGTCGGACGTGATCGCCGCCGCCGCGAGGAACAGCGCGGGTGCCGGGACGCCGATCCGCTGCGTCACCTTCGTCGCCCCGAGGGCGAGCGAGACCGCGATCGACGCGACCGCGATCAGCTCGCCGAATGCCTGGACCTCGTCCACGGCGGCGAGCCTACCCAGGCGGCACGCGCCCGCTTACACTTTCCTTACGGTGCGCTCAAGGCGGCCGAACCCGGGCGGACGATACTCATCATCGATGCGGCGCGCACTCGTCATCACGCTGGTCCTGTCGCTCGTCCTCCCGGCGATCGCCGCGGCGCGGATGGTCGCCCCCGGGGACGGCTCGCTCGTCGTCCGCTCCGGCGACGGGAACGTGCGCCTGATCGACTTCAAGGGCGCGATCCTGGGCCGGATCTCGAACGGCACGCTCGTCGTCGTCGACCCGAAGGGCGGCGACTGCGACGCGCTCCTCGTGTGGGACGCCGACGACCAGTGGCCGCGCGTCCGGACGATCGACGACGACAAGGTGCTCGAGTGCGTGTTCAAGACGACGAGCGGCATGCGGTTCCGTCTCGTGGGCGGCCCGAACACGATTCGCATCAACGCCAGGGGGATCGCGCTGTCCGCCGTCGGGCAGGGCCTCGCGTACCTCCGCGGGAGCCGGCTGATCGACGACGACGGGACGTACTCCGTCGACGGGAGCGACTGGCGCTCGCTGCCCGAGGACGGCCGGTTCGTCCGCGTCGGCGAGCTACCCTAGCTCCGTGGCGGGCAACGGCCAGAGCGTGCTCGTGGTCGAGGACGAGGCGTCGATCGCCTCCTTCGTCGCGCTCTACCTGCGGAACGCCGGCTACGACGTCAAGACCGTCTCGACGGGCTCCGACGCGCTCATCCAGGCGGCGTCGGGGAAGCTGTCGCTGATCATCCTCGACCTGATGCTGCCCGATCTCGACGGGATCGAGGTGTGCCGGCGGCTGCGCAAGGGCTCCGACGTGCCGATCCTGATGCTGACGGCGCGCGACGAGGACGTCGACAAGATCATCGGCCTCGAGGTCGGAGCCGACGACTACATGACGAAGCCGTTCAACCCGCGCGAGCTCGTCGCGCGCGTCAAGTCGATCCTGCGCCGGGCGGCACCGGAGCGGCGCGAGCTCGAGACGAAGGTGTTGACGCACGGCGACCTCTCGATCGACGCGGGCCGCCGCGAGGTGCGGGTCGGCGACGAGGAGATCCAGCTCGCCCCGAAGGAGTTCGACCTCCTCTGGGAGCTGCTCGACCACAAGGGCCTCGTGCTGACGCGCGACCAGCTGCTGGAGCGCGTCTGGGGCTACACGTTCGCCGGCGACACGCGGACGGTCGACGTGCACGTGCGCCAGCTGCGCCGCAAGCTCGGTGACGCGTCGCCGATCGTGACCGTCTGGGGCGTCGGCTACAAGGTCGCCCCGAGCCGGGAGGCCGCGACCGCGGGCTCGTAGGGGAGCGTGTTCCGCTCCCTCCGCTCCCTCCGCTTCAAGCTGCCGGCGATCTTCCTCGCCGGCCTCGCGCTCGCGGGGCTCGTCGCGACGCTCATCGCGATCCGGCTCTTCCAGGACTACGAGCGCGACCAGACGATCGACGAGCTCCGCCGAGAGGCCGCGGGCGTCGGCGCGCTCTACGCCGAGAACGCCGGCGCGCTCTCGCTCTCGGCGGCGCGGCTCGAGGAGGCGACGGGCGACCGGCTCTACTACGTCCCGTTCAACGCAGGCGTCGAGATCTTCCCCGGTCAGCGGTTCGGGCTCCGGCCCCTCCCCGCCGACGCCGTCGACAGCGCCGACCTCGAGCAGACCGGAGGGATCACGTTCGAGTTCACGCCGCCGCAGGAAACCCGCACGTACCTGGCCGTGGCGGAGCCGCTGCGCATCGGCGCGACGACCTTCGGCGCGATCATCGCCGCGAAGCCGAAGGCCGAGCTGCGCGACGCGTGGGTGACCTTGGCGGAGCGCCTCGGCCTCGCGTTCCTCGGCGGGATCCTCGTCGCCGGCGCCTTCGCGTGGTACCTGACGCGGCGGATCACGCGGCCGCTCCTCGCGCTCTCGGACGCGGCCGACGCGGTCGCCGAGGGCCGCCGCCACGTCGACGTCCCCGACGTCCCCGGCGGCGACGAGATCGCGCACCTCTCGAGCCGCTTCGCGGACATGGCGCAGCGGCTGCGCGAGACCGAGGAGCTCGAGCGCAACTTCCTGATGAGCGTCTCGCACGAGCTCCGGACGCCGCTGACGGCGATCAAGGGCCACGTGGAGGCGCTCCGTGAAGGCGTCGTCGAGGACCCGGAGATGGCGGCGGAGTCGCTGGACGTGGTCGCGGCGGAGACGGCGCGGCTCGAGCGGCTGGTGGGCGACGTGCTCGACCTCGCGAAGCTCGACGCGCACCGGTTCACCGTCCTGCACGAGGAGGTCGACATGCGCCGCCTCGTCGACCGCGCCTACGCGGCGTTCGGCGGCGAGGCGCGGCGGCGCGAGATCGACTACGTCCAGACGGTCGAGGCCGAGCCGGTGATCGTGTCCGACGGCGACCGGCTCCTGCAGATCATCTCCAACCTGCTCGCGAACGCCTTCCGCTGGACGCCCGACGGCGGCCGGATCGAGCTGTCGCTGGACTCGGACGACGGCCTGGTCTCGGTCGGCGTCGACGACAGCGGCCCGGGGATCGCACCCGAGGAGCGCGACCGGATCTTCCGTGCCTTCTGGTCGCGCGACGGCCGTGGGACCGGCCTCGGGCTCGCGATCGCCCGCGAGCTCGCCGTCGCCCTGGGCGGCGACATCGACGTCGACAGCGCCCCGGGCCAGGGGAGCCGGTTCGTGCTCCGGCTGCCGGCCGGGACGGACGCCTACGGGCCGGAGCCGGCGGTCGGCGGCCGCCGCTCCTCGATCCGATAGACCATCGCGCCGCCCGAGGAGGTGATCGCCTGCTCGATCCGCTCGAGCCGGCGGTCGACGCTCTTCCAGCCGGACGTGACGAGGTCGACGAGGACGGCGAGGTCGTCGACGCGCGCGTGGCGCTCCGCGAGCAGGTCGCCCTCGACGCGCTCGAGGCGCCCGATCACGCTGTTCAGCAGCCCGCGCACCTCGGCCATCTGCCGGGCGACGGGGAGCGCCTCGGCGCGGACCCCGTCACGGACGGCGTCGCCGACCCGCGTCGGCAGCGTCGTCTCGAGCTCCGCGGCGGCCTGCGCGAGCGCCTCGATCTGCGCGCGTGCGCGCTCGAGCGCCGCGTCGACGTCGGCCTGCTGCGTCCGACCCTCGGCGGCGCTCGACAGCCGGTTCATCGCCCGCTCGACTGCCTCGGGATCCATCGCGGCAACGGTACAACGGGCGTCGGATAGATGGACGTCGCCGACCTCGACTACGAGCTCCCGCCCGAGCTGATCGCGCAGACGCCGGCCGTGCGCCGCGACGAGTCGCGCCTGCTCGTCTACGACCGTGCCGCCGGCGCCGTGCGCCACCGGCGCTTCTCGGAGCTCCCGGACGAGCTGCGGGGCGAGCTCCTCGTCGCGAACGACACGCGCGTCGTCCCGGCGCGGATCCGGCTCGAGCGGCCGCGGGGCGAGGTGCTCCTCCTCGAGCGCCTCGGCGCGGGGGAGTGGGAGGCGCTCGCGCGGCCCACACGCCGGCTGCGGGAGGGACGGACCTACGGGCCGGTGACGATGGTCGCCGACCTCGGCGGCGGGCGGTGGCGCGTCCGCCTGGAGGGCGACCCGGCCGGTGAGACGCCGCTGCCGCCCTACATCGTGGCGCCGCTCGCCGACCCGGAGCGCTACCAGACCGTCTATGCCCGGGACGCCGGGTCGGCAGCGGCGCCCACGGCCGGGCTGCACTTCACGCCCGAGCTGCTCGCGCGGCTCGAGGTCGAGTACGTGACGCTCCACGTCGGGCTGGACACCTTCCGTCCCGTCGCCGTCGACCGCCTCGAGGAGCACGAGCTCCACGGCGAGCGCTACGAGGTGCGGCCGCAGGCGTGGGAGCGGATCCGCGCCGCCGACCGCGTCCTCGCCGTGGGCACGACGAGCGTGCGGGTGCTCGAGACGCTCGCCCGCGGCGCCCCGCTCGCCGGCCGCACGTCGCTCTTCGTCACGCCCGGCTTCGCGTTCCACCGCGTCGACGCGCTCCTGACGAACTTCCACCTGCCGCGCTCCACGCTCCTCGCGCTCGTGATGGCGTTCGCCGGCGTGGAGGAGACGCGCGAGCTCTACCGGCTCGCCGTCGCGGAGCGCTACCGCTTCTACTCGTTCGGCGATGCGATGCTGGTCCTGTGACGCCCGTCTTCGAGGTCACCGCCACCGACGGCGGGGCGCGCGCCGGGATCCTGCGCACGGCCCACGGGGAGGTGCGCACGCCCGTGTTCATGCCCGTCGGGACGAAGGGCACGGTGAAGGGCGTGCACCCGGACGAGCTCCGCGCGCTCGGGGCGCAGCTGATCCTCGGTAACACGTACCACCTGCACTTCCGCCCCGGCGAGGACGTGGTGGCCGAGCTCGGCGGGCTCCACGCGTTCAGCGGCTGGGAGGGGCCGATCCTCACCGACTCGGGCGGGTTCCAGGTCTTCAGCCTCCGGGACACGATCAGCGCCGTGGACGACGACGGCGTGACGTTCCGGTCGGTCTACGACGGCAGCCCCGAGCGCTTCACCCCGGAGGGGACGCAGGCGATCCAGGCGGCGCTCGGCTCCGACGTCGCGATGTGCCTCGACATCTGCCCGCCGGCGGGCGTGCCGCGGCGCGAGCTCGAGGACGCGGTGCGGCGGACGACGACGTGGGCGCGGAAGCAGGTCGGGGCGCCGCGCGCCCCGGGGCAGCTGCGCTTCGGGATCACCCAGGGCGCCGCGGACGGCGAGCTCCGCCGCCGCTCGATCGAGGAGCTCGTCCCGCTGGGGTTCGACGGATACGCGCTCGGCGGCCTCTCGGTCGGCGAGGACCGGGGGCTCATGTTCGAGGCGACGCGCGAGGCGGCGCCGCTCCTCCCCGACGACCGCCCGCGGTACTTCATGGGGATCGGCGACCCCGAGGGGATCCTCGCGGTGATCGAGGCCGGGGTCGACATGTTCGACTGCGTGCTCCCCACGCGCGTCGCCCGCACGGGCTCGGCGCTCACGTGGGAGGGCCGCCTGAACCTGCGCAACGCGCGCTTCGCGCGCGACCCCGCGCCGCTCGACGAGGGCTGCGACTGCCCCGCCTGCCGGCGGTTCTCGCGCGCCTACATCCGCCACCTCGTGAACCAGCAGGAGCTCCTCGGCCTTCGCCTCCTGAGCCTGCATAATCTGCGGTTCCTGCTCGAACTGACCGACGGTGCACGCGCCGCGATCGAGCGGGGGACGCTCGCCGCCTTCACGGCCGACGCCCTCGCCCGCCTCGGCGCGGCGGCCGCCGCCTAGGAGGACGTCTTGGGATTCCTGCTCTTCTTGGTGCTCGGCTTCGCCCTGATGTGGCTCCTGATCGTGCTGCCACAGCGGCGGCGCCAGCAGGCGGCCGCGTCGCTGATCGAGGGACTGAAGCCGGGCGACTACGTCGTCACCGCCGGAGGCCTCTACGGCACGATCACGGACCTCGGCGGCGACGATCTCGGGCTCGAGATCGCGCCCGACATCGAGGTCCGCGTGGCGAAGCGGGCGATCGGCGCCGTCATTCCGCCCGACGAGATCGAGGACGTCGAGGTCGACGAGATCGACGAGCCGCGCACCGCTCCGGAGCCGCCGACCGCGGAGGAGCGCGGCTACCCTACGCCCGGCCAGTGAGAGAGCGCCGCCACCACCTGATCCTCGTCGCGCTGATCCTCGCCGCGCTCCTGGGCGCGGCGTTGCTCGCCGTCCCCGGCTCGCCCGTGCACAGGAAGCCCGTGCTCGGGCTCGACCTCCAGGGCGGACTCGAGGTGGTGCTCAAGGCCGTGCCGCCTGCAGGCCGCCCGCTGCAGAAGTCCGACCTCGACCGGTCGGTCGAGATCATCCGGAACCGCGTCGACAAGCTCGGCGTCTCCGAGCCGGAGATCCGCAAGCAGGGCACCGACCAGATCGCCGTCGCGCTTCCGGGCGTCAAGGACCCCGAGCGCGTGAAGGACATCATCGGCTCGACCGCCAAGCTCGAGCTGTTCGACCTCGAGACCTCGCTCACCGGTCCCTCGATCAGCGCCACGGGCGACGCGATTCCCGAGGACTCGCGCTACGACCTCCTCCGCAGCGCCGCCACCCAGTCGCTCGTGAAGCGCTTCGGCGGCAAGCAGTGGTACGCGTTCGACGCGAAGGGCACGCTCCTCGCCGGCCCGATGCGCACCGAGAAGCTGCTGCGCGCGTCGCAGAAGGTCGAGGCGGCGAAGGACGCCAAGGTGTTCGCCGTGCCGAACGGCACCACGGTGATCACCTGCGGCCCGACGGCCGGCTTCTGCCCGCCGACGATCTCGCCGGGCAAGGACGTCTACTACCTCTTCAAGTACCGGCCGAACGCGAAGGAGCCGGTGCCGCAGATGACGGGCGAGGACCTCCGCCTGAACGGCACGCGCCAGGACTTCGACACCCAGGGCGGCAACCAGCCGATCGTGACGATGCAGTTCACGGACAAGGGCGGCGAGACGTTCCAGCGGATCACGCGCGACGAGTGGACGCGCGGCCGGCTCCGCAACCAGCCGCAGCACTTCGCGATCGTGCTCGACAAGGAGATCCAGTCGTTCCCGCAGATCGACTACACCGACTCCACGCTCGCCGACGGCATCGGCGGCGGTCGCGCGCAGATCGAGGGGAACTTCACCGTCGGCGAGGCGAAGGATCTCGCGCTCGTCCTCCAGACGGGTGCGCTGCCGGTCGAGTTCCAGACCCTCTCGGAGACGCAGATCTCGGCGACGCTCGGCCAGGACTCGCTCCGCGAGGCGCTGAAGGCGGCCGTCGCCGGGATGGTCGCGGTCGCGCTCTTCCTGCTCATCTTCTACCGCTTCCTCGGCCTCGTCGCGGTGCTCGGCCTCGCGATCTACGCGGTGCTCCTGTACGCGATGATCCTGATCTTCAACGTCACGCTGACGCTGCCGGGCTTCGCCGGGATGATCCTGACGATCGGCGTCGCGGCCGACGCGAACATCGTCATCTTCGAGCGGATCAAGGAGGAGGCGCGCGGCGGGAAATCGGTGCGCGCCGCCATCGCCGCCGGCTACCAGAAGGGGTTCGCGACGATCGTCGACGCGAACGCCGTCACCGCGATCACGGCGCTCGTGCTGTTCGCGCTCGCCACCGCCGGCGTGCGGGGCTTCGCGCTCATGCTGCTGATCGGGACGGCGATGTCGCTCGTCACCGCCGTGTTCGCCACGCGCGCGATGCTCGGACTCCTCGCCGGCTTCCGGTGGTTCAACAGCCCGCGCTTCATGGGTGCCACCGGCGACCAGATCCCGACGTGGATCCAGCACGACTACATCGGCAAGCGGCGGATCTGGTTCGCGATCTCGGGCGTCGTGCTCGCGATCTCCGTGATCGCGCTCGGCGTCCGCGGCCTCAACCTCGGGATCGACTTCGAGGGCGGGACGAAGGTCTCGTTCGCCACGACGCAGCCCGTCGCGCTCGAGGACGTGCGCGCGCAGGCGGAGGGGATCGGGCAGGGGAACGCCGTGCTGCAGGGCGTCGGCTCGAGCGCCGGCGGCGAGCGCTACTCGGAGTTCCAGATGCAGACCGAGGTGCTGACGGCAGCAGAGCAGACCCGGCTGCGGACGGAGCTGCAGCGGAACGCCGCCCTCGACGCGGGGTCGTTCAACGTCACGACCGTCTCCGCCAGCTTCGGCTCGCAGATCGCCCGCAGCGCCGTCTACGCGATCCTGCTCTCGCTCCTCTTCGTCGTCCTCTACATCACCATCCGCTTCCAGTGGAAGTTCTCGCTCGCGGTGATCGCGGCGATGCTCCACGACGTCCTGATCGCCGTCGGCATCTACGCGGTCGTCGGCAAGGAGGTCACGACGGCGACGGTCGCGGCGATCCTGACCGTCCTCGGGTACTCGATCTACGACACGATCATCATCCTCGACCGTGTCCGCGAGAACATCCCGTTGATGCGCCGATCGTCCTTCGCGGAGATCGCGAACGTGTCGCTCTGGGAGACGATCCGACGCTCGCTCGCGACGACGTTCATCACGCTCCTGCCGATCTCGGCGCTGTACCTCTTCGGCGGCGAGACGCTGAAGGACTTCGCCTTCGCGCTCCTCGTCGGCATCGGCTCGGGCGCCTACTCGTCCATCTTCATCGCCGCGCCGCTCGTGACGATGCTGAAGGAGCGCGAGCCGGAATACGCCCGGCGGCGGGGGGTCACCGTCGTCGGGGACAAGTTCCCGACCGAGGAGGACGTGGAGCCCGTCGCCGCCGACGGCGGCGAGCCTGTGCGGCCCGCGCCGACACCCGCGCCGGCGCTCGCCACGACGGGCACGGCCGTCTCGACGGACAAGCGCGAGCAGCGGCGGCAGCGCCGCCGCTCGCGGCCGCATGGCCGAGCCAGATAACGACGGGTCGCTGAAGGATCTCGCCGAGCGGCTCGCGCTCGCGCTCGTCGGCGCCGTGTCGCTGACGGGGGAGCGCGTCGAGCGCCTCGCGGGCGACCTCGCCTCCGTCAACGTCGGCGCCGAGCACGTCGGCCATCGAGTGGCCGGCGTGTTCCGGGAGCTCGGGCTCGTGACCCGGGAGGAGCTCGAGGAGCTGGAGCTCCGGCTCGCGCAGCTCGAGCACCGGGTGCGGCTGCTCGAGGACGAGCGGACGACGCCCTAGGCGCCGCGCCAGCTCGCGAACAGCCGCTCGACCTCCTCGCGGAGCGCCGGGCGCATCAGGACGAACAGCTGGTCGCCCTCCTGCACGACCGTGCTGCCGCGGGGCGGAATCGAATCGCCGTCGCGGACGACGACCGCGACGAGCGCCTGGCGCGGGAGGCCCAGGTCGCGGACGTGCACGCCCGCGGGAGTCTCGCCCGGACCGACCGTGTGCTCCACGAGCTCGAGCCCGCGCGCCGCGCCGACCTCGATCGGGGGGCGGAGGGCGGCGGGCGCGCGACGGACGAGGCCGAGCCTGCGCGCCACCCACTCGAGCGTCGTCCCCTGCAGGAGCGCCGAGACGAGGACGACGAAGAAGACCGCGTTGAAGATCGTGTCGCTCTCGGCGATCCCCTCCGACTGCGCGAACGTCGCGAGCACGATCGGCACGGCGCCGCGGAGGCCGGCCCATCCGAGGAGCACGCGCTCGGGCCGCGAGAACCCCTGCCCGAGGGTCGAGATCCACACGGCGAGCGGCCGCGCGGCGACGAGCAGGACGAGCGTGAGCACGAGCCCCGACGCTGCGACCGGCAGCAGCTCGCTGGGGAAGACGAGGAGGCCGAGCGCGACGAAGAGCCCGACCTGCGCGAGGAAGGCGAGCCCCTGGTGGAACGAGACGATCAGGTGCCGGAACGGCGAGGGCGTGTTTCCGACGAAGAGGCCGACGACGTAGACGGCGAGGAAGCCGCTGCCGTGGAGGACGTCCGTCAGCCCGTACGACAGCGCGGCGGTGGCGACGGAGGCGACCGGCACGAACGGGTCCATGGCGCGGGGCAGGCGCGCGAACGCCAGCGACGCGACGAGGCCGAGCACGACGCCGAGCACGAGGCCGAGCGCGAGCTCGCCCACGAGCAGGAGCCCGAAGCCGGCCGCGCCGACCTCTCCCTCGATCCAGCCGATGAGGCCGACGGTGAGGGCGACCGCGGTGGGGTCGTTCACGCCCGACTCGGCCTCCAGCACGCGCCCGAGCCGACGGCGGAGCGGCGTGAAGCGGAGCGTCGCGAACACGGCGGCGGCGTCCGTCGAGGCCACGACGGCCCCGAGGAGGAGCCCGGTCGACGTGTCGAGGTCGAGGAGCACGGCCGCGGCGAGGCCCGTGACGACGGCGGTGATGCCGACGCCGACCGTCCCGAGGATCGACGCCGTGAGCAGCACGGGCTTCAGGCGGCGCCACGCCGTCGTCAGGCCGCCCTCGAAGAGGATCGCGACGAGTCCGACGACGCCGACCGCGCGCGCCAGCTCCGGGTCGTCGAACGGGATGCCGCCGGGCCCTTCGGAGCCGAGCAGCATCCCGAGCCCGATGAAGACCACGAGCAGGGGGACGCCGCTGCGGCTCGCCGCGAACGCGCCGAGGAGGGCCGCGAGGAGGATCCCGCCGACGACGAGGAGCAGAACGCCTTCCACGCCGGGGAGCCTGTCAGACTGATCGCGGATGGCGGCACAGCCGAAGCAGCGGAACCTGGGGCGGCTCTCGGAGATCGCGCAGGTCGCGGTCAAGCACGGGTTCGGCTACGTCCTCGACACGCGCCCAAGCGCGCCGTGGTCGCGCAAGCCCGCGGAGCTGGCGGCCGTCGGCCCCTCCGACCGCGGTCGCCACCTGCGGGAGATGCTCGAGGAGCTCGGGCCGACCTTCGTGAAGTTCGGCCAGCTCCTCTCGATGCGGCCCGACGTGCTCCCGCCCGACATCATCGCCGAGCTGCGCGGGCTCCAGGACGACGTCAAGGGCTTCCCCTACGCGGACGCGGCGCGGACGATCCACGAGGAGCTCGAGCTCCCGGTCGAGCGGCTCTTCACCGCCTTCGACGAGACGCCCATCGCCGCCGCGTCGATCGGGCAGGTGCACACCGCGACGCTGCCGAACGGCGCGCGGGTGGCCGTGAAGGTGCAGCGGCCGGACGCGCCCCGGCAGATCGAGGCCGACCTCGCGCTCATGTACCAGGCGGCGCGGATCGCGAAGGAGCGCATCCGCGCCTTCGACTTCATCGACACGCGCGCCCTCGTCGACGAGTTCGCGCGCTCGATCCGCCAGGAGCTCGACTATCGCATCGAGGCGCGCAACGCCGAGCAGTTCCGCCAGGTGTTCGCGGGCAGCGACGAGGTGCGGATCCCGAAGGTCTACTGGAGCTACACGCGGACGCGCGTGATCACGACGGAGCTGCTGGAGGGCGTCCAGCTCGCCGACGTGCCGTTCGACGCGTACACGCTCGAGGAGCGGCGGCGCCTCGCGTACACGATCGCCGAGGCGTGGATGCACATGGTCTTCCGCCACGGCTTCTTCCACGCCGACCCGCACCCGGCGAACATCCTCGTGCTCGGCGCACCGGATCGGATCGGGCTCGTCGACTTCGGCCAGGCGGGGAAGCTCACGGACGAGGACGTGTCGAAGGCGACGCGCCTCTTCGTCGACGCCGCCAACGAGAACGTCGACGCGCTCCCGCAGCGGCTCGCCGACCTCGGCGTCCGCTACCCGCGCGAGCTGGAGGAGCAACTGCGGACGGAGCTGCGCGAGATCTACTACCGGTACTACGGCGCGTCGGTCTCCGAGATCGACCCGCTGCAGGTGATCCGCGAGGTCTTCGCGCTGATCTACTCGATGAACCTGCGACTGCCGACGCGCTTCGTGCTGCTCGACAAGGCGATCGCCGCGCTGGGCTCGCTGACGATCGAGCTGTATCCGGACTTCAACGTCTTCGAGGTCGCGCGGCCGTACGCCCGCGACCTGATGCTCTCGCGCTACACGCCGAGGCGCGTCGCCCTGCGCGCGCGGCGGGAGGCGACGAACCTCGCCCGCATCGCCAGCGACCTCCCGTACCAGGTGCACGACGTCCTCGAGGAGCTGCGCGACGGGCAGATCGAGGTGGGGTTCGTCCACAAGGGGCTCGACGACATCTCCCACAAGCTCGACGTGATGTTCAACCGGCTCGCGGTCGCGCTCGTCGTCACCGGCGGGCTGATCGGCTCGAGCCTCATCGGGATCTTCGCCACCGACGGCCCCCAGATCTTCGGGGTGCACTTCCTCTCGGTGCTCGGGTTCGTCGCCTCGGTCGTGCTCGGCGCGTGGCTCCTCCTCGGCGTGATCCGCTCGGGCAGGCTCTAGCCGGGGACGAGCACCTCGTTCGCGTCGCTGACGGTGAGACCGGGGCGCGGCCCTCCGGCGAGCACGTACACGCGGCCGTCGAACGCGGCGACGCCGAGCCCGTGGCGCGGCGTCGGGAGGTCCGGGAGCCGGCGCCACCTCCGCGTGCGCGTGCCGTACGCGTAGACGCTCGCGATCGTGCCGCTCGGCTCCTCGCCCCCGACGGACACGAGCTCCGTCCCCCGCGCCGCGGCGCCGGTGCCGCCCCGCGGGTGGGGGATGCCAGGCAGGCCGCGCCACGCCTGCGAGCGCGGATCGAGCACCTCCAGCGTCTTCAGGTTCGTGTCGATCCCGGCGAGCCGGCCGCCGAGGGCGTAGACGCGGCCTCCGACCGCGGCGACCGCGAGGTGCTCGCGCGGCGTCGGCCCGGCGATCGACGTCCACCGGCGCGTCCGCAGGTCGAGGACGAGCGTCCGCCGTGCGAGCGCGCCCGGTCCCGTGACGCCGCCGACGACGTAGAGGCGGTCGCCGACGACGGCCGCGCCGTGCGCCGCGCGCGGCCCGGGCAGGAGCGGGAGCGCGCGCCAGCGCCCGCGCACGAGCTCGTACGCCGCGCGCGTCGGCCTCCCGCGGGCGACGTAGCCGCCGACGACGAGCAGGCGCCCGCGCCAGGCCGCGGCCGCCGCGTGGTTGACGCCCGCGGGGAGGGGCGGGAGCGGCCGCCAGTTGTCCCGCGCGGGCGAGTAGGCATCGGCGCGTCGCGACGACGAGCCGTCCGGGAGGTAGCCGCCGACGACGCCGATCTCGGCGCCGAAGCGGGCAGCGGCCACCTCCGTCCGCGGCCCGGGGACGGGCGCCGCCGTGCGCCACGCGTCGTCCGCCGGACGAGCGGTCGCGGCCGCGGCGACGACGAGCCCGACCACCGCTGCGATCCCCGTCCGGACCCGTCTCGCCCGGGGCGGACGACTGGGGAACGTCTGTCGCAAAGTCGCGCGAATGGCCATCTGTCCCGCTCGCGAGCGCGATGCTAGCTTCGCCCGCATGACCGCCGCGCTCCTCCTCGCCGAGACCGAGCCGGCGTCGCGCGGCTACCTCGAGCGCCACCTCGCCTCCGACGGGTACGCCGTGCTCGGCGCCGCCGCGGGCCGCGAGGCGCTCGAGCTGGCCGAGCGCTCGAGGCCGGATCTCGTGCTGCTCGCGAACTCCCTCCCCGACGCGACGGCGCTTGAGGTCTGCCGCCGGCTGCGCGAGGGGGAGCCGGGGCGGTCGTGGGATCGGCGGGTGCCGGTCATCGTCCTCGCCGGTGACGGCGCCGACGCCGTCGACCGGGCGCGTGCGCTCGATCGCGGCGCCGACGACGTCGTCACGAAGCCCGTCGCCTACGACGAGCTCGTCGCGCGGATCCGTGCGCTGCTGCGCCGGACGGCGCCGCCGCCCGGGGAGGTCATCGAGGCGGGGCCGATCCGCGTCGATCGCGCGACGCGACGCGTGACCGTCGGCGGCACACGTGTCGACCTGTCCGCGAAGGAGTACGCGCTCCTGCTGAAGCTCGCGTCCGACCCGTGCCGCGTCTTCACGAAGGACCAGCTGCTCCGCGACGTCTGGGG
>JBLNEO010000120.1:0-8732 GCA_050262775.1 Pseudomonadota bacterium | reverse complement strand
GCCGCTCGCCGAGCGACCGCGTCTGCCGGTTCGACGCGCGGATCTCGGGGACCGGGCGCCGCCGCCCGAGCAACGTCGTCACGTACCCGTCGCGCTCGGCCTGCTCGATCGTCCGCGCGATGAAGTCCTGGACGTGCGGGAAGCGCGCGAGGTAGGCGTCGATGTACGCCTGCGCCTCCTCGCGGGGAATCTCGAGGTTCTCGGAGAGCCCGAACGCCGAGATGCCGTAGATGATCCCGAAGTTGACCATCTTGGCCACGTTGCGCTCGTCCTTCGTCAGCGTCGCCCGGTCCTTGCCCAGCACCTCGGCCGCGGTCGCGGCATGGATGTCCTCCCCGCGCGCGAACGCCTCGCGCAGCTTCGGCTCGCCCGAGACGTGGGCGAGGATGCGCAGCTCGACCTGCGAGTAGTCGGCGGAGACGAGCCGGTGCCCCTGCTCGGCGACGAACGCGGAGCGGATCTCACGCCCGAGCTCGGTCCGGATCGGGATCGCCTGGAGGTTCGGCCGCGTGGTCGAGAGCCGCCCGGTCGACGCAACCGTCTGGTTGAAGGTCGTGTGCAGGCGCCGGTCGTCCGGCGAGATCAGCGAGGGCAGGGGCTCGAGGTACGTGTTGAGGAGCTTCGTCAGCTCACGCCACTCCTCGAGCACCGGGACGATCGGATGGTCCTTCCGGATCGAGCGCAGCACGCGCGTGTCGGTCGAGTAGCCCGTCTTCCCCTTGCGCCCGGGGGTGAGCTCGAGCTTCTCGAACAGGATCCGCGCGACCTGCTGGGTCGAGCCGAGCATGAACTCCTCGCCCGCGAGCTCGTAGGCGGTCGCCTCGAGCTCCTCGACGCGGTCGCGCAGGCGCGCGGTGATCTCGCCCATCCGGTACTCGTCCACCTTCACGCCCGCGTCCTCCATCGCCGCGAGGACGGCCGTCAGCGGGAGCTCGATCGAGCGGTAGAGATGGTCGCTGCCGCGCTCGACGAGACGCTCGGCGAGCAGGGGCGCGAGGCGTCGCGCGCCCTCCGCGGCGCGGACGAGCGCGCGCGTCTCCTCCTCCGTCTCCGGCTCGGGCACCGGCTCGACGCCGTACTCGGCGACGAGGTCGTCGATCGCGTACTCGGGGCGGCCCGGCTCGATGAGGTAGGCCGCGATCATCGTGTCGTCGACGGGCTCGAACGTCAGACGCGGCAGCGACTTGAAGTCGTGGGCGACGACCTCCGCGTCCCGGAGCCGCGGCACGAGCGCCTCGTCCCAGGCGGCCACCGTCACGCCCTCCTCGGTCGCGACGGCGACGCGGCCGTCGCGGATCGCCAGCCCGATCCGCCCGCGGACGTGCGGGAGCTCGCCCTCCTGCCACGGAACCGCCGTCCCGACGGACTCGCGTACGGCGGCCGGCACGGCCGCCTCGAGCTCGTCGATGCGGTTCAGCAGGTTGCGGAACTCGAAGCGGCGGAACGTCTCGCGCAGCGTCCCCCGGTCGGGCGGGGCGAGGACGAGCGCGGCGGGGTCGCAGTCGAGGTCGAGGTCGCGCCGCATCGTCGCGAGCCGCTTCGACGACCGCGCCTGCTCGGCGTGCTCGCTGATGTTCTTCCGCCGGGCCGGCGAGAGCTCGTCCGCGTGCGCGATCACCTCCTCGACGGAGCCGTACTGCGCGATCAGCTGCCCGGCCGTCTTGTCGCCGATCCCGGGGATGCCGGGGATGTTGTCGGAGGTGTCGCCCTTGAGCCCGATGAAGTCCGGGATCTGGTCGGGTCGGATGCCGTACCGCGCCTCGACGCGCTCCGGCGTGTAGACGTGGACGTCCGAGACGCCGCGCGGCGTCATCATCAGCGACACGAGGTCGGAGACGAGCTGGAAGGCGTCGCGGTCGGTCGACACCACCGTCGTCTTCAGCCCGGCCTCCTGCGCGCGCGTCGCGAGCGTCGCGATCACGTCGTCCGCCTCCCACCCCTCGAACTCGAGGTTGCGGTACCCGAAGGCCTCGACGATCGGCCGGAAGTACGGGAACTGCTCGCGGAGGAGATCCGGCATCGGCCGGCGCTCCGACTTGTACGTCTCGAGCTCCTCGTGGCGGTGCACGGGCCGCGTGTCCCACGCCACGGCCACGCCCTTCGGCCGGTAGTCGGCGAGGAGCTTGAACAGCATGTTCGTGAAGCCGAGCAGCGCGTTCGTCGGGAACCCCTCGGTCGTGGCGAGCTCCTCCGGCAGCGCGAAGAACGCGCGATAGGCGAGGTTGTTGCCGTCGACGAGGAAGAGGTCGGAGTCGCGCGCGGGGCCGTCGTCGAGCTGCAGCTCGGCGCCCGTGAGGGTCTTCGGGCTCACAGGGCCGAGGGTATCGTCCGGCGCCGATGGGACTCGAGGTCGTGCCCTTCTCGGACGAGCACCTGGACGACGCCGCGGCCCTCCTCGCCGACGCGCACGCGCGTCACCGGGCGGTCGAGCCGCTCCTCGGGGAGGTCGCCGACTACCGCGTGCAGGTCGAGGAGGAGTGGCGGCGCGAGGGCGCGAGCGGCGCGTTCGCACGGCGGGACGACGTCGCGGCGGGCTACCTCGTCGGCGCCCCGGCGACGAACGACAACCGCGGCGGGATGCGCATCTTCAGCGGCTTCGCCGGCCAGGCGACCGGCGAGCCCGAGCTCGCGCGGGACCTCTTCGCCGCCGCGGCCGAGCGCTGGCACGACGAGGGGCAGACCCGTTTCGCCGTCGTCGTCCCGTCGCACGACACGGCGCTCGTCGACGCGTGGTTCCGCGTCGGCTTCGGGCTCCAGTTCGCCTACGCCGTCCGGGAGACGGAGGCCGCGGACGGGGTCGACGCGGGCGTGACCATCCGTCCCGGGACGCCCGACGACCTCGGCGACCTCGCGCGGTTCGACCGCGTGCTCTGGGAGCTCCAGACGCGGTCGCCGAGCTTCTCGAACCTCGAGGTGCCGGGCGACGACGCGTTCCGCGACGACTGGGCGGACACGTGGGACGAGCCGGACACGTTCTGGTCGTTCATGGCGGAGCGGGACGGCGCCGTCGTCGGCGAGGCGCTCCTCTACCGCCGCCCCGCGGGCGACCTTCGCGTCCCCGAGCGGAACGTCGACCTCGCGCACGCGGCGACCGATCCGGCGGTGCGCGGAAGCGGCGTGGGGCTCGCACTCGCCGCGCACGTCCTCCGGTGGGCGCACGAGCACGGCTTCCGGTCGATGACGACCGACTGGCGCAGCGTGAACCTCCTCGCGTCGCGCTTCTGGCCGCGCCGCGGCTGGCGGACGACGCACCTGCGGCTCTACCGCGCGGTCCCGTGAGGGTCCCGCTCCTCGCGGGCACTCGGGTGGTGCTCGCGGAGGCGCCGGACGACGCGGTCGTGCTGCGCCCACCCGCGCCGGGCGAGGCGCTCGGCGACGTCGCAGCCGCGGTGCGCGACGCACTCCGCTTCCCGCTCGCGGGGCCGTCGCTGCAGGAGGCGGCCTCGGGGGCGCGGACCGCGACCGTCGTGATCGAGTCGCCGGCGCTCCCGATCCCGGGTGCGACGTTCGACCCGCGCGAGCAGGCGGTCGCCGCCGCCGTGGCGGAGCTGGAGGCGGCCGGCGTCCCGGCGTCGAGCCAGACGCTCCTCGTGACCGCGGGGCTCGCACGGCGGCCGCTCGGGCGAGAGCTGCAGTCGCTGTTCACGTTCGACTTCGCCCGCCGCTTTCGTGGTCGCGTCGAGGTGCACGACGTCGAGGCGGACGACCTCGTCGAGCTGTCGGCCGACGGCGGCGTCCCCCTGCGCGTCCACCGAGCGCTCGTCGAGACGGATCTCGTGCTCGCCGTCGGGTCGGCCGAGAGCGTCCTCCAGGGCGGGCCGGCAACACTCCTCGCTGCGTCCGGGCCGGAGGCGCTGCGGGCCGCACAGGCGTACTCGCTGCTCGAGACGGCGGCGTCGCGCGGCTGGCGCGCCGCGGTCGCCGTGGAGCGCGCGCTCGCGGCGCGGGCGCCGGTGCTCGGCGTGTCGCTCGCCCTCAACCACCCGCGCCTCGGCGGTGCCGTCCAGGGCTACCCGTACGACGCGGACGCCGTCGGCCGGGTCGCGCGGTCGCCGCTGCGGCGCCTGTACGCGGTGCTGCCGCGCGCGGTGCGCGTGCGGGTCCTGCAGTCGCTGCGGTCGGAGCTGACGGCCACGGCGGCGTTCGCCGGGCCTCCCTCCGTCGCGCACACGGAGGCGCTCCTGCGGGCGATCGAGGCGCGTGCGGCGTTCCTCCCGGAGCGCCTCGACGCGCTCGTGATCCCCGTCCCCGCCGCGACGCCCACGCTGCCGCGGGAGACGCCGAACCCGCTGCAGGCGGCCCACCTGGCGCTCGCGCTCGCGCTCCGCCTCTGGCGCGACGCGTTCCCGGTGAAGGAAGGGGGCACCGCGATCCTCGTGAGCCGCTTCCGGCGGCGCTTCGCGCACCCGACGCAGTCGCCCTACCGCGCGTTCTTCGCCGCGACGCGCGCGGGACGCGACCCGGACGAGCTCGCGGCCGCGGAGCGTGCGGCGGCCGAGGACGCGCGCGCCGTCGAGGCGTACCGGACCGGGCGCACCTGCCACCCGCTGCTGCCGTTCGCCGAGTGGGAGGCGTGCGGGCCGGCGCTCGGCCGCCTCGGAAGCGTGCTCGTCGCCGAGTGCCGCGACGCCACGGCGGCCCGGCAGCTCGGGTTCGTCCCCGCGCACACGGTGACGGCGGCGCTCGAGATGGCGTACGGGCGCACGGGCGGCGAGGGCACGGCCGGGTTCCTCCTGGCGCCCCCGTACTTCCCGGTCGTCGTCGGCGAGAGCTGACCGCCGCAGCTAGGTCTCGCCGAGGTACGCCTTGCGGACCTGCTCGTTCTCGGCGAGCCGGTCGGCGTCGTCGGCGAGCGCGATCGCGCCCGTCTCCATCACGTAGCCGCGATCGGCGGCCTCGAGCGCCATCAGCGCGTTCTGCTCCACGAGCAGCACGGTCGTGCCCTGCCGGTTGATCTCCTCGACGATCTCGAAGATCCGCTCGACGAAGATCGGCGCGAGCCCCATCGACGGCTCGTCGAGCAGCAGCAGGCGCGGCCGCGCCATCAGCGCGCGCCCCATCGCGCACATCTGCTGCTCGCCGCCGGACATCGTCCCGGCCTTCTGGTGCCGCCGCTCGGCGAGCCGCGGGAAGAGCGTGAAGACGCGGTCGAGATCCTCCTGGAAGGTCGAGCGGTCCTCGTTCTGGAACGCGCCCATCTGGAGGTTCTCCATCACCGACATGCGCGGGAACAGCCGCCTGCCCTCCGGCGAGTGGGCGATCCCGCGCTTCACGATCTCGTGCGGCGCGAGGTGCGTGACGTCCTCCCCCAGGAACTCGATCCGCCCCTCGCGCGGGTGCACGAGCCCGTTGATCGAGCGGAGGGTCGTCGACTTCCCGGCGCCGTTCGCGCCGATGAGCGTCACGATCTCGCCGCGGCGAACCTCGAGCGACACGCCCTTCAGCGCGTGGATCGCGCCGTAGTAGCTGTGGATGTCGTCGACGCGGAGGACGACCTCGGCGTCGTCGGCGGGCCGCGGGGGCGGTTCGTCCACGCGTGCCTCCGTCTCGGGCGCCGCCGTCATGCCGTCGCCGCCCGCCCGAGGTACGCCTCGATCACACGCTCGTTGCGCTGCACGTCCTGCGGGGTGCCCTCGGCGATCTTCTCCCCGTAGTCGAGCACGGTCACGCGGTCGGAGATCCCCATCACCACCTTCATGTCGTGCTCGATCATGAGGATCGTCAGCCCGAGGTCGCTGCGGAGGCGGTGCACGAAGTCGGTGAAGGCCGCGGTCTCCTGTGGGTTCATCCCGGCGGTCGGCTCGTCGAGCAGGACGAGCTTCGGGTCGGTCGCGAGCGCGCGTGCGACCTCGAGCCGGCGCTGGTCGCCGTACGAGAGGTTCCGCGCGAGCTCGTCGTACTGCCCACGGAGGCCGCTGAAGCGCAGCAGCTCGCGCGCCCGCTCCTCCGCGCCGCGCTCCTCACGGCGCTGCCGCGGCGTCCCGAGGATCGACGCGAGGATCCCCGACCGCAGCCGCGAGTGCATTCCCACCAGCACGTTCTCGAGCGAGGTCATGTGCTGGAACAGGCGGATGTTCTGGAACGTGCGGCCGATGCCCCGCTCGGTGATCGCGTGCGGCGGCTTCGCGGTCACGTCGGTGCCGTCGAAGACGATCTGGCCGGCGGTCGGCTTGTACACCCCGGTGAGCATGTTGAAGAAGGTCGTCTTGCCGGCGCCGTTCGGGCCGATCAGCGACACGATCGACCGCTCGGGGATCGTGAAGTCCACGTCGTTGACCGCGACGAGCCCGCCGAACTCCTTCCGCACGTCGCGCGCGAGGAGGAGGTCAGTCATTCGAGCTGTCCCGGTCGGTGTCGGCGCCCTCGGTCGTGACGTCGTAGAGCGGCGTGTCGTGCACCCCGAGCTCCATCTCGCGTTTGTGGCGGCGCTCCGAGATCAGCCCGGTCGGCCGGAAGAGCATCATCACGACGATGATCACGCCGTAGATGCCGAACTGGTACTTCGGCACGTCCTCGATCCCGGCCTTCGTCCCGATCGTCGCCAGCCCCTCGACGTTGAGCCAGCCGAGGATCATCCCGCCGAGGATCACGCCCCAGACGGAGCCCATGCCCCCGAGGATGACCATGCAGAGCAGGAAGATCGAGATGTTGAAGTAGAAGTCCGAGGGGAACGCGCCGGACTTGAAGCTCGCGTAGAAGGCACCCGCGACGCCGCCGAAGAACGCGCCGATCGCGTACGACCACGTCTTCGTCCGCATCAGCGGCACGCCCATCGCGGCGGCCGCGGTCTCGTCCTCGCGGATCGCGATCCAGGCCCGGCCGAGCCTCGAGTCGCGCAGGCGCACGGAGCAGAAGACCGTGATCAGCAGCAGCACGAGGATCGTCCAGTAGAACCACGAGACGCGGTTCGTCACCTGCTGGTAGGTGATCGGGAGCCCGAGGGCGGAGTTCAGCCCCTCTCCGAAGCCCGGCTGGTCGATCGGGCTGATCCCGAAGGTGCCGTGCGTGAGGTCGAACCCGAACAGGTTGTCGCCGTTGCGGACGAACTGGGGGATGATCTCGCCGAACCCGAGCGTGACGATCGCGAGGTAGTCGCCGCGGAGGCGCAGGGTCGGCAGGCCGATCAGGATCCCGACGAGGAGCGTGAACAGCCCGGCGAGCGGGAGCACGAGCCACATCGAGAGGTGGATCCCCGGGAAGTCCGAGTTGATCCCGACCGAGCCGAGGTGGAACGTCACCTGGTCGAACTGGAGCGACGCGAACCACGCGGCGACGTACGCGCCGGCGGCGTAGAACGCGACGTAGCCGAGGTCGAGCAGGCCGGCGTACCCGACCACGATGTTCAGGCCGACGGCCATCATCGTGAAGACGATCATCACGACCATCGAGTCGAGCGACGGGATGAAGTCGCCGATCGTCGGCAGGCTGTTCAGCGTGTCCTGGTACTCCGGGTAGAGGAACGCGAGCACGACGACGACGGTGACGAGCCACCAGTCGCGGGCGATCCGAGCGGCACGTCCGGCGGGGGCGCGGCGCGTCGCCGCCGCGGTGGTCATGCGCCCTCCGGCGTCCGCTCGCCCAGCAGGCCCTCGGGCCGGAACACGAGGATCGCGATCAGGATCCCGAACACGATCGAACGCGTCCAGTCGGACCCGGGCGTGTACCACGTCAGGCCCTCGTTGAACGCCTGGATGAAGCCGATCAGGAGCGCCCCCAGGACGGCCCCGGTGAGGTTCCCGATGCCCCCGAGGACGGCGGCGGTGAACGCGATCAGGCCGAGCTCGAACCCGGTGTCGTAGCGCATGTTGAACTGGAGCAGGAACAGCATCCCGCCGACGGCGGCGAGCGACCCCGCGAGCGCGAACGTGATGGAGATGGTGCGGTTGACGTTGATGCCCATCATCGCGGAGGCGTCCTGGTCCTGGGCCACGGCGCGCATGCCCTTGCCCTGGCGCGTCGTGCGCACGAACCAGGTCAGCACGAGCAGGGTCGGGATCGTGATCAGGAGGACGATGAACTTGTTCCAGCCGTAGCGCACGTCGCCGATCTCGAAGACCGGCGTCCGCGGGAGCAGCTCGCTCGCGCCGCGGAAGTCGACGCCGTAGAAGTACAGCGAGACGTTCTGCACGATGAACGACACCCCGACGGCCGTGATCAGCGGCGCGAGGCGCGGCGCACGACGCAACGGCCGGTACGCGACGCGCTCGATCGAGGAGTTGACGAGCGCGAAGAGCGGGATCGTGATCGCGAGCCCGCCGATGATCGCGAGCACCGACACGGGCGTGGAGCTCGCCCCGCTGACGCCGAACCAGCTGAACATCACCGTCCATGCGACGAGCCCCGACAGTGCGAACACGTCGCCGTGCGCGAAGTTGATCAGCTGCAGGATCCCGTAGACGAGCGTGTACCCGAGCGCGACGAGGCCGTACACGGCGCCGTTCGTCAGCCCGATGAAGAAGACGTTCGTGAAGTCGCTCGGGTCCTTGACGAAGTTGCCGATGAGCCAGATCACGACGAGCGCGACGAGGACGAGCCCGATCGCCGAGACCACACTCGGCCGGCGGCCGCCGAAGATGCCCAGCGGCCCCGGTGGCTTGCCCTGCGCCTGCGCTTCGATCGCCGGTTCCTCTCGCTCGGATGCGCCGGGGGGGGGGGGGGGGCCACCCCCCCCCCGGGGGGGAGCGGGGGGCCCGCGCCCCCCCCCCCCCCCCCCGCGACCGCCACCCGCGTGG
>JBLNEO010000119.1:0-9070 GCA_050262775.1 Pseudomonadota bacterium | reverse complement strand
GCCGGAGCGCCTCGAACGGCTCGCGGGGCTGCTCGACGGGGCGGCGCGCGCACTCCAGGCGCGCGCCGAGCGGGCGCGGATCGCCTCGACGAACGGGCACGTCAAGCTCCGCGACTGAGGGAACGGAGAGGGCCCGCCGGAGACGACGGGCCCTCGGGGACTACCGGGCGATGCGCTCCGACAGCAGGGCTGCCGGGAAGTTGCGGATCTTCCGCTTCAACTCTTCCGCATTCACGGGAAACTCCTCCTTGCCGCTGAGGACGGACGCCAGAGCTGAAGCATCGGAGGCCGCCACCCCTGCGGCCATCCCTCGTTCAGGCGGTTACGAGCTCACGCTCCGCGCGGAGCCAGTTGGCGAGCTCGTCGCCGAACCCCTGCAGGTGCAGCTCGTACGCGCGGCGCTCGATGTCCGCCCGCGTCGCGGGCTCGGGCTTCCGCCTGCGCGTGCGCGCTGCGGCGGGGGGACGCGCCTTCGTCGCGCTCGTCGCCTTCGTCGTCTTGGCCATCGGTGGAACCTCCCCGTCGAGATGTCGAACGCGTCGCCCTTCGGCATCTGCGGCGGGAGTCCTCGCACGTCACCCGGTGAGCCGGAAGACCACGAGCTCGCGCCGTGGGCTCCGTGCGATCCGGGTCACGGTCAGCGACCCCCGGGCGTTGTCGTAGAGGCCCGTGCCGCCGAGCACGGCGAGCTGGTAGAGCTCGCGGAAGCGGAGCGTGCCGCCGACCACGAGCTTCCCCTTCGGGAGCGAGTACGTGCCGCGGCAGCTGCGCACGCCCGAGAAGGTCGTCGTGCAGAGGAGCTCGGACCGGCCGATCGAGCTCCCCGTGATCCGGCGGTTGTAGAGCGCCCCGGTGTAGATGTCCATGTCGCCGACGCTCCGCCCGCGCGGGCCGACGTCCACGAAGGCGGAACGCACCTCGGTGTTCGTGATCCTGATCTGCGCCGGCCCGGTCGCCGCAGGGCTCCGGACGACTGCGAGCGCTGCGACGACGAGGACGGCGACGCCGACGGCCGCAAGGATCCGCGTCACGTTTCCCCTCCTTCTCGATGATCGCCGGCGCGCCGGGACGCGCCTGCCGCTGGAAGCTCGACCCAGAACGTGGAACCCCGGCCCGCGGCGCTGCGGAAGCCGATCGAGCCGCCGTGCGCCTCGACGACCGCGCGCGCGAACGCGAGCCCGAGCCCGCTGCCCGCGATGCCGCTCGCGGCCGCGTCGCCGCGGAAGAACTTCGTGAAGATCCGGTCGTGCTGCCCCTCGGGGATCCCAAGCCCGTGGTCACGGACGCGCAGCCGTACGCGCCCGTCGGCGCGATCGCCCTCGACCTCGATCCGACCGCCGGTCGGCGAGTACTTGATCGCGTTCGAGAGGAGGTTGCCGATGACTTGCGCGAGCCGGTCGCCGTCGCCCTCCACGAGGAGCGAGCTCGCCGGGAGGCGGAGGGCCAGCGCGTGCTCGGTGCTCTGGGCCTCGTACAGCTGGACCTGCTCGCGAAGCAGCGCCGAGACGTCCACGCGCTCGTGCACGAGCTCGAGCCGGCCCTCCTCGATCCGCTGCACGTCGAGGAAGTCGTCGAGCAAGGCGGCGAGGCGCTTCCCCTGCTGGTCGATGATCTCGAGGTAGCGCCGTCGCTCCTCCGCGGGGACGTCACGCTGGAGCAGCAGCGAGGTGAAGCCGAGGACGCTCGCGAGCGGCGTCCGCACCTCGTGCGAGACGATGCTGACGAGCTCGGACTTGAGCTGCTCGCTCGTGCGGAGCTGGGCGTTCTGCTCCTCCAGCTCCCGCTGGCGCTTCTCCAGCTCCGCCGCCATCCGGTTGAACGTCCGCGAGAGCTCGTGCACCTCCCCCGGGCCCTTCTCCGGGAGGCGCTGCGTGAAGTCGCCCTCGGCGATCCGCGCCGCGCCGGAGGCGGCGGCCCGGAGCGGTCGGCCGATCGAGTAGACGAGGTAGAGGCCGATCAGGAGCACGAGCGTCGCGCACAGCACGAAGCCGCCGAGGCCGATCGCGACGGCCTCGCGCGCGCGGTCGGAGGCGGCGTTCGCGCTCGCCTGCGACTCCGCGTTCACGATCGCGCGCAGGCGGCTGAAGCGGCCGCGGATCGTGCCGATCCGCTCGCGGTCCTCCTGGATCGCGTCCTCGCTCGTGGCCGCACCGGGGGCGTCGCGCGCGATGTCGACGAGCGGAATCGCGAAGTCGTCGACGTAGCTGCGGATCCCGTTCTCGATCTGCCGCGCGAGCCTGCGCGTCGAGGCATCGGCCGAGGCAAGCCGCCGGAAGGAGCCGAGCTCGCCCGGCAGCTCCGCGCGCGCCGCGTCGAACGATCCCAGGAACTGCGGGTCGCTCGTGACCGCGTACGTGCGCACGCCGGTGTCGAGATCGGCGACGAGCCGCTCGAGCGCGAGCACCGCGACCGTGACCTCCTTCGCACGCGCCTCGCGCGCGTTCGCGGCCCGCAGCTCGTCGACCGTGGCGACGAGGAGCGCGAACGCGACGGCCACGAGCAGCGCGAAGGCGCCGCTCGCCAGCACGAGGCGGCCCGCGATCGAGTCGACGCCGCGCCGCAGCGACCGCAGGCGCCCGGCGACGAGAGGCTCCGCGCGCGCGTTCACGCGGCCTCCAGCAGCTCGGACAGCACGGCCCGGAGCTCCTCGGGGTCGAACGGCTTCGAGAGGAACCGGTCGGCGCCCGCCTCGACGGCCTCCTGGTCGAGGTGACTCCAGGCCGAGAGCGCAACGATGCGCATCGGCCCCGTGCCGGCCTCGGCGCGGACCGCACGGATCACGTCGATCCCGAGCACGCCGGGCAGCATCAGGTCGACGACGACCGCGTCGGGACGGGCGGTCCGCGCCAGCTCGACGCTCTCGTTGCCGTCGGTCGCCTCGAGCACGTCGAAGACGCCCCCGAGGGACAGGTGGAGCAGCCCGCGCAGACTGGCGTCGTCCTCGCAGACGAGGACGACGGGGCGGGATCGGCGTGTCCCGTGCTCGAGTTCCCCCGTGACGGACTCCTTGGGCGTGGGCGGCGACCGGTTCTCAGCCTCGCATGCGCGTCGGCGGTCGGCAACCCCCACGCGGGGGCCACGGACGGCCGCGGCGCGCGCGTCGATCCGGCCCGCCCGCGTGCCGCCTCGTCCCCGGAGCGGATATGGCCGGGCCGCCCTGGCGGGCAGCCCGGCCCTCACCGCGGTCAGCGGCGGATTGCGACCTGTACGAGGCGCCTCGTGGAGACGCCGGCGAGCGGGTCCTCCCCGCCCTTGCGCGCCCGCACGAAGAACTGCAGGTTGTAGCCCGGCCGGAAGAGCTGGCGGAAGTCACGCTCGGTGTGCACCGTGTACGTGATCGAGCCGTTCGCGTCCGTCGCGCGCTCGCCCGGCGTCGTCGTGACGACCGGCGTGGAGCGGAGGAACACGAGCGCGCCGCTGACCGGCCGCCGCCCGCTCGTCTCGACGACGCGGACGGTGACGGTGAACGTCTGCGTGCGCCCGTACGAGAGGCGCCGCGGCGCGAACCGCACCTGCGAGATCAGCAGGCGGTTCGGCGGCGACACGTTCTCGACCGCGATCGGTCCGGTGCCGCGGGTGACCACCGCCGTCTGATCCGAGGTCGCGGTCGACGTCCCGACGGCGTTCCGCCCGGTGACGGCCACTCGGAGCGTGGAACCGGCGTCGGCCGCCTGAAGCGTGTACGTCTGTGCCGTGGCACCCGCGATCGCGGTGCACGACGCGCCGGCCGTGTTGCAGCGCTGCCACTGGTACGTGAAGGTGATCGGCTGGTCGCCGCCCCACGTCCCGGGGCTCGCGGTCACCGTCTGCCCTGTCTGCGGCGTCGTGTCGGAGATCGTCGGCTTCGCGGTGTTCGTCGGCCCGTACTGCGACTGCGCTGCCGTCACCGGCGACGGCACGTAGCCGGCTACCGCGGCCGCGGCCACGAGCGCGACGAGCACGATCCCGACGAAGCCCGCCGTCTTCCGCGGCGTCCGCCGCGCAGCTTGCACTGTCTCTCGCATGAAGTCCCCCTCTGGTTCGACGTGCCGCGAGGCGGGATGCCCGCTGCGCCCGCGCGCGACGCACGGCCTCACACAAGACTTACAAGCGGGGGTGCCGCAAGTTCCGACGCGGTGGCCGGGTCTCCCTGGTGCGGGCCCGTGCGAGCGGCCGCCGGCCGGCACCGTCGGGGAGGCCGGTGAGCCCGGCTAGGGGGCTCGTGCCGCGCCGGGCCCGCATCTCGCCCGCGCGCGCTGGCGCTCCGGTGCGAACCGTGTAAGAGTCGAGGGGCGCGCCGAGCCGCCGTTCGCGTCGCTGCCCCTGTGGCGGCAGTGAAGCACCCCTCTCCCCCGGAGGCGGCGGCTCGGTACGCGCCTCGTCCTCTTGAGACGCCGCGCGCGGACGGAACTTGTGTCGCGCCGCACATCGGGAAGGGCATCGGGGCGTCCCCGCGAACCTCACCCCTGAGCCGGGGGCGGTCTCCGACCTAGACCCGGAGAGCAAGGAGCCGAGCGGGTGCGCCGCATATCCGCCGGCCGCCGTCCTCGGCTCACGCTCGGAGAGGCGCGACGCCAGACCACGAGGCTCGGCGCAACCGACGCAGTCGGTCGGACGTTGGAGCAGTATGGTGAGGCGCCCGCCGACGACCGTGCCGTGGCTGACGCTGGCGCTCTGGATCGTCGTCGCGACGGTGGGCATCCTCCTCCTGATCCGGCTCTAGCGCGCAGCGATCCCTGCGCCGAGACGCGACGAGCGCCGGCGGCGCCGGCGCTCGTCGCGTCGTTCGAGGTCGAACCGAGCTACTTGGCGATGCGGTCGAAGTAGACGTTGGCGTCGCGCGAGCGCGCGTTGATCAGCGCCGGCGGATCGGTCGTCGCGTCCGCGTCCTCCTGCGCGTTCAGCGTCGGGTTCACGTCGCGGTTGTCCGTCCAGACGACGGAGGCCGTCGTCGCCGTGGCCGCGACGGCGATGTAGTCGCCGATGAACGGCGTGATCGCCTTGATCGACCCATAGGTGTTGGGGTTGAACGAGCGATCGGTGACGCGGAGGTCGACCCCGAACGCGAGCGGGCCGGCCGCCGTCGTGCTCGCCTGGTCGTAGTACACGTCCATGCCGGTGCACGCCACCTGTGTCGTCGCGCCGGCGGGGCATTGCCCCGTCACCGGGCCCGCCGGGGTGAACGCGGGCTCGGACCGGCTGTCGTACCAGACCACGGAGAGCGCGCCGCCCGCGGCGGCGAGCGCCGGCATCAGCTGGTGGCCGGGGACGGACGCGTTGGGAACGACGGGCGCCTCCCACGAGCCGCCGTTCGTCTTCGACCGGCTCACGAAGACGTCGCTCCCGCCCGCTCCGTTCCGGCCCTGCCACGCGATGTACACGCCGTTCGCGTCCGCCGCCATCGACACGTCGGAGAACGTGCGGAAGACCGGCGGCGTCCGCGTCGCGTTCTGGCGGTAGTCGACGAAGCGCGAGACCATCGTCGGCGTCGAGAACGTCGCGCCGCCGTCGCTCGAGCGTGCGACGAAGATCGCACTGTCGTTCGGGTTCGAGTTGCCGGCGTTGTTGTCGAATGTGCGGTAGCCGACGTAGACGTCGCCGTCCGGCTCCACGGCGAGGTTGCACCCCTGCATGTTGTTGAGGTCGTTGCTCGGGCCGATGAACCGTGCCGTCCGCCACGTCTCTCCGTGGTCGCTCGACGCGACGACCGTGAGGTGGTTCTGGCTGCCGGTGAAGCGCGCCCAGCACACGTAGACGTTGCCGTTGAAGGGCGAGGAGAGGCTCGTGTCGACCGCGAGCGCCTCCTTGTCCTCCTGCTGGCCGAGGCCGACGGTGCCGCGCTCGGCGACGACCGTCTTCACGTACGTCACGGCGCCCGTCCCGGCGTTCACGCTGTACTTCGCGACCGCGAGCGCGTTCGGCGTGGTGTTCGCCGGCTGCCCGGGCGGGGTGCGCTGGAACGCGATGAAGGCGAAGAACAGGTTGCCGAACCGGTCGAACCCGAGCCAGGGATCCGACGCCGCCGCGTTGCCGCGGATCGGCGACGCCAGCCCGGCTGCCGAGGTGTCGCCCGGGTAGCCCGGGATCAGGGACTCGCCGTAGGTCGCGCCGCCGTCGCTCGAGACGGCGAGCCCCTGCCAGGCGTCGTCCGAGACGCCGAGCGTCCGGACGTCGTTCATGCCGACCGCCACGAGGGCGGGATTCGTCGGATGGAGCGCGATGTGCGGCTCGTTCTGCTGGAGCACGTCCGCCGGCCCGCCCACGCTCGACGCGAACGCGTCGGTCGTGATCAGGTCGTGCGTCGAGACCCGCACATCTGCTCCCGCGGTCGCCGCGGCGACCGCAGTTGCCAGCACGAGCGCGATGGCCGCGCCGCCGGCAAGGTGGAGGACGCGTCGAAGCATGGTCCCTCCCCTGGGAGATATTGGACGGTTGATTGTACGCCGCCCCGACGGTCCGTGGATTGGGCGTACGCCGCGGAGAGGACTCGCAGACGCGGGGGGCGGCGCGCAGCGCCGCCCCCCGCGTGTCGATCAGTCGATCGTGAGCGGGGCGCAGTGCGTCGCGTAGGCGACGCCCGAGGCGGTCGAGAGCTGCCAGCGGATCCCGCTCTCGATGCCCTCGATCCCCGAGGGCGGCCCGGCCGGGAACGTGAAGTCGGCGTTTCCGTTGCCCGCGCCGTTCGTCTCCACCGTCGCCGTCGGGAACATCAGCGGCGCCGAGGAGCACGAGGGATCGCCCAGGTAGAGCAGGATCGTCACCTGGTAGGTCGTGCCGGGCGTCGCGCCGTTCAGGTGGTAGATCTCGTGCGCGGCATTCACCACACCCTCGGTGTGGATGTCGTTGACGAAGCCGGAGCGCAGCGGCGCGCTGCCGACGGCGTGCAGGTCGGCGTGGAGCGTGTGGAACGTCTGGTCGGCCGTCGCCGCCGGAACGAGCACGACTGCGGCAGCCGCCGCGACGACGAAGCTGACGAACGAGGCTCGGCGCATCTCGTATCCCCCCTTGGTTGTCGAGGACGCGCAGACCCCAGAGCGTACGCCACGCGCGGGTTTCCCGAAGCGCATCTGTGGATGAGGGCCGATGGGCGCGCGACCGTTTGGCGGGACCGTTCCTCGGCGCGAGGAAGCATGTCGCACGTCAACCGTTCCCGTCGAGCCACCCGTCGTCCGACCGTTGCGATCGCAGGCGGCGGTGTTGCCGCGCTCGAGGCGATGTACGCGCTCCGCGCGGCGGCCGAGGAGCAGATCGAGCTCGAGGTGATCGCGCCGGAGCCCCACTTCTGGTACCGCCCCCTGGCCGTCGTCGAGCCGTTCGGCGCGCCGCCGCCCCCTCGGTTCGAGCTGGTCGCGCTCGCCGCAGACGCCGGCGCGACGGTCACGCTCGCGGCCGTGACGTCGGTCGACGTCGCCGAGCGCGTGTTGACCCTCGGGAGCGGCGGCGAGCTCGAGTACTCGGCGCTCGTCGTCGCGACCGGGACGCGGGCCGTTCCGGCGATCGAGGGCGCGCTGACGTTTCGCGGTCCCGCCGACGTCGGACTCTTCGGCCGTGCCCTCTCCGACATCGAGGCCGGTGAGGGCGACCATCTCGTGTTCGCCAGCCCGTCTCGCGCGACGTGGACGTTGCCGCTGTACGAGCTCGCGCTCCTGACCGACCGGTGGCTGCACCAGCGAGGCATCCGCGATCAACTCCGACTCACGATCGTCACGCCGGAGGAGCGACCGCTGCTCGCGTTCGGCGCGCACGTCGCCGACGCCGTCGAGGAGGCGCTCGCCAACCGCGGCGTCTCGGTCCTCGCCGGCGTGCATGCCGGGACGTTCGCCGACGGCCGGCTCTCGCTCGTCCCGCACGCGACGCTCGACGCGAGCCACGTCGTCGCGCTGCCCGAGCTCGTCGCGAACGCCCCCGACGGACTTCCGCGCGGCTGGGGCGGCTTCGTCCCGGTCGACGAGTTCGGCCGGGTCGTCGGCGCCCCGGACGTCTACGCGGCCGGCGACGTCACCACCGTCGCGATCAAGCAGGGCGGCATCGCGGCCCAGCAGGCCGCGACGGCAGCGGCCACCCTCGCCGCCGACCTCGGCTTCGCCCCGCCGCCGCCGCCGTTCCGTCCGACCCTGCGCGGCGTCCTCCTCACGGGCGAGCTCCCGCGCTACCTCCGGACCGATCTCGCGACCGCGACGGGCATCGTCGACACCGACCCGCTCTGGTGGCCGCCGGCGAAGATCGCCGGCCACCACCTCGCACCGCATCTGGCCCTCCACACCGTCACCGACGAGGCCGAGTCGACGACCGAGCCGTAGCGCCGGAGCCGGGGGCCGCTGTCGGGCGGGGTGAACGCGGGCGCCGCGGACCGGCGCCCGCTCCGGATCAGACCGCTGCGGGCTCGGGGTCGGGCCGCACGATCACCGTGTCGACGACCTTGATGACCTCGTCCACGGGCAGGTCGGCGCGTTGCGCGTGCTCGCGGATCGCCGCCTCGCTCGTCGCCTGGTAGATGCAGACGGTGCCGACGGCCGAGTCGCCCTCGTTGAGGACGTAGGAACGAATCCAGCGGATGTCGTCCGACATCTGCTCGTCCCCGACCTGCCGCGACCGCTCGGCCGCCAGCGCCAGCTCGTCGCCCGAGCGCCAGCCGCTCCGGCGCAGGATCACGTACGTGTCCACCGCAGAACCCCCTTGTCGTCGCAGGAGCGCGGAGCCTCCCACGGCGAGTCGGATTCGTCAATCACGACGGCTGTGACCGCAGTGAGGACGCGCCCGAGAACCGCTGTCGGCCGTTGTCACGTGAGCCATCGGTTGCCGCACGCCGCGCTCGCGACGGCCGACCATGGCACCCGACGACGATTCGCCGTCCGAAGCGCATCCTCTTCCCGTCGGCCCGTCGGACCGCGCGCCCAAGCTGGTCGGCGAACCCGACGCGACCCTGATCTGTCAGTCGCTCGGGGCGTACGCCCCCCCGTTGTCTGCTGCGGCGGCCGGGTCGGATGCACGGCGGAAGCGCAGTGTGCGCAGCGTGAGCAGGATCGCCGTGAAGCCCACGATGACGTCGACACAGGTGAGGGTCAGCTTCATGCCGACGCTGAAGGCCACG